>CAZDTI010000342.1:0-9439 GCA_964508085.1 uncultured Saprospiraceae bacterium | reverse complement strand
CAACTTACATCAAGGAGATTGTAGTAGATACTTATCTGCACCGTTTTAATTCCCCCTTGACTTGTCATGTATTTGGTTTGTTAGCAGAAGATGGAAAAAAAGTGGAATCCTATTTGTCGGCTCTGCCAAAATGGATGTTGAAGTTTGGAGATGGTCATGAAGTTATTCCAGATAACTTTCAGGAGTATATGTTGAATCAATCCTTTTTGAACGAAAAAACAAAGGAGCCTCATAATTTTGAAATAGCCCTTTTTAATCAGCCGGATAGTCCCTGGAAAGCAGTGCTGCCGCAGGAGTCTTTAGCGCCGGATACGTATCATCGGTTTAAAGTTTTGAAGGAGAATGGGCCTTTTTCTCATTTGCTTTATTTGCATTATCCGAATGGAGGGATACATGGGTTGAAGTGTTTTTAAGAAAACCTATAGAATTGCGATAAGAAAAATTATATTTGCCAAAAGTCCTACTTAAGAATTGACTTTATACCTCTCGAAGCTAGCTAGATCCCCTCTACTTTCGACCCAGAACATACAGATTAGAAACCCAAATAGAACTGCAAATGAGAAAAACCGACCTACAACGCACTGCCATAGCTCCATGGCACAAAATCCCCCTAGTTATATTGACCTTCCTTTTGTTAGATGGAATGCCGGGTTTTGCTCAACTTGGAGCGGAACAAGAAAGGCAGATTGACTCTTTAAAACAGGTGATTGTAACAGCGGAGCATGATACGGTGAAAGTCACTGCGTTGCGGGTTTGGGTTAAAATGGTCAAGCCTAGAAGCTCCGAGGTCATAGATACTTTAGCTGAAAAAATTGTAAGGATCTGTCAGAAAAATTTGAAAAGTGACAAGCTCACCGCAGCAGAAGAAATGCTGTATGAAAAAGCGCTGATTAGTGCATTCTTAAGTAAAGGAGATCATTATATAGCTAAAAACGAATATGAGCGAGGTATCAATTTTTTTACGCAAAGTCAACATTTAAGTGAGGAAACAGGATACAAACGGGGAGTGGCTATCTCATTGTATAACATTGCATTTATTTATAAGAGAACAGGAGATTTTACAGAAGCGATAGACTATTTTGAGCAGAGTCAAAAGGCTAGTGAAGACAGTGGAGAGGAATTCAGAGTCGCCAAAATTTTGAATAATCTGGGAGCAATTTATGATGATCAAGGGGATAAAGTAAAAGCCGTCGATTATTATATCCGCAGTCTGAAAATCAACGAGCGGCTGGATAGCAAATCAGGAATAGGCCATTCGTTAAATAATATCGGCGTGGTTTATTTGTATCAGGGCGATTATGAAAAAGCAATAGAATATCATACGCGCTGTTTGGAAATGAGTGACGAAATAGACGATCGTTTTTTTACTTCTATGATGTTGAACAATGTTGGTTTGAGTTATAAAGAATTGAGAGAAGATGAGAAAGCCATTGACTATTTTACGCGAGCTTTGAAAATTTGTGAAGAGCTGGAAAAGAATTTTGGGACAGCTATGATCTTGAATAACCTTGGATTTGTTTACATAAATATGGAGGATTATAAAACAGCCACCAGCTATCTTTTGCGTAGCATTGCCATCAAAGAAAAGTTCGGATACAAGGGAAGCATGACTACTAGCCTTAATGGACTCGGAGAAATTTATTTGACCAAAAATGAGCTTGCAAAAGCCAAAACATTTGTAGAACGGGCTTTGACGAATTCTATAGAAGTAGGAAACTTAACGACCACTGCTAAAGCTTATCACCTCTTATACTTCGTGTACAAAAAAATGGGTAACGACCGAATGGCACTTCAAAACCATGAGGAATACATCACTTTTCGCGACAGTGTAGAAAGAGAAGAAAACCAACGCGAAGTTATCCGTCAAGAGTACAAATACAATTACGAAAAACAAGCCCTCGCCGACAGCCTCCAAAACATCGAAGCACAAAAACTAGCGGAGGCGCAACTCAGCGCCCAAAAAGCCCAAAACACACAACAACGCCAACAGGCCGTATTTATCGGCATTGGTTTATTGTCCTTGCTATTTCTATCCGGCTTTATCTTCTATAGAAGAAGAGCTACTTTAGAAAGAGAATTACAACTGGAGCAAAAGGAAGCACTGAGACTCAAGGAATTGGACCAGTTTAAAAGTAAACTCTACACCAATCTAACACACGAATTCCGCACACCACTAACCGTCATTTTGGGAATGGCAGAAAAGCTACAAGCCGATCCAAAAAAATTCATAAATGAAGGTCCACCGATCATTGAACGAAATGGAAAAAACCTTTTGCGCGTCATCAATCAATTACTCGATCTTTCTAAACTGGAGAACAATTCCTTCAAATTAGAGATCAGACAAGGAGAGATCATAGCATATTTACGATATATCTTAGAATCTTTTCATTCTTATGCCAATGGTAACAATCTCTCCCTTCGATTTTTCTCTAACATGGAGCACTTTCAAATGGATTATGATGAAGAGCAAATCAAGCAGGTGATGACCAACCTGATTTCCAACGCCATTAAATTTACACCCGCAGGGGGAGAGGTAGGCGTTCGGGTCTTAAAAGAAAATGATCAGCTACTCATTGAAGTAAAAGACAATGGGATCGGTATTCCCGAAGAGGCCTTGCCGCTTATTTTTGATCGCTTCTATCAAGTGGATGGTTCCAGCACTAGGGCACATGAAGGGACTGGTATTGGATTGGCCCATACCAAAGAACTGCTTCGACTGATGGAAGGAGAAATAAAGGTAAAAAGTAACTTACATCAAGGCGCTTCGGATGAAACTTCCGGAAGCGTTTTTACCATCATCTTGCCCATTCGGAATACTGCACCGCTTTTAGACAACAGTACTAGTCAACAATTTCCAAAAGTAGAATTGGAAAGCCAAAAAGCAATTTTAGCTGAAATTTCCACCGCTTCAACCAACAAAGAATTACCTACCGTTTTAATCATCGAAGACAATCCGGATGTAGTGGTTTACCTCAAGAGTTGTTTGGAAAAAGACTATCAGATGGAGGTCGCTTACAACGGAACCATTGGAATTGAAAAAGCGATTGACTTGGTTCCCGACCTCATTATCAGCGACGTTATGATGCCAGGGAAAGATGGTTTTGAAGTCTGTAATACTTTAAAAATGGATGAACGTACGAGTCATATCCCGCTGGTTCTCTTGACCGCCAAGGCAGATTTATCCTCCAAATTGGAAGGGCTAGAGCGTGGCGCTGATGCCTATCTGGCTAAGCCATTCCATCAAGAAGAATTGGACATCCGATTAAAAAAGCTACTGGAAGGACGGAAAAATATGAGTGCCTTTTTCAAAAACCAATATCTAAACTCCACGGGTCTTGAACAAGCACCCCTATCAGAAGAAAACTCAAAAAACCTGATTTATGAAAACGCTTTTATCCAAAAAATCAATGGCTTGTTGGAGGAGCATATTCACGATGAAAATTTTGGTCTGCCACAACTGCGGCAAAAAATAAGAATGTCGCGCTCTCAGTTTTTTAGAAAGATAAAAGCAATAACTGATACCGCTCCTTCAGATTATCTGAGAAGTTACCGATTGCAAAAAGCCAAGACCCTTTTGGAACAAAGTGATCATAATGTGGCGGAAGCAGCTTATGCAGTAGGGTTTAAAGATCCGTCTTATTTTTCTAAGATTTTTAAGGAGGAATTTGGGGTGAAGCCTGGAGGTTTGAAGAAGTGATTCTGTAAAGACTCTCTTCGGATCATCCGCTTTTGCAAACCTTGCTTTGCGCTCTCCCTGCTCGCGGGTTTACGAAAGCTATTCTACTACCATAATAATCTTTTACGGTAGCTTTGCGAGGCTTTGCGAACTTCGCGGGGAAGGTCTTGAGTGCTCAGCAAAAGTTCGTAAAGCAATGGGCATGCGTATGATGCGCACCACTCCTAAGTCCTGAATAAAAGCTCATACCACACCATCCGTTTTTTCCAAACCTTGCTTAGCGCTCTCCCTGCTCGCGGGTTTACGAAAGCTATTCCACTACCAATCTTGACACGCTTAAGTGATTGTAAATCAATAGAATAGCGCTACAGAGCCTCCAATCTCTGAGCCCCAATTACCCATCTTTTCAAAATCTTAGAGCCCAAATTACCTTTCTTTAAGCCCTCAGTCTTAGCCTCCTAAGCCCTTTCTCCCTCACCTTTGTATCGAACAGTTACAAGAAGTATAGATACTTATTAACTACACTGATTGTAATAATTTTTTAACCCTTTTAATGAGAAACGGTAGACGGTGAAACGGTAGACGGTAAACGGAAGGACGGAATACGGTTCCCACGAATGCAGGGCCGTCCACCGTAAAACCGTCCACCGTCCACCGTAAAAAAAACTCCGCTGGTATTACTGGAAGTCGCTCTTTCAGTAACAGACCAGGCTATGCGCTACCCTCACATACATCAGGTGCACATGATGAAAGAGGAACGGAAATGAAACCGGTCTCCCACAACATGGAGATGGGCCAGTCTTCATTTTCATTCACTAGAGCTCTCTATACCTAACAATGGTATTGGATAGGCTCAAAAAACCTTTTTATCATGAAAAATCAAATGTTTTTATTCCTCGCTTTTGCCTTCGTTCTTTTATGCACTTCTTGTAACAAAGAAGAACTACTCGAACCTCAAGACCCAGCGCCTACAACAATCGACTACGTTTCAGACAACGGTGACTCCACGGGAGCATCTACCAGAAATACGGTGATACAGATTACGGTTCAGAAAACAGCGGTGGTTCAAACGACCAACCAGCTTAACGTAACGGTTTCTAGTAGTTATGATTTGTCGGATGTAACCTTAGAAAGTAGTCAGACGCTGACTTTCGCAGATGCCAATAATAATGAGACCAGTTTGTCTTTTGATGTAGTCAATTTTGTTGGAGCTGTTGGTTCATTGCAGGCGAACTTTTCTATTGGCGGAAACAATCTGACAGGTTTGGAACTCAAGGATAGTCAGCGTATTATTATTGAGGATGATCTTGTCCATTAGATCATTCAATTAGGCCACTCAATAATTAGCGATTGAGTGGCCTATTTTTTTTGGAGATATAGTTTATTTTTTACGAATCTTTAAGCGCAATCACTTCTTCTATCTTTTGTTTTATCCATAGAGGTGCCTGAATGTTATTTTCGTCCTTCAGTAAATTTCTAAGCTGTTCTTTTTCTAAAGGAGTACTAAGGTAATATTTAGCTAATTTTCTGCATAGTTGGATTAGTCTTAAAAAAGAGTGTTTATTGAATTTTGAACGAGATTTTTCTCGGTGGAGCCACTTTTCGAAAGAATCGAAATAGTTAAACAGATATTCATGATAAGCGGTGTCTTTAAGAAATAAGTCAAAATACAATTGAGTAGTCAAGGTCTTGCTTATAATTTTGAAATAGTGTTCATCGAATTCATAATGCAGTAATAATTCAAGACATATCTCTAATTTTTTCTGGTGATATGCCTTGTGTGCCAACGCCCATTGTAAGGCATCTTTTTGAAAAGAAAAGTCTAAATATTGGATATAGGTATCAATAACGAAGGAGGAATAATCGAAGTCTTTCAACATGTTGCTATCGGTTAAAATGGAAACAAAGGTCCTAAGAGATAAGACGCCGTTGCTTAACAAGAATCCATTTTCTAAACCCAATTTGTATAAGGGAAGTCGGGCGCTAAGGTCGATTTTTTTTGCTCTGATGAGGACTACGGAATCATTAATCAATGATATCAAATGAATTTTTTTCTCCTTCTGGTTTAAATTTTTAAACTGGGCTAAGTATGTCTTTTTTAATTGCTGATATTTTTCCAACATATTATCAGCCGTGTATTCAAAACGTAATTTGTATAACAAGATGGCGGGATGATCAAAACGGTTAGCAGCTTGTTGCCAAATATTTAGGTCGAAAGCAATATCGTGGTTTTCGTTTTTTAAAATCCGGTTCCTGGAAATTTTCTCATTAATAATGGCGGCTTTTTCTAGGAGGAAGAGAAGATCAATTTGTTCTCCCATTTTTACAATAGTGGTACCACCGGGTTGCATCCTTGGGTTTTGTCCGGGATGATGATAAATACCGCGTAGTAATTGTAGTAATTCATAGTGATCCTCCCAACTTTTAATTTCTTTTTGTTCCAGCGCTACAATGTTTTTATCTGCTTCTTTGAAAAACCATTCGTCTAAAGAGCGATTTTGTAATTCTTTTGTTATAATTTGATTTCTAAGTTCGCTTTGTTGGCTCAAATACTGAAAAGTAATGAAACGTTCTGCGGCCAAATAACCTTTTGATAAAAGATTGTTCATTCGATTTTCACTGTATTTCCCTTCTGGCAATACCTGACGAAATAACCGCTCCTTTGTCAATGATTGCTGCGTGTAATCAGGGTGATACTTGCGGGTCTTCTCCAAAAGCCTAACCAAGCTCTTATTAGTATTACACCAGGGAGAGCGCAACCAAATGCCAAAAGCTTTTAATTCTTCTGTTGAGAAAGTCTGTAAGAGTTTAAAAAATTTGAAAGTAAATACGTTCATTTTAGTTGTTATGGTAATTATGAACTAAATATATAAAAATTAAGGACTTATGAGAAGATATTGCTTAATTTATTGTGAAATAGTTATTATAGTTTACAGAAAATGTCTTTGTATTAATAGGATATCATCGGCATTTTTGTAGCATAAAATAAAGCAACAGGAATAGAATAAATCTGAAAAATGCCAATGATAAAATGACAAAAGGAAGATCACAAAAATGGCTGAATCGATTGGATATGGCCATAGAGGAACAGACAATAAGCCAATACATCAGCAATGCGATATTGGCGAAGACGTTAGACATCAGCGAACGTGATCTCTTCCGAAAAGTTAAGGAAGTAACTGGCTTGTCGCCACAAAAATATGTACGAAGATACCGCCTTCAATTGGCTATGCAAATGCTTAAAAAAGGAACTTATAAGACCGTAAAAGAAGTAAGTCATGCCATTGGATATATTAATGTCAGTTATTTCATTTTACAGTTTGAAAACGAATTTAGTACCAGACCTTTTGAAGTGCTAAAAGAAGAAGGCTGGAGATGAACTTTTGTCAAAGTTTAAAAAAGATTTTGGCAATAATGAACTGTTTTTGGCCAAAATGAAATATAACTGGCGATATTGATTTGGTACGGATTATCTAATTTTACCATTGAAGAAATTGATGATATCTTGTTAAGTACCCCCCCTAGATTTCCCTTCAAGACTAATAATAATACTACACACAGTTAGCACTGTAAATTAAACTAAAAAGTGCTTTCTATTTAAGATGATCTTAAGTAGACTGCTCTTTTATTGCCTTAGGCTAAAATCCAGTTAAAGTAATTTTTAATTCCAAATTAAAACAAAAAACCAAATGAACAAATGGAAAGTTATGGGGGTTTCCCTCTCGTTTTGGATGTTACCATTTTGTGCATTCGCTCAACTGGAGTCTCTGGAAAATTTGGAGCAAACCACTAAAGAAGGCTTTTTTAAAACGTACTTTAAAGACGTTTTCAAAGGCTTTACAGATTTTGGTGATCCACTAACCTTGTCTGGAGGAGTGGGACTCAACCTTCGTTCATACGATACTAAAGGAGGACCGCTCCGACAAGATCCTTTCTTCTACAGTTTGAATACCAACCTCAATTTTCGAATTTACCAATTGAATATTCCCTTCTCTCTAACAGTTACAGCACGTAACAGCGAATCCTCTCTACCCAATATGCGCGAATTAGTAGACGCGCTTAAAAATGATGTACGAAATAATGTTCGTGGACAACGAGACCGATTTATCCGCTTTGGGATGAGTCCTTACTACAAATGGATGAAACTACATCTGGGACATCGAAGTATGAATTTTTCAAAATTCACCTTAGCTAACCTGAACTTTTTTGGAGTAGGAACAGAACTCACCCCCGGCAACCTCCGAGTAGCGGCCATGTATGGTCGATTAGCAAAAGCGGAACCATTAGATCTCTCTTTGACCACGCCAAATGTTCCCATTTACGAACGACTGGGCTGGGGAGCGAAAGTAGGTTACGGAACGGAGCAACACTCCATAGACTTCATTGTATTTGAAGCTCATGATGATCCTAATTCTATTACAATTCCAACGAACAGCCCCAAACAGCCAAACCCTGAAGAAAACCTGACACTCGGCCTGAACGTGCAAACATTGTTATTCGATAAGTTTCGTTTCAGAGCGGAAGGAGGACTGAGTGCTCTATCCCCAAATGCACTGGAAGCAAGCAGTGACGACAGCAACTATCCTGGTTTTTTATTTACAGAACGGAACAGCACCGAATCCAGCTCCGCACTCGATGCCAGCCTCAACTACGAAGGAAAGAAATTCTTAGCTGGCGTTCAGTTCAGACGCATCGACCCCAATTACAAATCATTGGGCGCTTACTTTTTCAACAACGATATGGTGGAGTATCTCGGTAACCTGGAATTTGGACTACTGGATCAAAAAATTAATGTCGGCCTCAGCGGAGGAGTACAGTCCAACAACCTGAATCTGGCCAAACCGACCACGACCCAACGTCTGGTCTACTCCGCCAATATTTCCTATGCTTTAGAGGCCTTCTCTGCCTCCGCCAACTACTCGAACAACACCACGGATATTGGCTATGTCCTCAATCAGGAATTAGACTCCCTTAATGCGGTGGTCATCACACAGGATGCAGGAGTAAACCTTAATTATTCCATCATAGACGATAGTAAAAACCAGCATGTCTTCATCTTAGGAGGTAACATTCAGGAAGTTGGAGACGACATAGAAAACCCCTTGGAAAGCGCCAAGTCTCAAATGATGGTCGCACACTTTGCCTACAACTTTATGCTGAGTGAAAGCAAATGGCGATTCTCCACCCGAGCCAATTACAATCAGAACGAACTGGCCCAAATGCTCATCAAAAGATATGGAGGAGGAATAGGTGTTTCAAAATCATTTCTGAAAGATAAAATGAATATGGGACTGGATTTTAACTACTTCTACAATACCAACGAACTCAGTGCTAACAGCACCAATCTCAACGGACAATTTCGATGGGCTTATAACATCGGAAAAGGGCTGACCGCTAATTTGAATTTGGGCTTACTGCGAACAGAGATGGATGATATTGATCCATTTACAGAGCTAACAGGTAATCTTGGAATACAATACAATTTTAATATTCAACCAGGGAAAAAGAAGAAAAAAGAAAAATCATCAAGTGCTGAAGATGTAGAAGATACCTCTTCTGCTAATAAGAAAGAAGAAGAAAGATTGGCCTCAGAAGCTGCTGCTCGTGAACAGGAAGAACGGAAAGCTACAGAGGCTGCTGCACTGGAAGCAAAAGAAAGATTGGCTTCAGAAGCTGCTGCTCGCGAAATGGAAGAACGGAAAGCTACGGAGGCTGCAGCGCTGGAAGCGAAAGAGCGCTTGGCTTCAGAAGCTGCTGCTCGCG
>CAZDTI010000341.1:1613-9502 GCA_964508085.1 uncultured Saprospiraceae bacterium | reverse complement strand
TATTTCTTCATATTTTATCAATAACCTTAAGTGGACTATAAAGTTTTCATTCTTTGTTCCGCTATCTCTTATACCAGAAAGAAAGTCTAATAATTCCCCATCCTTTTGAAAAATTGCAGTTATTATTTTATCAATTGATTCTAAATACATTAAGCATTCAAATTTATAGGTTGGGCTGAAGCCGCTATTTTTTAATGTTTCCCAAGCTATGGTCGTTAGTTGTAGGTGAGGCAGTGATAAATCAAAATTCGTTTGCCCTTTATAATGGTAGTTTCCATCGCTCAAAAGAGTTGAATCATTGATGGTGACTAAGTCAGGATATTGATTCTTAAATTTATTCATACTGTCAGAAGGAGCAATTAGATTATCTTCATCATCAACATATTTACTTAAAAATTCTACAAAATCTAACAATTGTTTATGCTCAAGAATGGTGGTGTTCAGTCTTTTTTGATTTGCTGCAATTTCAGATGAAATCATTTTCGTAGCTATCTCCTTTTGATTATTTAATTTATAGGACGCTACCCACTCGTTTAAATAGAGCGCGAGAAATACTCCGATTAGTGTTGCTGTAAGGGTTATAACCCAGTTGTTTGCAAGTAGTTTTGAGTTTTTCAAATTCATCTGTTTGTGTTTTTATCCGGTATTATAAAAGTGATTAAATAGTAGTCACCAGTAGGCAAATCATTAAATTTGAAATTTCCATTCTCATCAGGCATGTTTTTTTGCATGTCGTGGAAGCCTTCGGGGTCAGGAGTGAATGTCGGAACTCCATCTTCCACATAAATATACCCGAAATTTTATTTTAAGGAAAGAAAAAGGGCCTTCGAACTCTAAATTCAATTGAAGGAAAGTAATTGAATGATAACTTGCTGGCCTCGCGTGTAAGCCAGTAAAGCGTTGGCTCGTACACCCGTTAATATATTGTTGGAAAGCTACTCTACGCTAATCTTTTTTTCTTTTCAGTGGTAAGGTGGAGCACCTCAAAAGGCCACTTAGTTTTGAAGTTTCGCTGTAATTAACCTCAAAAACATCATATCCTCTTTCGAGCAAGCCAGATTTTAGTCTTTTAAATCCTTGCTCAATCACAATTTTAGAAGGAGAAATCGAAAAGACATTTGGAAACATCTGGATTTTTTCAGTTAATGTTACTTCCAATAATTTATCTTTTGGAAACAAATCCAATATCTCCTTAGGAGGATTTTTAAAGCCATCATGGTAAATTATCGCTTCATCTTTTCCAATGGGTTGAAAAGTACAATCCAAATGTAAGATGTTAATATCAGCACTGTTTTGGTCCACAACAATATCAAAACCCAAAACATTTTTCTTCGGAAAGATATTCTGAATAAAAGGTATTGCATTTGCGGTTGTTCGATCGCTAATACCTATGAATATGAAGTCGTTCCACAAAATAACATCTCCTCCTTCTATAAGTATACCCTCTGGAATTACAACTTGCTTCGAGCGGTCGATTTTATCTAGAATGTATTTTATTCCTTCTTGCTCCGCAGCTCTAGCAGGGTATTTCATATTGGAAATGAAGAAGTAATCCTCTATTACAAAACCAATATCTCTCGTGAAAATTTGTTCAATTTTGGGGAGATTAGTTGGGCGCAATACTTGAATGCCATTTTTTATTAATACCTCTTCAAAGGTCTTAATCTCATTACGAATATCATCTTCTGTAGGAAAAGTGTTATTGGCTAAGTGCTTTCTTATCGTTGGATTGATCTCTCTGGGTTCGCCCATGTCTATCCCTATTCCAAGTATTACACTTTCAAGCTCTGCGGTTTCATTATTTACAAAAACGTCCATGTTAAATTCCTTTGTTTTTTAAACTTGCTTAACCTTCTATGATTACAAGTTCTTTTCGTCTTACTTACCTAGAATGCGTGAATATATTAGCTGACCGATTATGGAAGCTACCTATTACTCATTGTGGGTATTCAGTATTTTTTTGTCATCAATATTATTCCTGTCGACCAGTCCATTTTGGTTAGGGTAAAGTCTTTCCTCTTTTCCAGATCGTTTATCAACTTAGTAGCATTTTCCAGATGTCCTTCCGGCCAATTTGGTTGGGGATTCATATCGTCGATTAGATAAAAGCCTCCAACTTTAATTAATGCTAAAGCTTCATCAAGTTCACTATATTTTCCTGGCCATGCATCTGCAAAAATTAGATCAAATTTCTCTCCATTGTAATTCTTCAACCATGTGGTCCCATCTTCGCAAATTATCTCCACTCTTGGATCTGATCCAAAATGTTCCTCCGCAATCGTTGTTAACGCTTGATCATTATCTACTGTAATCAGTTTTGATTCTTTACCTAAACCTGCAACCATCCAAGATAACGAAAGTCCAATTCCAGTTCCCAATTCTAATATATTGGCCCCCAACTTAGAACTAATTAAGGTCTTTAATAATGTTCCTATATACAGATCCGATGGCATTGTAAAACCTATCTCTTCGCATTTCTTTTCAATGTTAGCGTGAATTGGAGGCTTATCTAATATGTTAGCTTGATTCATTTTTTGTTTTTTTGGACAACAAACCGAAACAGACCACAAACTTGCGTCTATCTCTAATTGACTTGCGAAAGTAAAGAAATAAACCCAATCCACCCAATCTCATGATGCTTACCCAATTATAATTACTCCCCCCGACAACTACACTAAAATAGTATTTGCTACAAGCTTAAATCACTAGATCTTCTCGCAAAAGAAAGAAACAAACAAAAGCCTTACAAGTGGATAGAAAGGTATAAAGTACTAATCCCAGGAACTAGGTTTACCGGTCAATGCCGCACAGATGTATTTCAAGTAGTAGATACTGAGATTGTTGGAATCGTTGAGCGTTAGTTGTATTCCTAAGTGCTTATACGGAAAAAAAGGAAGATGGGTATATTGGAGGAGGGAGAAAAGAAAAAGTAGGAGAATTACCTCTTCCTCCTCCTAAAACTTCAAATCACTTTTTAGCGCATTTAGATCAGCCTTACATTTTGAATAAACCTCAATTTTTGAGTTCAGTAAAAATCGATAAGTAGAGACTATGTTTCCAAATTCTCCGGAAAAGTATTTTTCTTTTTCTTTTACGTTTGAAAGATCCTTGTAATTCCAGTTTACCAGGTCGAAATTTTTCTTTAGATAAGGGTAGTAATGATTGTCGTATATTTTGAGGATATTTTCGTTGGTTACTTTTATTGAATTGAAAGATTCGTAGAGCGTAATTATCTTTCTTTTGTTGTTGAAGTTTTTCATATACCGGATGTCTCCTGATTCGACTAAAACAGAGTAAGCATCTTTTTTTAAACTTATATTTTGTAGGTTCAATAACTTAGAAGAGAATTTTTTAATCAAAGGAATATCTTTGCTTTTGGTGATTTCAAAAATCAAAGAATCCGCATATTTTAGTTGTGCGTTCGAATGTGAAATACTAGCATTTAATCTAGAAATATTTTCATCACATTCTTCATAGATGTATTTTGTATGGTTTTTTATTAATGCCGATTTTGATCTGCCATCAGAACACTTGTTAAGCTGGAAGGCGATTAGAATTCCAATTAAGACAACTGAAAATTCTAAAATGTGATTTAACCAGTCTATTTTCTTTGGCATAGTTTAATTTAGTTTAGGCTGCATTTCGTATAGTCCGTCTAGGACTTAAAAGGCGAATGAGATAGACAAAAAGTAAATGGGGTAGAGGAGGCTTCCCACTAGCGTAAACTTACGCTTTTTTAAGGAAACTCCATCTACCCCATTATTTCTTCATACCATTTACATGGTAAAGAATCTCTGGATTTAATACTTCACAATTCGACGCACCAAATTCACCTCATCACTTACCAATCGAAGTAAGTAAACCCCCGTCTCAAAATCACTTAGATCAATCGAGGCCGCATTCCCATCCATAGAAAAAGTGCCAAGTTTATGACCCGCTAAGCCAAATAGTTCAAGTTGTATGTCATTGTCTTTTAATTCACCCGAAAGTTCAACCTCTAAGAATCCATCTGTAGGGTTGGGATAAATGCTAAGTCCTTCTTCGATCTCTCCTAAGTTGTCTACACTACTTGCGGATACTAAAGTAAAGGTCAACTTGTCTAAGTTAAAAGGGTTAGCGCCTGTAATGTTCAGTCGCATTGTTTGTTCTCCAGCTTCTAATGAAATTGTACTGTTAGCTGTTATCTCTTGAAAGACATACCAATCGCCTGTACTCGGGGTGCTAAAAGTTGTAGAAGTATTGTTTTGTTCGAAGGAGACATTGAAGGCGCCATTTGCAACTTCTGAGCCGACTTCCGCATCTACCGTGTAAATCCCAGTTTGGGCAACATTAACGGTATATTCTATCCACTCTCCCGCTTCAACATATTCAAGAATATATCCACCTCCAAAGCTTCCAATATCTACTCCTTCATCTACCCGAAAGTCATTTGGAATATTTGCAGGGTCACTGTCGTGGTAAGCGAGTCCTTCTCCTCCTAAGTCATATTCTTCCACCTCTACTACGCCTGGGATGTTTATCGCCGTTCCATTGTAAGGTGTTTGTTGGCCAGAGTTAACGAAAACTCGGCTGGGGTAACCATGCAAAAGCGTTCCGTCTGCTCGGGTGGTATGCATTCGGTAAGTATAAGTGCTGCCTATAGTTACACTTTCATCTATATAAGAAGTCGCATCAGAAGAAAGTGCCGCGATTTGAACAAAGTTATTGACATTGGCAGAGCTGGTTGCTCTTTCTATAATGATAGTGCCATTATTGGTCGCTCGATTATTCCAATCGATTACAACTGTCGGATTACCGTCGACCGGATCAGGAGTAGAAGTGGTGAAAACTTGATTTGGAGAATCCTCGTGGTAGTGCATCAGTATATCTTTAACTTCTGGCCAGGTATTAGATCCTCGATTTAGGACACGAAAATCACCACCATCATCCCAAACAGAAAATGCAAAACCCTTGGCAATACATTGCTCTATATTATGTGCATAAATTCGCATTCTAGAATTAAAATCACAAGTATGTACCGCACCAAATTCACTATGATGAATAGGAATATTATTGGCGTTGGACCAATTCTTAACCGCCTGATATTTATTAGTCACCTGCTGATAGTCATTCGGGGTTCCCCAAGTTCCCATTCCCTGACCCGAAAATTGCCACGGATCATAAGCATGATAATACCCAACGATATAATCATCATCAGGAATAACGGCATCGAACAACTGCTCGGCATTCGCATACATATTGCCACCGTAAATTACAATTCGAGTAGGATTGGTTTGTCTGATGATTCCTAAAATTCGTTCATTCAAATCATCTACTTGACCAACGGTCATGCCATTAGGTTCATTGATGATCTCAAACAAAAGTTTGTCGGATTTATCTTGGAAGCGCTCCGCCACCTGGACCCAGATAGAATCATATCTTGCCCTTAGTGTAGGATTGCTATAGTTGTTTTTTAGCCAGTCCTCATGGTGGCCATTTAGTGTAATGAAGAATCCTCGGGATAAGCCCCAATCTACTACTTGTTCGACTCGATCCATCCAAGATTCACTCACTGCAAAAGGAGCAGCATTTCCGGTATGCAAATCCCAACGGACTGGAATTCTGATGTTCGAAAATCCAGCGTCTACATAGGCGTCGAAATAAGATTCTTGGGCAGGGCCATTATTCCATGATCCTTCTGTTGGTGGTTCCAGGGTGTTTCCGAGGTTGATGCCTCTACCCATCCCTGAAATGGCTTCTTCAGGAGTAATTTGAGCAGATAATGGTTGTAAGAAAAAAGCAAGGAGAAGAATCAATAAGAGATATGGACGTTTCATTAATTGTCTTTTATGATGAGGAAATTAGGTTCGCACATATATAAGAGGCAACTGCTATTGGTTTTTACTATTGAGATTGGAGACAATTTTCAAAACAAGTTTGTATCATGTGATATATTTGTATTTTAAGGTGGAAAAAGCTGTAATTTATAATGAACGTAGAGGAATAGAGGTTCTACTTGATTACCGACTTTTCATTTTCCATGATTTCACGGCATGCAGATAGGCACTAGATTCTGAATAGCCTAGAATATAAGCTACGTCCTTTGTTTTCAAATGCTTCTCATTTTTCAGATAATTAGAAAGCTCCTCTTTAATTGTATTCACAATACCTCTAAAGGACATTCCTTCCTCTGTCAACTTTCGTTGCACCGTACGCCTGCTGTAAGGGAATTGTTTTTGGACCTGCTCGAAGGTAGGAATCTCTGGCGAGCACATGTTCAGCGTCATATTTCTTATTTGATTGGAGAAGACCTTCTCGTCTTCTTTCCTTTCGTTAAGCATCGCAATAAATTTGGGCAAAAGCAGCTCGATTTCCTTAAGCTTATTTTTATTGATTTCTGCACTGACTACTTCTAAAGGTAATACGATTTGATAATTTGAATGAGGACTGATCTCCGTTTTTAGTGCATCACGATATGGGTTATCGGTCGAAAATGGTAATCTGATTTTAGGTACAAAAGGAGCAGGTAGCATTAATTTTAGCTCTCTATAAACAATACTTAGCACCATGTCTAAGAGCTGTTTCTTCAATTCCGAATGTTCAACAGTGCTATCTAATTGCAAAATAAAACTTTGTGAATCTTCAACAATTTTAGCGGAGACCAAAGGGAATTTTTTCTCTAGAAATTTTTGAAGAATGAATACACCTTGCTCGATACTAGAGGTGTTTAAAGATATTTCCAAAACAAGACCTAAGGCACCTAAATTAAGATAACAACCAAAATACAAACCGCCATAATCGTTTCTTGAGTCTTCCATTATCTTTTCAAAAACGGCTAGATAAGCCTCGATAGTAATCATTTCCTCAGGACGGTTGAGGTCTACTTCATAATCAGTTAGAATAACTTTTAAAGCAGCTCTGTCAAGACCTTGATAGGCTGCATAATCTAATAAGGAGTGTAGATAGGGTGCAAAAACTTTCATGAGGCAAAAATATCAAACTTGGCGCAAAATATCAATAAAATTATTTTTGATGGGCATAACTTTGTTTTAGAACCTATGGAACAAACCTTAAACGAGTTCTTATAAAACAATCTAATTATGAATACATTACAAAAATATTTAACCGCCAATGCCGTATTCTCTACATTAAATGGAATACTATTGTTAGGATTTCAAGAGAAGGTACAACAGATTTTTGGAGTACCGCCTAGTAAATTTTTCTTAATACTAGGTGTCCTATTATTGTTTTTTGCCTTGACACTCCTTGTTGAAATTAAAAAACAAAGAGCGATTCCAGTTTTATGGATTATCATTCAAGATGGTCTTTGGGTGATTGGTAGTATCGTTTTATTGTTATTAAACCCTTTTGATGTTTCAATGGAAGGAAATATAATAATAGCTATTGTTGGATTAGTAGTTTTATTGTTAGGGATTGGTCAGTCAAGAGCCTTAGCACGTATGGATGAAGGAAATAAAAAAGGACAAAAAGTATTCAAATTCAAAAGAAAGGTAAAAGCGACCAAATCAAAAGTTTGGGAAGTGATATCAGATGTGGCGAACTATCACGAGGTCGCACCAAACATTGATGGTTCAAAAGTCATATCAGGAGAGAAAAAAGGGATGGTCAGGGTTTGTTCACATGGTAAAGATAGTTGGTCAGAGACCTGCACCTTATGGGAAGAGGAAAAACAATATTCATTTGTAGTCAACACTAAAGCGCCAGATTATCCTTATCCGCTAAAATCTTTGAAAGGGACTTGGATTGTAAATGAAGTTTCAAAAAGCGAAAAAGAGATTGTAATGATTTTTGAATTTGAGTATAAAAAATACAGTCAAAATATTCTTGTCCATCCTTTTATGAAACATCAGTTTACTAAAGTATGTAAGGAGCTTTTAGACAATTGGCAG
>CAZDTI010000341.1:0-1513 GCA_964508085.1 uncultured Saprospiraceae bacterium | reverse complement strand
TTGCCACACTCCTTTTATCCCAACCACAGAAGTGAAAATCGAAAACAGTAGAATCAAAAATAAAAGAACATTAGTGATTGTCGAATTTCGGTAGCTACCCATCAGGTCTTTCCTATTTCCCAGATAAAAAATGCAAAGTACGGTTATAGGTAATATCACGGCGTTAAAAGCCTGAGAAACGATCATCACAAAAACAGGTGGTGCCTTAAAAATGGGGACCACAAGCCCTAATAATGAAATTAAGAAAACTAAGATTCGATATTTTGGTAGCGTCATTTCTCGTTCTGACTGATTGTAGTCACAAAGAAGCCAGGGAAGCATAAGCACATTAGGGAACTGTGAGGAAACACCAGCCGCAATAATTCCAAAAGCGAATATTGCCGTTGCCATCGGTCCTGCAAGTGGTTCTAATAATTCAATCATTTGAGAAGCTCTGGTCAATCCCAGATTCGCGGAATGAAGTGTTCCAGCCGCTGCGGCCATGATGGACATACTAATGATGAACATTAAAAAAACGGAGACCATCGCATCTCTTTTCTGAATGTCCATATCCTTAATGGTCCAGCCCGCTTCTTTGACGAGTGTAGTTCTAATGATGAACAAACCTGAAAAAACGGTGGTGCCTACCATAGATGCAATTACTAAAAATGGACCTTTTCCTTGATCTGCAGGAACCTCAGGAATATTAGGTATCATTCCTTTGATAATGTCTATGGGAGGTGGCATTAAAATAAAAAAGTTGGCTAAAAAACAGGCCGACATGATGGCGACGATTACCGCCAGCGCTCGTTCAAAAAATTGTGTTTTTCCATTCCAGAAAATAAAATAAACCAAGCTGATAAAAAAGGCCGCAAAATAGACGGGAGCAATGCCCCCCTGAACAAACCCTTTGGACCAAACAAAACAGATGTCTGCCACTATTCCCATTACGCCCATCACTGATCCCATTACTCCGGCGGTTAGTGCCGCAATAAAAAAAATCCCAACAGCTGGATGAATGTGTTTTCGAAATGCATGAAGCGCCGTTTCCCCAGTCACTAAAGTATAGCGACTGTACAGATTGATCATGAAATAGGTGGTCAGACAAGAAGCGATAATTGTCCAAAGTAAGGACATGCCATAAGTTGCACCGGCTTTTGCCATGGCGGTGACACTTCCCGTTCCAATGTTGAACCCCAAGAGGAAAATTCCGGGAAGAAAAAGAGCTAGACCTTGTAGGATTTTGTTTTTAGTCTTGGTCATGTATGTTAAAGTAGGATTTAGCTGAGTTCTGTTTTCCTGAAATTCTCTTTATAGACATTATAAAAAATAGCTATTGTGATTAATGCCCAGAACAGAATATATACCTATCCAGAAACTTGAAACCATAGGATACTGTCGTCACAACTTGGACATCTCACTATTTTGTAAATTACTGTCAATAATGCAAACAATCCAATTACAAATTCGAATTTCTTTTTCATATTCTTTTTTTAGCGATGAAGAACAACAATCTTTTTCGATTCTCTATAAT
>CAZDTI010000340.1:0-9526 GCA_964508085.1 uncultured Saprospiraceae bacterium | reverse complement strand
CCTGCAAAAAATAAGTCCCCGCCATCAAGCCTTTCGGATTCCATAACAATTCACTCCGCCCTTCCGAAAAATGCTTATCCGCTAAGACACCAAGTGGTCTTCCCAAAAGATCATGTAATGTTAATGTTATTTTTTGATTACTATTGCTAAAAATGCTCAAGGTCGTTTCCGCGTCAATAGGATTTGGATAAACCGAAAGAGTCATTCCTTTTGTAGAAGAAGATTGTAAATCAGCAACACTAGAAAGGGGCGTTTCTTCCGCTTCAATGAAACTATAATAAACATCCTGCTCCCCATTGAAAGTCGCTGCCCAAGCCAGATGAGCACCTTCATTATCAGAAATCATATGATTGTAATCACCTATTTTATTTTGATTGGGCCACCCGAGATGCGGATCAAAAGCATCGGACAGTCGATCGTTTTCCGTCCAAGTCAAACCACCATCGAAGGAGGAGGAATAATAAAGGGAAGAGAGCACGGTTCCCGGATCATCACGAGTGTCTAGCCAAGTAACATCTATCCGGCCATTAGGCGCCACGCTCATAGAACCGAACCATTGCCAGTTGAAACTATTGTCGTCATTGTTAATTTGAATTGCCTCTGACCAAGTCAATCCTCCATCTGTAGATCGAGAAAACATCATGTCCGCAGGATCATTGTTATCAAATCTTCTGACACTGGAAAGAAGATAAACATTTCCTCGGTTTGGACCCTCCGAATTATCAGTAGCTACCCAAACTTGCCCCAGCATACCATTGGGATTGGGGCCAGCATAAAGTGCTTGTTCCCCTTTCAAATCTACCGTCACGTTGGCCTCCCAGTCTACCGCTGCTGTTGGGTCTTTAGCTGTACTTGATTTCAATACTTTGAAACTAATCCCCCAACCTCCGCAAGCATACAATTCCCCGTCAGGACCAATGGCCAGTGTTCCCCGAGTTGGGTTGTCCGGAACGGTCGTGCAATCTTCAAAGGTCATCCCATTATCTGTAGATCGATTGAAAGAACCATTGGGGCAAGACGAAAATTGTTCTTTCCAAAAAGCATAAATATGACCATTTGAGTTGAGTCCCGTTTTGTCAATCACCATCCACTGTTTGTCTCCACCAACAGCGTAGGTTTTATCTTCCCAGTAAGAAGGATCATCCGTTCTAAAGACATCGCATTCATAGTCTTGACGTAAGCTGTGGTAGTAAAAATTACCTTCACTATCTGTATCTAAAACGGGATCAGATCGAAAGAGATCGGCTTCGATGGGTTCCCGTGCATTCCAGCTAAGCCCACCATCATTAGTGTAACCGATTCCAGCTTGTCGGAAGTTACTCTGTATGGTGCCAAATTGTCTCCACCCAATCGCCATTCGATCCGGGTTGGTGGGGTCTATGGCCAAAGAAGGTTCATTGGCTGCATCACCAATGATGTTGTTGCCTAATGAATCTACGTTGACTTGTGTGATGGTGAAGAGGCCAGAATTAAAAGCATAAGCAGGACCTCGTACTTTTTCTGATTCTGGAACGTGGATGTAGGCATCCGTCATACTTTCATATTCGTAGTAGCGATCAATGTTAGTTGTGTTTAGATCTTGTGCTTTTGTAATTGTATTGTTAAGTAATGAGAAGTAGATTAGTAAGCTAAGAAGAGGAAGTGTTTTTGTTTTGAGTTTTTTCATGGCTTTGATTTATGTTGTTTATAATATCAAAGTGAAGATAAGATTTTGAATTGAAAAATGGTAATGAGTAGAATGTATCTTTTGTAGCTAGAAAAAGGAATTACTTTCCTGAACTTAGCTTGTCATCTTAAAGAGATAATAAGCAAAATCGATGTTGTATTTATTCTTCGGTCACTGAACCCTTTGCAATTAAAGACGCTCCTCTTGTCATTCTGAGGGAGCGACGCAGGAGCGAGTCGAATAATGACAGGATAAAATATTTATTTAACAAACAACTTACGTGAAATAAACGCTCCACCTACCAGCTCCATTTTCACATAATAAATACCTTTCGGTAAAAATCGAACATCTATTTTTTGATTAGAAATATTAGACATAGTATTCAGATGAACTGCTTTTCCTAGGTTGTTATAGATTGCTATTTGCCTAATCTGTTCAAAAGGAATATCAGTTTCAATGTTGAAAGAATGCTCTACAGGATTTGGGAATAATTTGAATGTATAATCATTGTTATTTATTTCTTGGGTAGGAATGGTAGTGACCGTAAGAACAGTGAAACAACCATTTACGTCGGTGGCGGTAATACTGTAATCCCCAGATGGAAGATTGGTTGCAATAGAATCATTGGAAACATCGGGGCTCCATAGGTAGTCAATATCACCAAAGGTGCCACCTGTTGTATGAATACTAAGGTATCCTCCATTGTCAATTGAATCAATAACGATAACCAAAGGGTCGGGTTGGTTGATGTTGACAGTGAACGAGGTAGAACAACCATTGGCATCAGTTGTAGTTACGGCGTAGTTACCAGCGGGAATACCGCTTAGCGTCGGGCCAGTCGTCGCAGCTGGATCGTCCCATTGATAGGAATAACCTGGGGTTCCTCCTGTAGCACCAATTGTTGCCTCTCCATCACTGTCCCCAAAACAACTGGGTTCTGAAACTAAGATACTGCTAATGTCAAAAGCGAGTGGTACCGGGGCACCTATCTCAAAGGAGGCAACTGCTTGCCCACCATTATCATCCGTCACAGTTACAAACTGACTGCCTTGGCAAAGGGCAATAGCTGTTGAGGATGAGACATCTACAAAGGTTTCTCCAGAAGACCACTGAAAAGTATAGTTGCCCGGAGGATTGCCTCCTGAAGCAAGGGCGGTAATTGATCCATCACAAGGTATACCATTAGCACAAGAAACAGCTAGAACGTTTGCGTTGTCAAGGGTAATAGAAATTTGAGGCTGAGCCATTAGTACGGAGCTATAGACAAACAGCAATAACAAAGAGGAAAAAATGTTTTTGAATGTGAACATGTTGTGCGTTTTAGTTTTAAATTAATAAGTTCTGACTATTATTCTAATAAGAATGTAAGTCGTTATAGCTGATATTTTTATAAATATAAAAAATCAAAACATCTTACTTCTTAATAAAACAAAATTCGTAAGCTGGCTTGCCTTTTTTACTCAAGCCTAAATAAGGTCAGTTAAGGGTAAAAAGAAGCCATTTCTTTCGCTATTCCCCCTTTTTTTCGTATACTATGCAAAACGTATTAGACAATAAATGACTATATCCAAGCTGTTACAACAAACCATAACACTCCATAGTTTGGAGCTATATCTTATAAACTTACCCCAAGTCAGTGCTTTCAAATCCAGTATCGGAGCACGAAAATCTCGTGAAGCGCTAATAATCAAATGGATAGATGCAGATGGCAGAGTCGGTTATGGCGAATGTGCTTGTCGACCAGACCCTTATTACTCCGTTGAATACAGAGACGCAGCTGCTGATGTGATTCAACGTTTCATAGCTCCATATCTGAAAAAGGAACAGACTTATGGAGATATTTTGAAATTGCTAAAAAAGGTTAGGGGCTGGAATTTTACCAAAGGAGCGCTGGAAGCAGCCGTTTTTCAAATCGCTCGGCAGCAGGGAGATTTCGATATGACGGAAATGATAGACGCGGAGCCTCTAGAGAGAATTCCGGTAGGTATTTCGTTGGGGATTTACAAAGATAAAGGAGAATGCTACGAAGCGGTACAACAAGCGATCGCAGATGGTTTCCAACGGTTGAAATTTAAAATAGCGCCAAATGTAGATACTGCCGTCTTTGACCACATTAATCCTTTGTTGTTCGATAACAACATACACACGGGATTTGACGCTAATGGCAGCTTTCAGGAAAAAGACTTAGATGCCTTTTCTTATTTCGCGAATACTTATCAAACGGTAATGGAACAACCTTTTCCGCCAGATCGTTTTGATGTGCTACTCGAAGCAAAGCGACGTTTCCCAAGGCTACAAATTTGTGCGGATGAAGAAGTAAAGAATCTTGGCGATGTAATTAAACTCCATCATTTAAATGCCATTGATGAAGTCAACCTAAAAGTCGGTAGGGTAGGAGGGATTACCAATAGTATTGAAATCGTAAATTATTGTGCTACGCAAAATATCCCTTGCTGGATTGGGGGGATGTTCGAAACAGGAATCGGTCGGTTGGTTAATTTGGAATTTGCTTCTTTCTTACCAAACGCAAAAGCACATGACTTGAGTCCTTCTGCTCGTTATTTTATAGAAGATATTATTAGTCCGGAAGTGACGATGAATAAAGGCTTTGTTGAAATGGAAAGTTTGACGAAATGCGTGGTTGTAGAAGAATTGTTAAAGAAATATACAGAAGAAGTTAGAGTTATGGGAATGGTAGCGGTTTGATAAAGAAATGCCCTAACTTATTAATTGTTTGCCTAGTTACTTAAAATAAATAAATGCTCAGTTACATTATAAAAAACGCTAAAGTCTGTACTGGTCTTTTAGAAGAAGCCAGTGTAAGAGATATCGGAATATCCGGAGATAAAATAGTATGTTTAACAGCTGGTGAAGAACTTCCTCCCGCTGAAAAAATAATAGACGGAACAGGAATGATCTTAGCCCCCGGCTTCATAGATCCTCATGCCTCTACCGGCTTTGGCTACTTCTTTCCGAACGCTGCGGATCACAAATTATATCAAGGAATCACCACCGAAATTTTTGGAAACTGCGGAACCTCCCCAGCGCCAATAGGTCCACACCTGATGGAGACGATGAATAAATTATCGGACAGCATCGGCTTCCCTTTCGATTGGACAACTATGGACGAGTATTTCAATAGAATTGAAAAAAAATTACAGTTTAATATCGCCACTTTGATCGGCCACAGTACTTTACGTGGCGGAAATATGGAAGATTGGAAAAGCTTGAAACCAGATCAGCTGGAAAAGATGGAACGGGCTCTGGAACAAGCGATGGATGAAGGAGGTATCGGTTTTTCCACTGGTTTGATTTATGCACCGGGATGCTTTGCAGATATGGAAGAGATTGTAACATTGGCAAAAGCAACCGCTAAAAAAGGTGGTGTTTATGCCTCGCATATTCGGGATGAACGAAATGGAATAGAAGAGGCCGTAACCGAAGCATTGACCATTAGTGAGCGCGCCAATATTAGAACACTTATAAGTCACCTGAAAGCGGCCGAGCAACAGAACTGGGGAAAGATTCCTAAAATTCTAAAACAGATAGAAAACTTTAATGAAGCACATCCGGAGCTGCAAGCTGCTGTAGATGTTTATCCTTATACGGCCATTTCTACAAAGCTGCGTGCTTTCGTTCCCAACTACATTCTAAAAGATGGCATTGAAAATATTCCAGAAAAGTTAAAGGATGCAAAAGTTCGTAAAGATATCGCCGACTGGATTATTGAACGGGATTACGACCTCGACCAGATGATGATAATCTCTGATGAATTTGAAGCGTACTTTGGAAAAACAGTTGCCAAAATTGCCGAGGAACAAAAGCTTTCTGAAGCAGAAACGATGTCCCAGATTCTGACGAAAAGCACAGAAACCTGGATCGTATATCATTGCATCAGTCAGGAGGATATAGACGCTGCGATTCTTTGGCCAAAAGCAATGATTTGCACGGATTCCTGGAGCTATCCGGTAAACGCACCAGCCTCTATTGGGCAACCACATCCTCGATCATTCGGAGCCTTCACTACTTTTTTAGAACGGTATGTCAAAGATTTGAAAGCGCTAAGTTGGGAAGAGGCGATTCATAAAATCACCTATCTGCCTGCGCAGTTTTTTCAATTGGCTAATCGTGGTCAAATCGCAACAGACTATCAAGCAGATTTGGTTTTGCTAAATCCAGAAACACTAAAAGCAAATGCAACTTATACTGCACCCAGAAGTTTGTCAGATGGCGTAACTCACTTATGGGTGAATGGAACCCTGGTGATTGAAGAAGGGGAAATTAAGGAGGGAAATCCAGGAAAGGTATTGACATTGGAGAGAGCGACAGCAAACACGTAAGTAATAACTGATTTAAGTTAATATTAAAATAACATTCATTAAGGACTTAGTCATCAGAAATTAGTTATTCTAAGTCGAAATGAATGTAGGACTTATTATGATAAAACAAATTCCCATTTTCTAAAATTAAAACAATAAAGAATGGAGATAGTAAACGCGACTCCCAAAGATTTTTCAACTATTGCCGCGATTTATAATGAATACATCAGACTCGGAAATGCGACGATGGAAGAAAAAATCCATGACCAAAATGACATAGCAGCCTGGGTGAAAAAATTCAATGCCAGAGAGAAACTATATGTGATGAAAACAGAAGAAGTTGTGATTGGATGGGGCATCATAAAAAGATATAGTGACAGAAACGGTTATCGCTTCGCAGCAGAAACGGCCGTTTACCTCACCGCTTCTGAAATTGGTAAAGGGTACGGAAGTCAGATGAAAAGATTTTTAATTGAAGAATGCAAAAAATTAGAATACGGACATTTAGTAGCTAAAATATTTTCAAAAAATGAAGCCAGTATTCAATACAATTTAAAACTGGGTTACACCGTCGTAGGAACTCAAGATCGGATTGGTTTTAGAAATAACGAATGGCAAGGAGTAACAATATTACAGTTGCTCTTGTGAAAATAATTTTTCGCGCATATTTTTCACGATAGGTACGAGGACTCTGGAGGAGTCAAACCCTCATTAGCATGGAGTCGCAACTCCATGCGAAAAAAATGAAAAACGCGCAACACGTATATACACAAAATAATTAATCGACAAAAGAGAAATAAAATAAAACAATAATATTATGAAAGTTCAAACCTTATCAAAAGGACTAGATCTATTGGTCGAAAGACTAAGTACCGCAATTGCTACAGAAGGAAAGCTTTCTCCGCTACGTGCCGGAGAAATCGTATCCGCTGCCAATATCACTGTGGAAGACTTAGCCCCTTATGCTGATTTTGACCATCCGGTTGCAGATTGTTATGGCCGTAAGCTGGTCGTCGATAACGGCTGCTTTGAGGTGATGGTGATGTCTTGGAATCCAGGCCATTATTCTTCGATTCATAACCACGGTTATACACAATGGGGTGTCGTACAAGTGTTTGGCAATACACATCATATGATTTTTCATGAGAAGGACAACGAGCTTCGTTTTTCCAGAAAAGAAATATTAACGCCGGGTGGGGTAGTAAAGGTCAATAATAAATTCATTCACCAAATGGGTAACGCAACGAGTGATCGATATATGACGCTACATGTTTACGGTTGCAATGACCGAGATAAAGACATTACTGCTGATGCAAAAAATTACGACTTAGAATTTAATCGTATTTCACACACCACTGGTGGTGCATTTTTTAATTTGCCAAAAGAAGAAATATACGATTTTGAAACTGGACCAAAGCCGACGAATGAAGTGCTTATTCACTACACGAATCTCCTTATGAATTATTATGATCGCCAACCTTCTACCATAGAGATTAAGGAGTTGCAGCAAAATATGTTGGATCGATTGAGCACGCAAATTTTTGAGAATAAGCAATCGGATGTAACAGTGGTGAAGGATACTTTCAGTCCTTCGTAGATCTTAAGTGTACATGAGTCATGCGAATAAGAGATTGTAATATTAGATATCCAATTAAGGATGTTCAGAAAAAATAAGTTTGTTTTTTTTGATTAAGAATTAAAGATTATTCCCTCAAACCTAAGTAAGGTGTTTTTTCACGTCTGAGCGAATAATCCTTAACCCGCCTGACCGGAACGGGCTGGTTTTAGCATCCTTAATTTTTAATTCTTAATCCACTCTAATTAATTTAACTCCTTATTCGGATGACTCTTGTTTATCAAACAGACCGTAAACTATTAACGACTACCCATTCACAAAATCTTTTCTCCCCTCCGGAACTTTTCCCATCTATCCACAGTTAAGTTCACATCTAATAATTTAAAATCCACTCTCATGTCAGTCCGAGATAAACTATATCATTGTTTTTCGCAGTCCTGACAACCGTTCTAAATAATTGATGCGGTTGAAGGTCACTTTAGGAAACGCTTTCCTAAGGTACTGTAACCTAATTATTTAATGACGAACTATTGACGTTCATCAAACGGAATTCTTATGTCTAATAGAAAAAAACGACTGGCAAAGGAACTCGCTTTGCTAGAACAGGAACGAAGTATAAAAGCTAAGTTTCATAAAAAGAAAATTGATCAAAAGGTTGGTTTACGACCGATTTTGGATAAAATCATACATAACCAAGGAAATAATAAAGTACTTTTTTCAAGTGCTGAAGAGAAAAAGCTATTTGGAGACACAAGAACTTTACGTAATTGCTATCCAGAAAATTATGTGGCTTTGATGGACGTTATGAAACATCCAAGAATCCTTTTCTCCAGTATTTCTTATTATGAAAGGTTGATAGATGCCTTGATGCAAGTTGAAATTTGTCGTCCTTTTGCAAGTTGGAAAATTCCAAAAACGAAAGATGAAACTGAGGTGCTGAAACGTTTGATATTTCATTTTTTAGCGCCTTATAAAATGCCAGTTTGTGTGGAGCGATTGTGTTATCATCAGATTGCTTATCCAATGTATGATGATATGAAAGCTCTTTTCTTTGACCTTTTGATGGGTAGGGGCATACATAAACAGGATGTGCTGAAATTGAAATTAAATGGTCGAGCAAATTACTTTTTCAATCATTCTCCAGATAACTATTATTGGATAAATGCTGTTTGGTGGGCGAAATTCCGTAGCATGAAAGTGGCTTATTCTTTAGCAATGCAGTTAGTAGATAACTTTAGTTTTACATTGGATACGGAGTGGATGGATTGGCATGAGGAATTGGTTCATTTTATAAATCGAAACGAGAACCTTTCTCGAAAAGAATTGAAAGCCATCTTAGATTTTATGCTGGATCAGAAAAAAAGAAACGTTTGGATCGATCTGCCAGGAATTAATGATTCTGTAAATATTGATCCATTGTATCCTGATTTTAAATTCAAAGGAAGAACCATCGCTTCGGTACTTCGATATGTGGAGAAATGGCGGAAATACATCAAAGTAATTCAGGACTATTCCAGACTAGGCAAATTCAAAATATCTGAAGTTAAACCTTTTCGGAAAAATTGTAAGAAGAATAAAATTGTTATTCGACAAATTAAAAGTGTCAAAGGCCTGGCAAAAGAAGGGACGCGAATGAATCACTGTGTTGCGACTTATGCCGACTCTTGTTGTGCCAGTAGATCCTCTGTTTGGTCGATGCAGGAATTGTTCCCTTGCGGAAAGGTAAAGTACTTATTGACAATAGAAGTCTGCGAAAAAGAAAAAACGATAGACGAAAGGAGAGGCTTGTCAAACAGAGATCCTTACCCACATGAGGAACTTTGGTTGAAGGAATGGGCGGCGTTGGAAGGGTTAGAACTTGGGTATAATGACTGAGATAGCATTTGTAAAACATGTACACAATTTAAGATATGAGTCATCCCATAAGTAGAGTGTGCACGTAAGTTTAGATCTGTCATTCCGAGT
>CAZDTI010000339.1:0-9533 GCA_964508085.1 uncultured Saprospiraceae bacterium | reverse complement strand
TAAGTATTAAGTATTAAGTATTAAGTATTAAGTATTAAGTATTAAGTATTAAGTAAAATAGTTCATTAAGAGGAAAAAAATAATTCTTTAGGGAAAAGCTTTGTGTTCCTGAAGCTTTCAACTAGGGGTGGACGAGGAGCTGCGGTTGTCATTAAGAATTAGTACGTTGCATTCACCTTCGGTTAATTCCTAAATTTCTGCTTTCAATTTTCAAAACACTTTCTCTTTTATAAACGTTACACTAGTGTATTACTCAAGAGGTAATTCATTTATTATTAAAATAAACTAAGAAATGAGCTTTTTAAAGAATTTAATGAACAGCCAGAAAGGCGGAACGAACTCAGATTGGATACATTTGACCAAAATTGAGCAGCTAGACGAGATCGAAAAGTTGTCCGCTGAACGACCTGTAGTTATTTTTAAACACAGTACAACTTGTGGTATTTCCGCTGCGGCGAAGTCTCGAATAGAAGCTGTTCCTTTCAATGGCGATAAAGGAACTTTTTACTACTTGGATTTACTGACTTATCGTCCGGTGTCTAATGCGGTAGCAGAAAAATTTGGTGTGGTTCATCAATCCCCTCAGATTATTGTTATTAAAGATGGAAAAGCGGTGAATAATAATTCGCACCATGCTATTAATGGAGGAGTTATAAATGAATGGGTGGAAGCATAGAGTTCCACTGTTAACTATAACTTCCCGCTACTTTGCCCAGATGAGGTCAACTTTTGAAGTGGTGTACTTCGAAACAGAAATAATACCCTGATATGCATTTCATGTCAGGGTATTGTTATTTTTTCTTAGGTCTTATTTCTAACTTCTTAAGAAACCCACAAAAGAGTGAACCTCTGTTATCTTGGAAACACTTCTTATTATCATAAAATAGTGCATCCCAAACTTATAACTCTTCTCCCCATTTTTATAACTCTTCCTCCATTTCCAGCGTCCGAGAGTCAGTCACAACTGGACGTAACAGCTTCTTTTAAAGCCCATAAACTGTGGCTACTCCCTCTTCTTTTAGATTCCTCCAACCCCATATTATTTGTCACATTCCAATAGCCAAGTTGGAATAGAATTCGCCTTTATGAGCATGCATTACATAAACAGATTATATATCAGTAATGAATGTAAATGCACCCCAAAAAACTAATTTTATTAGTCGTAATAATAAACACAAAAACAGCTCATTCTGAGGGCGTTCTGTTTTCAAACTTTTACTTCTAATTTCACTTAATGTCATCTAATCTTTTGTAATAATTATAGAACGGGAAACTTCTATAAGTTGCAATTACTTATGATGAATTGATGAATATTGAAATGATTGTTACTTATCATTATCGTCTTCCTCTTTTCGTTAAAATACATTTGACTTTTTATTACAAACACGCACTTGAGAAACGATCCGCTTAAATAGAAGTAGAGGGGCTGAATAAAACACCAGCTTCTCTCTTCTAAAAAAGCAAGTGTATATCAATAATTCCACAATAGGTAAAAATTAAAAATGTAATTTTTATGTTATATCACACCATATGAAAATATGTTTTTCAACTAAGGAATGTTAGTTTACTAGTAATTTCATGAACCATGAAAAAGCATCTGTCAAAAAACAATGATGTTTTTTCTGGTTCTTTTTTATGTGTGCACTATTCCTCTTTATGGAGTTATTTATGGACGATACGGACTTCCATTCTTTGGTTGAACTGATGTTCTTTTTTGGAACAATCTATTCCATCTGAGCAATGGTTTCGCAACTTAGTTTCTCCACACCCAACAAAATGTACCCGTTCCGAGTCTATTCCTCTATCTTTTAGATATATCTTAGCTGATTCTGCTCTTTTATTGGATAACCAGTCGTTATATTTACTTTTGCCATGGCTATCCGTGTGAGAAGACAACGCTATAATCATTGTAGGGTTTTTAATTAGAACACCCACTAAAACATCCAAGTCGAATGCGGCTAGATCATTGATGTTAGAACAATTAAAATCGAAAAAAACATTATTTAATTCTACGACCTCACCAACCTCTATATCTCTAATATTTTTGTTGGCAAATTCATAAAGAGGAGTATTAGGAGATAGTAATTCACCCTTTACTTTAAAGCCGCTCATTAGGTGAGTATCTGGATGCATACGTATAGTCTGAAAAGCCACAGTATCCATTGAGCAAGCATCAGAAAAGGTAGAAAAACTTACGGTATTCGGTTCAAAATTACTTTTTTCTGTTCGTAATTCATACCCACAATCACGATCAAGACAAGGGAAATTAAATTCACCTTTTGCATCAGAACGTATTCGCTTTTCTTCACCATCACACTGATTGATTAAAGTGACTGCTACATCGGGCAAGGTATTTCCATATACATTGTTATAAACTTTGCCAGCCACAACTCTGCATTTCTTTTCCTGCATTTGTATCTGTAAGTTATAAGTCGATAAATTCATTAGATCTGCCGTGAGCAGGACTGTTTCCATTGTCTCATACCCCTCTTTTGCAGCCACAATCGTAAACTCCCGACCGTATTCCAAAGAAACACGAGCAACATTATATCTCGCCCCACGATCTCCACTATTCAAATGATCGTCTCTATTCACAAAATCACTCGAATTCTCTCTATGTCCATGGGTTCTAACACCTTTTCTATATACCGCATATTCTCCGCATCCATACTTTATAGTATTAGCTCTACGTTTGCCACTTCGCATATTTCCTCTTTTTCCTATATTTGAAAAGTCTCCTCGGATTATATAATCAGCAGTAGATAATAATGCAGTGTTATTAAGAGAAGACTGAATAGGCTCTATTCGCTCTAACAGTTTGTACACGACATTTTCTAAGGTATCTCCCGTTTCTATATCAGAGGCAACTACATTAACTTTTAGTCTTGGAATAACATCGGAGATAACGAAATGATAAATATCATCCTTTCCTGTTCCCGATTTTCTAGAAGAGGAAAACAAACCCGTTTTTCCATCTGGAGCTAAGGTTAACCCAAAGTCATCTTTAGGAGAATTAAAGGGGTATCCCATATTTTCTGGGATGCCCCATTCCTGATCCTTATTTTTAACTACACTATACAGATCTAGGCCTCCAACACCTCCTCTACTATCGGAAGAGAAGTACAATTTATCATCTTCAGTAATGCAAGGGAATACTTCATTTCCTGTTGTATTTATTTCAGGTCCCAAGTTTTGAGGAGTAGACCATTGTCCATTTTCAAACTGAGAAAAGTAAAGATCCATCCCTCCTTTTCCACCTTCCATATCTGAAGCGAAATAGAGTAATTGACCATCTGAACTAATGCTAGGATGACATTCGTTATATTCTGCGGTATTAATACTAAGTGGTACAGATTTGGTCCAACTATCTCCATCTTTAATCGCACTAAAGATGCTCATTTTCATAACTTCATCTTTATTTTTCCTTCTTTCCTCATTTTGAAAATCGTTTTGTGTAAAAAATATTTTTTCAAAATCTCCAGTAAAGGTCAGCGGACCTTGGTGAGGATTCTTAGCCCATTCCCCCATGAATAGTTCTGGTTCTCCAAAATATCCTGCCTCATTTTTAGCCGCAAAGAACAGTTTCACATAAGGGTCATCCGCCCATTGATAATGCCTTTGATGTTTTTCTCTACGAGTAGAGACGAAAAGGATTCCGTTTTGATAATAAGTAGGACTAAATTCTAATTCACTTGAATTTATCGACTTCACTTCCTTAACCACAGTCCTTGCTTCCTGTAGTTCATTCCAACCTGCAATAGCCGCAGCCATATCTGCTCCCCGAAAGTCTTTTTTCGCCGCACCTTCTCTATCATGATATTTCAGATAATATTCTTTGGCGAGGCTGAGGTTACCATTACGTTGCAGTGCTTGGGCATAATAAAGGAAATTAATGGCTTCACAGCTGTCTTGCACAACAGCCTGAGCAAACCATTGCACTGCCGATTCCGTATCATTATTTAAGCGGTAAGCATTGGCTATCTGTACAATTTCGTCATAGTTCAAACTGTCTCTTCCTTGATACAATTTAGCGGCATCTTTGTATTCCAACCGATGAAAAGGCTTAATAGGCTTGTTCTTTTTTTGTGCCATTGCCTGGTCAATAACAATGAACATACAGATACAGATAAAGATGTGTTTAGTTGCTTTCATTTTTATAATTGTGATATTTTGATCTCTAGTCTGCAACTATTTCACGGTACAGTAAGCAGCTAGATTTAAGGCATTTCGTTTTTTCACGCAAGCCGATGGAGTGTAATTTTATAGATACAGCGGGGTATAACTTTTTGACATTAGTTATAACATTGAGAGAGAGGTAAAAGCACCTACATAACAATAGTTACATAGGCACTTTAGGAAATAGAAATCAACCGGATTTCGTATTTTTAATATTTTCTTTTTCCAACTATTAACTTCCCATTATTGTGCTATACAGAAACAAATTTTGAGTAATGGAAAGTCCTTGACTATACTTTTTTCGCTTATTCTAATTGACATATTTAGCATCGTCCTATAATTATATGTCCTATTACTTTTGAGTCAGTATTCTATTTGTGTAGAGGAGCATTTAGCAACTATTGAATCGGTAGTCAGCCCTATAAGACAGCTGTTAATTTGATGCATTAACAAAACCTCCTTTAAAATAAATGAGCCGATCGAGCAAAAAGAAAGTATGCTATTAGCGTTAAAGTAAGACAACCTTTTCCTTATCGGTGAGCCTATGAATCGTGCTATAGATACAAAAAAATTGTTGGTTGGTAATTGTGTAAACATGTTTGGTTCTTGTTAAATCAAGCAAGACTCAACACCGCTTGATCTTTTTTGAAAAAATATTTTCCTATTACTATTAAAGCTTTAAATCTCTCTTAAACTTCCTTGAAAATAGCGCCAAGAACTTTAGTTTACTAAAACAAATGTGACTTGTTATTTCATTGTTTAAATTTAATGAAATAATATTTTCGATAAATTCATTATTGGATAGTACGTTATCAATAGTCACTAATAACATTTTAAATACTTTTTATACTTTTTTTAAACAGCTTCACACCCTTTAAACTTTAAGGCTACCCGTATAAGTGTTTTACCTGTTCCCTTTTAATTCCTGTTTTTGAAAAAATGCAATATAATTTGTGACTTAAACGCTACTGATACTAATTTCCAAAGAGAAGTCGCACTTGTCGAATGATTATTATATACGTCCTATGATTCTCTGCTCCAAGGACTACACTTGTCGAATTATATTTTTTGGGAATAATTCTGCTATTCTTGCTTGTCTATTGGGACGCTGTGCTCCAGGTGAAGCACCCTCAAAACCACATCAAGAAACTGGGCTTAACTCTTCCTTTTGCTTCAATAATATTGTCAAAAAAAATACCGCTCTTTTGGGAGCGGTATTTTAGTTTATAATTTATCTAAAAGCATTTCCTTTTATAGATTTGTTGTCTTGTTATAACTTATCCAATCAAATTCAACTGACCCAATAAGCTCGCTTTGTAGGATCTTCCAATCGGAATTTTATTTCCAGCTATAAACAATTCATTATTAGAACGGTCTATATGATCTATGGCATCCACACGAACAAGATAACACTTGTGTACTTTACGGAACATCGCAGTCGGTAGAATTTTTAGTAAATTGGTAAGAGAAATTCTATTGAAATAGTGCTTATCTTTGGTATAAATGTGGGCATAATTTCCTTCAGAAGATATCCACAAAATATCCGCTGCTCTTAAATTGTGGTAGCAGCCTTTATGAGAGACAAAAATTGATTTTTGAGCCGTTGGCATATTCATTGGGCTCATTTGTTGTTGCTGCGCAAAGGTGGTTTCATTAATTAACATGTTGTGAAATTTTTGTGTTGTAAAATGTTGTTTTAGGCTTAGTGGATTGTGATAAACCATCTATCCTTGGTTTATACCCTCAAATTAAATGGATAATCGGTAATGGGTCAACTTAATTTTAGGGGGATTTGTGACAGCTACAGATTAGGTTTTTCGTTAAATAAGGAATGGTACAAGCAGAGCAAAAAAAGGCTTGAAATGAGTGTTTTCTGTGTTTTTTTGCAAAAGCATTTTCTCAAAAGGCTTGAAAATTCGCAATTATCCTGACTTTCTATTGTTTCAATTTTTAATACATTTTTGTTGTTTTTTAGTTGAAATTCGGAGTTCCTCCTAAAAAACATATTAAACATAACAAAAATGTGACGCATTAACGATAATAAGAAATGGGACTATATATGGAATAAAGCAGTTAAGATGGGTGAGATTAACCTTTACAATATCAAAATCAGTGATTGTTCTTTTAGGGTGAGAATTATTTTTAGGAAGGAATCATTCAACTAATCAAATTCAATCCATCTAATAGCTTCGTTTTATAGCTCCGTCCTATAGGAATAATCTGCCCTTCAATATGTACTTCACTATTTGATTTATCAATCAATTCAATAGCTGCGATTTGAACGAGAAAGCATTTGTGAATTTTCACAAACTGTTTGTCCGGTAACAACTTCAATAAATTACTTAAGGAAATGCGATTGACAAATTGTTTGTCTTTGGTGTGGATGTGGGCGTAGTTACCTTCAGAAGAAACCCATAGAATTTCATCAGACAATACCTTTACATATTGGCCATGGTTCGCAATAAAAAGGTTTTTGGAATTTTCTAATACACAGGTACGTTTAGGGGCTTTATTTTTCTTAGTGTTCATGCTCAAGGGTATGAATGAGTTACAACTCCATAGAAAAACGGAGTATACTGGTAATTAATTGATTTACAAATTTGTTTTCGGTAAGCATAGTAATAGAATTCCGGGTGACTTGCTTGAGGCTGGCCACCCGGAAAGAGGAATTGAAAACACTCTGACGTCTATAAAAGAACCAGAGAAAACAGTGCAATTAAACGGAGGCAATTTTCTTATATAATAATAAAGATTATTTTCTTGTCAGTTGCCTGGGGTCATTAACTTAATTTAGATCTTCGACAAATTCTAATTACGAATATTGATGTAAGATCATTGTTTGGAGAACAAGCTTAATCTTTACCCGATGTTTTTGTGTTGTGTGTTATTAGCTATTAAACTAAAGGTCGTTTGGGTTAAAGACCATTTTGTGTTTTGTCTAATTGTCTTTGTTTGATACCCACAAGGTAAAATACCAGACTTAACATATCAATCTTTTTTTACATAGATTAGTGACGGGGGGAATTCGTTCAATACCGTGTAAAACCATGCTTAGAAGAATCGTTTTATAAGGAAATTTGTGACAGGGAAGTGGCCAATAGTTCCCTCTTTCTTTGGTTATATTGTTTTTCACTCGAAACACCTCCCACAAAGAAGGAAAATTAAAACATACATTTCATTGCAGATCATAACAAGATACGCTGCTAAACTAACATTTTTTTTACCGACTTTCTGTTACTTCTTTTTCGCAAAAAAACGAGAATCTCCCGTTTAAATCTCTTTTTCTAACACTATATTCTCAGGTTACAAACAAAGAATTGAAGTCACAATTTGCTTAGTGGGCATGGAATAATAGTTGTCTTTTTTTTTGTGTACTTAAGGGTTCAATATAATCCCTAGGCAACCAAACACACAAAACTACTTATTATGATGACGACTTTCAACGTACTGGCGACAGTAGACGTTCTTTCTGAACCTTATTTAGAACAACTTATCGAATCCTATGGCTCTTTTTATCGACGCCAAACGCCGAAACACCAATCCAAAATAAATCTAACTTTGTTCAGTCGACGCAATTTTTCTTACAAACACAAAGGAGCCACTTTATCTGATTTAGGCATGAACATCAAAGTTATTTGTGCTACAACAGAAGAAGAAACCACCAAAATTTTTAAGGAAGCTACCATTTTATTTCTTCCTATTTTAGAGACTCCAGACCCTATTGTAAGAGAATTATTAGTTTGTGGCGTACCTATTTTATGCCATGAAGAAGCCATCATCAACAAACACATAAACAAACAATTTAGGCTTACGGCTGGCACAAATAATGAAACCGATTACAACGCAATCCACGCCATTGAAGATTATGCTGATCTTCTTGAAATCTTTTATTTTGACCCCAGTGTTCAAAAATTATTAAAGAAAAGAGCTAATAAAAAATACCGAAAAAAGTTGACCAACGGTGGAAAAATGATCGGAGTTATTCAATTTGACAGGATGAAAAGCCAACCTTCAGTGGCTTGTTGAAGATTTCTGAATAGAAAACAACGTCCACCTCTATTCTCTTAATTCGCCAAAGGGATCTATTTAGATTGTTCATGAAGTTGTAAATTACTTGTACATTTGGCAAAGGCTAACAGACCTTACCAAAAACAAAACACATGATACAAGTAAATAAAATCATTGCCATTCTTGCGCTTTGTGCTGCCTTATTTTCCACTTCCGCCTGTGTATCCCTAACAGGTTTCAATACTGGCCGGGCCCTACCACAAGGAGGAGGAGAAATAAGTGGAAATGCTACTTTAGTAGAAACCGTGGACTATAATGTGGATGACACCGTCACTATCATTCCCACCTTATATCTTCCCGTTCTAGAGATTGGAGGCCGATATGGCATTATAGATCGCCTCGACGTAGGCCTCCGAATAAGTACCTCTATCAACATCATGTTAGATGCGAAATATCAATTCCTGGGTACCCAGGATTCTCCTTTTGCAATGGCCATTGGTGCTGGAATTGGTTTTACCCCCCTTCTTGTCGTGGGTATTACGGTATTTAATTTTCAGTTTCCACTGTCGATGTCCTATCATCCTTCTGAAAAAATCCACTTGTACTTTACTCCTCGTTTTATTCATCAAAGAGCGGGACAAGTTTCTACTGTTTTTGGTTCTGCAAATTTCACAGGCTTCAATGCTGGGGTCATGTTTGGTAATGAGTTTAAGTTCGGTTTGGATATTGGAAATTATAACGTCCAAGGAAGTGGTGGAAAAACAGGCTTAGATTGGAGTCGAAAAAATTTATTTAATGCAGGAATGGGGATTAGTTATACCTTTGGAGGCGGTAAGAAGAACGAAGAGCGAGAATTTTGATTTTAAAGATTTCTTTGTTTATGTGGTTTTAACAAACCTGTCGGCCTGTCTAGCACCAGATAGAGCCACCAGGCAGGATCTCGTGGAGTCAATAGTTTTGCCAGCGCAACCCCTAGCCCCTAAAGGGGAAATCTGCCCGCAGCTGACCAGAGTCACTGGATTAGAAGCGTTTTTTTTCAGCTGCGAGCCAAGCACTTTTAAGTTGATTTGTGGGAACTGTTCTACCTCTGTGTCATTTCCTAGCGCAGCCCTTAAATCCCTAAAGGGAAATCTACCCGCTGACACACTTTATTGAACACTCTCGACTTGGTGCTTCAGGTTGAAAAAATCTTACATCTTCGCAAACTTCCCTCCTCCCCTTTTATTCCCGTTCACCTCCTTCATCTCAATCAAGTACAATCCACTTTCCAGCTGGGATAAATCTATCTTAAGCGACGACGTATTTGCTTTAAGCACAAGCAACTTACTTCCAATAACATTATAAATACA
>CAZDTI010000338.1:0-9557 GCA_964508085.1 uncultured Saprospiraceae bacterium | reverse complement strand
CATAGGATTATTTTATTGAAATAAATGTTAGGGCTTCACTTTTGGAGAATTGATGTCCAATACAGCACAAGCCAAAAAAACTATCCCCCCACAACAAAACCCAAAGCCATCTGCCGAATCCCATCTTCCTCAACCAAAATAAAATAACCACCCTCCGGCAAACCAGAGAGATCAATAGCTGTCCCGCTAGTCAATATCGGTAATGATAACTGTCTGATTACTTGCCCCAGCTGATTCGTAATACTTATGTTAACAGGTTCGGTGATTGCTTCTGAAGCAAGGATGTAAAGCTCGTCCCCAAGCACCAGCGTAGGATATATTTTAATGCCAAATGGATTGGATAGGGTAGTAGCCGAAGTAAGATCGCCGACCATAATTGTTGCATTCGTGGTGCATCCAACATTATCTGTAATGAAAACGGTATATGATCCTGGGTTGAGGCCTGTGATGATTTCATCGCTTGAATTAAGGCCCTGCCATTCATATGAATAGGGAGCAGTTCCACCCGAAACCTGTACCCATGCACTGCCTTGAGCGGCACCGGGGGCAGAACCAATTGAGTTTCCAACCCAAGTTAACTCATCCGGTTCGGATATTGTAATACTATTGTTGAGGATGAGCCCCCAGGTGTTTTCTAGGGTGTAAGTATAGGTGCCAGGGCCCAGGTTTTGAATGTTAAAACCAGTTAGATTTGGATCATCCCAACTAATCTCATATACCTCAGTACCCAGCGGATTGATTGTGATTGAGCCAGCTTGATCTCCAAAGCAAGGTCCCGAATTTACATAAGTAACATCAACTAAAATTTCAGATGCTGCTACTTCTATTGTTGTTGATTGCGTACAGCCATTTATATCTGTCACCGTCACTGTGTATACGCCAGGATTTACATTGTTGAGCGTGTCTGTAGTGCTCGACATCGGATCAGACCATTGGTAGGTATAAGGAGGAACGCCACCGTTGGTAGTTACCCATGCCATGCCTTCTTGATTGCCCGGAGTAGAGAAAGTACCTTCGCCTTCCGCCATTATTTCGAGAGGGGCTACAATCACGACAGAATCTGAGATGGAAGTGCCAAACGAATTGGAAACGGTATACACATAAGTGCCAGCAGCAAGGTCAGATAAAATAAAACCAAAAAGCCCGGTATTAGCCCAGGCTATAGAATAGTCGTCGCATAGATAGGTATCTGCGTTGATGTGAATGGAACCGGATTGATCGCCAAAGCATTGGAGGGTGTCCTGAGACTGAATGTTTAAAGTAATGTCTGTACCGCCTGCTGTAAGTGAATTGTTTCGCAGCCAGGATATTTTATGACTGTTTTCGTCTATAAAGAAAAAATCATCATCAGAATCGAGATCTACATCTACGGTTTCAAAAGTATTTATGTCAAGGCCAGTATCTATTTCTTGTGGAGGTTCAAACTCGCCAGCACCAAGTCCCCGAAACCAGAACAACTCATTACCAACGATAGGATTTAAAAGTAAATCGTCAAATCCATCATGATCCAAATCTCCAAAGGTTTTATAATTTCCACCTAGTGACATGGAACCATCTGGTAATTCATGAAAATTGGAAAGCGTGAACTGGTTGTCTCCCGGGTTTTCATACCATACAACATTCCAGGTGCCGGAAGATGATTGTGTTAAAACTATATCTAGATCACCATCTTCGTCTACGTCATACAACTCAGGATAGTTTAAGACGCCGCTGTAGTCTATAAATTGCTCAGTGGCAAAATTACCATTTCCTTCATTGACATACCATTTTAAAATTCCTGCTGTATATTTGTCTTGTACAATATCCAGATCTCCGTCTCCGTCTAAATCGCCGAGTTCTAATTTTCCAGGAAATTGGGTGACATCATCAAAAGTATAAACATCACCAAAGGTACCATTGCCCAAATTCGTGTAGTAAACGAGTCCATCGTTACTTTGATTTGTCATAAGAAGGATGTCATTAAGACCATCACCAGTTAAATCCACAATTTTAAATCCACGGGCAACTTCGCCATAAAGCTGTATGAACTCTCCAAAGTTACCAGTCCCATCATTTATACCATACTGTACCCGTTCTCCACTGTATCCCTGGTAGACCAACAAGTCCTGATCGCCATCCATATCTAAATCTCCAACTTCCAGATTATACAATATGCCAGTCGGGCCAGGGTTAGCAATGGCTATTGGATCTGCAAAAGCGCCATTACAAATACCCAGGGCAGCATAGACGAGATTGCTTTGGGCAGCAAAAACAAAATCTTTGACTCCATCATTATTGATATCCTCATAATGCCCTTCTCGTGGGGTTTTGTATTTTGGAAAAACAAGTGATCCGTTGGAGAAATTGCCATTGTTGAAATTTTTAAATAACTCAATAAGACTATATTCGTCGCTGATAGAAAGTACACTGTTTGCATTTGTGTTATAAAAATCTGCAGCGATCGATATAATAAATTTATTGTCATCATCATCAATGAGATCTAAATTTCCAAAAACACCGGGTGCCGTTTGTTCAATCCAACCAACTTTATTGATCACCCAGGAAGTAGTCAACACATCCTTGTCTCCATCATTGTCGAGGTCGACGCCCTTCACATCATTTGGCCACCAAATCCCTGAAGTAATAATATCGGAAGTAAAATTTCCGCTACCGTCATTCTCGTACCAACCTACCCACTGGTTAGGAGTGCATTGAAGTACGTCCATATCTCCGTCACCATCTATATCAACCAGATCAGCTCCGTAGGAGTCTCCTCCGATTACATAATAAGGTTCGAATTCGGCATTGCCCATGTTTTTGTAAACCCTCGTTCCTACCAGTCGCGATGGCGTAACAATATCTATATCCCCATCTCCATCGATATCGCCAGTCATTATTTTGTATGTATTAGAAGCAACCGAAGCGATAGTAGTTCCAGTTGAATAGTTGTCAATTCCTAAGTACTCATACCAATACAATACACCACCTCCCCCAGAAAAGCAAGTTACATCCAAATCACCGTCGCCATCCATATCTGCGAATGTGGCAGAAACTGCAAAGGAGGAGCTTGCAATAATGTGTTCGGTGTCAAAGTTGCCACCTATATTTTCCAGCCATGCAATCGTTTTATTCTCACCATAGACCAATAAAATGTCCGTATCTCCATCCGCATCGCGATCAAAAAGTTCAAAATATCTTACGTTTGCAGGGCCAAACACTTTGGGTAAAGTAAAGAGCGCGTCTCCCTCGTTTTTTAGCCAGCTTAGCTCCTGGTCTCTGGTGCGAATAACAATGTCTATCCATCCATTTCCATCCAGATCAGCTGCATCCGTTTGAATAGGATTTTCCAGGCCTTTTACAATAACTCGCTCGGTAAAATCCTGCGCGAGTATCGGGTTTGTTTGGAAAGAAAATAGTAAGAGTATAACAAGGGAGGAGGCTGTGATTTGTTTAATCATTGTTTTATAGCTAAAGGTTGTAAATAATCTTTCGGAGAATTGAAGTGCTCATCTATACTAAGATATTAATTTTCTATGCGATTCGGAGGAGTAAGTAGAGAATTTGCAAATAAATGTGGAAAGTATCCTTTCAAAAACCGCGCTCAAGGGAGATTACGTGGCTCTTTGGAATAAACACTATTGTGGAATCTCCACCCTGAACATTGTCCCTTTTAGCATTAGTTTTTCTATATAAATTCCTTTAGTTTTTTGACCATATTTCTACTTCCACAAAAAAAAGGAACCCGTTGATGCAACTCTGAGGGTTGAATATCCAATATTCTCTGACGGCCATCTGTAGCCATTCCTCCAGCCTGTTCAGCTAAGTAAGCCATGGGGTTGCATTCATATAACAATCGAAGTTTGCCATCATTTGCTATGTCGCTATTTGGGTACATATATATACCCCCTTTAATCATGTTTCTATGAAAATCTGAGACCAAAGATCCAACATATCTTGAACTATAAGGACGATTCTCTTCCTTTTTTTGACAGTATTTAATGTACTGTTTTACTCCTTTGGGGAAATATTCATAATTGCCTTCATTTACAGAATAGGTAGTCCCATCATCAGGAAATTTCATTTTAGCATGAGAAAGGTAGAAAGTACCAATTGCGGGATTAAGTGTAAAACCATTTACACCATCGCCAGTTGAATACACTATCATAGTAGATGTACCATATATGATATAACCAGCTGCTATTTGGTCTCTACCCGGCTGTAGAAAATCTTCTAATTGAACCGAACTACCTATAGGACTAATTCTCCTATAAATTGAAAAAATAGTTCCTACTGATACATTTACATCAATATTAGATGAGCCATCTAAGGGGTCTATCAATACTACATATTTGTTTTGATTTTTATTGTCGTCACTATTCAACGCTACAAAATTTTCTTCCTCTTCTGAGGCAATCCCACAAACTATTTCTCGACTATCTAAAGCTTGGATAAATTTTTCGTTGGCAAACATATCTAATTTTTGTTGCTGTTCACCTTGAATATTTGTTTCTCCATATGTACCTAAAATGTCTACTAATCCAGCTTTATTAACTTCGTGATTGACCACTTTTGCAGCGAGCCTTATTCCGTTAATCAAGCTTGATAATTCTCCTGTAGAATACGGAAAAGCCAATTGATTTTTTATGATGAACTCTCCTAGAGTCCTTGTATTTTTAATCATATTAAAAGAATAAATTGACAATTAGATTAATAAAAGGAAAGGAAGAAATGGATTCCATTATAACAATATACACTCAAGTAATAACATTACTTTTGGATTTCCATATTTGATATACGAATTAGGAATAACTTTGAAGTGAGGCTGACTTTATATTTTTGAGTCAGCCTATTTTAAAAAACCAACTTAGTGCTTATATTTCTGCTTTAATGCAATAGATTCAAAAATAATAGCTACTGCCTCTGCACCAGGATCGATAATATCTTTAAGACTTTCTGCTCTTAGATAAGAGGAACGACCAGATTCCGCTTTTTCCATTTTAGCAGTAGAATTGGCTCCTTCTCTGGCAGCTAATGCAGCACCTTCTAAGTCATTTTCCTTTAATTTTGTTATTGCAGGAATCAGAGCATCAATCATTGTTCTAGAACCTAACTTTGCTCCACCATATTTCATCATCATCTCAATTCCCGATTTCAAAGAATCAGCCAAATCTTTTCCCTTTGCTATACAAGTACCAGCATTCGTAAACATGATAGAAGATAGTACACCACTAGAGCCTCCCATGTGACTGGCAAGTAACTCACCGATAGCAACTAACAAATCTCCCGTTTCATTAAGTGGTAAAGTTTTAGCATCTAATAATTCAATTATTCCATTTGCTCCTGCAGCGAAAGTGCTCCCTGTATCACCATCTCCTATTCTTTTATCCAAACTATTCAGGTGGTCCTCTGAACTCAGTAAAGCTGCACAGATAGTCTGAATAAAATCCTGTACTCTTGGATTCATACTAGGCTCAAACTTTTTTCTCAATTGCAAATAGTCGATACTAAAAACTTTAGGTTCTTTAGGTGCAACGACCATTGGCCAAGAGGAAGGCTGAACAGGTTCTTTAAGTATTTTCTCATTTTCTGGATTAAGCTTTAATAAAGAAAAACTAAAGCCATACATATTTAAGGAGGTCATCAATAAGGCAGGACCGATAACCAGTTTTATTTGGTCTTGGTAACGAGAGGTCAGCACTTCATTCGCTATAATTGACATTTCCAATGGGGTTACGGAGCCTAAGTTATTAATCAAAAGTGCATAATCGGCTTCAGGGTCTGTCCCCGCAAATAACCTTGAAAGAACCATTGCAACTGCCTCTTTTCCATTCTTAAATTCAACTTTTTCTAGACCGGGTTCTCCGTGTATTCCTAAACCCAATTCAGCTGAAGTTTCTAAATTATCTATCTCTTTTCCAGGAAGTGTACAAGTAGAAATAGCAATACCTAAGGAAAGACTATTGGTTGCAGTTTCCTCTGCTTTTATTTTAATTTCTTCAAGAGAGACTCCCTTTTCTGATAAATAACCAGCGACTTTATGAACGAATAATGTTCCTGCAATCCCTCTAGGTTGAGGAGCATCTACAATAGCTACATCGTCTTTGACAACCACCATTTCTACTTTTTTCCCCATCTTTTTAGCTCGCTCAGCAGCTAATCCAAAATTTAAACGGTCGCCGGTGTAGTTTTTGACAATTAGTAGGCAGCCAGCATCACCCGTTACGTGAAGAATACAGGCTAGTACTGCTTCTACACTCGGGGAAGCAAATACTTCACCTGAGATGGCTGCTGTAAGCATTCCTGCTCCTATGAAGCCTACGTGTGCTGGTTCATGCCCTGCTCCTCCTCCAGAAATAATAGCCACTTTTGACTTATCCCAATCTCCTCTTACAACAAATTTTCTTGATGGAAAGCCATCGGCTCTGGTTAAATTTTGATTCCCTGTTAAACGCAATTCTCCGTCTATTGCTTCGGTTACTACTTTTCCTGATTCGTTAAAAAAACGTTTCATATCTAGTTCTATTTTTTTGATTAAAAATTAAAGTAAGTACAGTTGTTATCTTTTGAGAGATCTCATAATTCATTAATTAATCAATGAATGATCAAACCATTTAGAGTTTATAATTTTGGAAAAGAATATGTTTGAATATATCACCTCGAAAATTCCAAGGGTAAAGTTATTGTAGAAAGGGCGTTACAAAATTTTCTATTTAGGTCTGTTTATGTTGTATTTGGTTCAAGGCAAAAAAATAAGCTATTGCTATGTTCACTTCTATTGATCGTATTTTAATTTTTTCTTAAATATTCGAGCAATATATTCGTGATATATCGCCCCAAAATCAGCCAATGAGCCAAATCGAACAGAATAAGAACCAAAAAGAGTATTTTGAGTTTCTATTTCACCTCTATATTTGCATAGTGCAATTATTAATAGGATATAATGTTTTGATGATGTTGCGTCAAAAAGAATTTTATTTCATATTCGAGGGTTATCGCATTTCAATATTGTTGAATGTTTCATAAAGGTCAATAGTCCTAAATTGGATAAAACCCTCAATCAAACATATAATGAATAAGATTTTAGAAAACTATTTTACCGAAGCAGACAATTGCAAAATACTTCATGCAAAAGCGCAAAGTATTATTTACCATTCTAAACTAGTAAATCAAAAAAAGTATCGTTTGGTGGCAGATGACCATATGTTGATTTTGGTTTTAAATGGAAGTAAGAGGATCACAACTCCAGAGTTACATTATCAAGTAAGTAAAGGTGAGGGGATTTTTATCCGAAAAGATTCTATTATCGTACTTGAAGACCTTTATGAGAATTATCAATCCGAAAGCTTGACTTTTATTCTAAAGGATGATTACATGCTAGATTTTGTAGAACGTCATAACCAAATATTATCCCCCTCCGACCTTTTGAATGTAAGATCATTAGAGATTTATCAGTTTCAAATTGATACATTGTTAGGAGGATATACTCAATCACTATTGAGTCATTTGGAACAGCCTAATAAAAAACCAAAGGAGTTGATAGAATTGAAATTAAATGAGTTGTGGTTTACACTAGTATTAGGCCAAGAAAAAAGTTATTTCACAAGTTTACTTCGAACCATTTCAAAAGATAATCATTCATCACTTGAGGAAATATTGTCCTCGAATTTATATCGAAGTTTGAATGTTGAATATTTAGCCTTCTTGTCCAACAAAAGTTTATCTCAATTTAAAAGAGAATTCAAACTTAAATATAATGATACTCCAGCAAACTGGATTCGAAAAAAGAAATTAGAAAAAGCATCCCGATTATTGATGACAACAGATAAGAGTATTGGCGAAATTAGTAACGAATCTGGATTTGTCAATGTATCTCATTTTTGTAAATTATTTCAAAAACACTATAAATCCTCTCCTTTAAAATATCGCAAGACCATGCCTGATTAAAAAGCTTGGTCTTATCGATTTAAATTAAAAAGAGAGTATCCTGCAATTATTGTTGCAGCGTAATACATTTTTCAAATTGGAAAATATGTACAGGGCTTTGCTATGCCATTTTTTATAAATATTAAACGAAACTATATTTTTAAACATTAAATAAATAAATTATGTCAGTATTTATTGCCGAATTAATTGGTACAGCCATGCTAGTCTTACTAGGAAATGGTGTAGTAGCCAATGTTGTCTTAAAAAAATCTAAAGGCGAAAGCTCAGGGTGGATTGTTATTACTCTCGGATGGGCTATCGCCGTTTTTGTACCCGTATTTATGGTTGGTTCGATTAGTGGAGCGCATCTCAATCCCGCTGTAACCATTGGATTACTTGCTGCGGGAAAAATATCAGCTTCTGTATTACCTGCCTACTTAGGAGCACAGTTTATCGGTGCTGCAATTGGTGGACTCTTAGTTTGGTCACATTATCGTCCTCACTTTGATGCTACTGATGATCCCGGAATGCAGTTAGCTGCATTTAGTACTGGTCCTGCAATCAGGAACAATTTCGCAAACCTTATTTCTGAAATCATTGGTACATTCGTTTTGGTATACGCCATATTCTATATGACTGGAGCCAAGGTAGGTGAAGAAGCCGCTTCTTTAGGTTCTTTGGATGCTTTACCTGTTGCACTTGTGGTACTAGGTATTGGTCTTTCTTTGGGGGGAACAACGGGCTATGCCATCAACCCAGCACGAGATTTAGCACCTAGAATCATGCACACTATACTACCAATGAAAGGAAAAGGAAGCAGTGATTGGAGCTACGCATGGATACCAGTAGTAGGTCCTATCCTTGGCGGATTATTGGCTGCGTTCCTTTATATGGCCTTTAATTAATTAATTAATAATTAATTAAAAACTACTTTTAAAAAAAATAAAATAAATATTAAATGAAAAATAAAATACTATTCGTCCTAACACTAATGGCGTTATTTACTACACAGCAGGTCTCAGCCTTCTTTATAGAAACTGATAGCACCAAATTAAATACAACACAGGAAGTTTTTCATCTTTCTACAGAACTTGATAGTCAAGAATCAGCACAAGCAGATAGTACAAAATCTAAATGGAACTTAGGTTTTGATGTTACGTTAAATAGCCGCTTTCTCTGGCGCGGGTTAATGCTGGGAGACCACCCAAACGCACAAGCTAGTGTCACTCTTTCCAATGGAGGTTTTTTTGTTGGAGTTTGGTCCTCCTATCCAATGGCAATTGCCTCTGATGCACCAAATTATAAAGAGATTATCCCATATATCGGTTATGGTGGTAAAATCGGTGAGAAATCAAATCTGGCTGTAATGGTATTGCCGCACTACGACCCCAACGTTGGGGGGGGCTTTGATTTTAATAATGACGGGGCCACAAACAGATTAGAACTGAGAGCTGTCTACAATATTGGTAAACTGGACTTCTTCGCTGGATGGGATTTTTATAATTCCTTTCCTGGTAGTGATTCACCATTATATTTTGAGGCGGGGTATTCCATTGACATGCCAAATGACATTACCGTACGCCCTTTTATTTCTACCTCACCCAACGACAACTATTATACCGAGGATGGTTCTGCTCACGTCACACAAATCGGGT
>CAZDTI010000337.1:0-9563 GCA_964508085.1 uncultured Saprospiraceae bacterium | reverse complement strand
TTGTGGCAAACACTTATACTGTAACCATTTCTGATGCAAATAATTGCTCTACTATAGAGACAGCCATCGTTTCTCAAAACACAGCAATTGCAAATACCATTAGCCAAACCAACCTTGATTGTAACAATAATAATACAGGAAGTATTTCCATAAATACTACTGGAGGAGAAGGGCCTTACAATTACGAGTGGAACAATGATCAAACCAGCGCTCAGATCGATAATTTAGCTGCAGCAACTTACGAGGTCACCGTGACAGACAACAATAATTGCACGTCAACCGAAAGCATCACCATTACTACTCCTCCCGCATTGGATGTCAGCATGATTCAAAGCGATGTATCTTGTTTTGGTGCCAATGAAGGTAACCTAATTGCAAATCCTAGCGGAGGCGTTGGCCCATATTCTTTTAGCTGGAACACAGGCGCAACAACAAATGAAATTACAAATTTAGCAGCAGCTGATTACACCCTAACCATTACTGACAATAATAATTGCACCTTCGAAGAAGAAGCAACCATCACAGAACCAGATATTATCTCTGCCACCATCTCCAATACAGCTATCACCTGTAATGGAATGAACAATGGTGAAATCAACCTAGATGTGGAAGGCGGTACTGGTGCTCATTCCTTCCTTTGGAGCAATGGAGAAACTGGAGAAAGTATTAACAATTTACCAGTAGGACTTTATGAGGTAACCATCTCTGATATCGCTGGCTGTAGTATAGTTGAACAAACAAACATTACAGAACCAAGTGCTATTAGCAACAGCTTCCAAACAGAAGCTATCGATTGTCATAATAATGAAACAGGGGCAATTACATTGACTACCTCTGGAGGTATCGGAGATTATACTTATTTATGGAATACCGACAATGATTCTGACGAATTAAACGATGTAGCCGCTGGAACTTATAGTGTTACCATTACTGATGAACAAAACTGTACATTGGTAGAGAGCATTGAATTACTCAACCCCTCTCCTCTTATTGGCACAACCAATCAAACGAATCTTAGCTGTTTTGGAGATAGTAATGGCGACATTACCTTGACTACATCAGGTGGGAATAATCCTTATGCCTTTGATTGGAGTAACAATGAAAACAGTGACTACATTGACAATTTAGTGGCTGGAGAATACACAGTAACTATTTCTGATAACAATAATTGCACGAGCATTGTAAATACCACAATCAGCAGTCCTGACCTAATAGAAGCCAATATCGAAGTCATTGCTATTGATTGTTCCGGCTCCTCAAATGCGCTCATTGATTTATCTCCAACAGGAGGTTCGGGCAATTATACTTTTGAATGGAATACCGGAGCCACTTCTACTGATTTGAATGACATTCCAGAAGGTAATTATTTCGTCACCATTACGGATGCAAATAACTGTTCAATCGTAGAAGACATTCTTGTTTCTGAACCCAGCCCCATCACTTTACAGTTTAGCAACAACAATCTTACTTGCTTTGGCACACCCGATGGATATGCTTCCGTAAACGCAAATGGCGGCGAAGGCCCCTATGAATTCCTTTGGAGCACTGGTTCATCTGTTGACGATACTGATAATCTACCAGCTGGTAGTTATAGCGTCACCGTTACCGATGCAAATGGCTGTACGAAGGTTCAAGAAACAGAAATTACCGAACCGGATGTTTTGACTATTGAAACACTGGCAATAACAGATAACAGTTGTTTTGGGGATAACGCGGGTAGTATTTCCATAGCTACAAATGGAGGAACTGGAGCTATTGGTTTTGAATGGAATAATGGTGTTTCCGAAAATAATATTGACAATTTACCAGCTGGAAACTATGAATTGACGACAACAGACGCCAACAACTGTACAGCAAGTGAGTCTTTTGTTATAACTCAACCGGCAGCAATACAAATTAGTCCTACCATCCAAAACATTGATTGCTTTGATCAAAATAACGGAAGTATAAACTTAGCCGTTTCAGGTGGTGTTGGAGATTACTCTTTCAATTGGAATACTGGCGCAGATACACAAAACATCGAAGATCTTTCACCCGGGGATTACACCGTTACAGTCACTGACCAAAACAATTGCTCTCGCATTGAACTCCTTACGATAAGCGAATCAAGTCTCCTTAGTGTTAACCAAGTCTCCACTTCTCCTGCCTGTTTTGGCGAAAGCAATGGTCAGATCAATTTAACCCCTGCCGGAGGAACAGCTCCTTATTCTTTCCTCTGGAATACGGGTTCGACCAATGATGCTTTAAACAACTTAACAACAGGAAGTTACAGCTACACCATCACGGACAACAATGGTTGCACAAACAGCCAGACCATTGAATTGACCGAGCCCTCCTTATTGAGTTACAACAACTTTCTACTGATCAATAACAATTGTTTTGCAAGTAGTAATGGAATGATTGCTTTAAATGCCATTGGCGGCAATGGAGACTACACCTATGAATGGAACAACGGGCAAGAAACCAATTCGATTAGTGCATTAATCGCTGGAGAATACATCGTTACAGTTACGGATGGTAGCAGTTGCTCTTTTAGTGAAAGCTTTATGATTACGGAACCTACTGCAATAACAATTAACAGCTCCGTTAGTGAAATTCAATGCAATGGAGAGGAGAATGGTAGTATTGAAATCAGTATTAGCGGAGGTACAGGCGCTTACATCAACAGTTGGAACACAGGTGACACAGGACTTATCCTTAATAACTTACAGGATGGGATGTACACGGTAACCGTAACAGATGAATTGGCCTGTAGTGTGGTACAATCTTTTGATTTAAATCAGCCAGCAACCATTGGAGCTGTCCCTACAATTGTTAGCCCTAGCTGTAATGGGTTTTCAGATGGTACCATCAGCCTTTTCGTGGAAGGAGGAACACTGCCTTTTGAATATTTATGGGACAATGGTTATGAGGGACAAAATCCATCTGATCTAGAAGCTGGTGATTATATTTTGACGATTATAGATGCGAACAACTGTACGTATACGCAGGCGATGACCATCACCGAACCTGATTCATTGGAGGCTTCTTTTGAGGTTGTCGACAATGTTTGTTTTGGAGAATTAGAAGGTACTGTAGATGCGGTAACTACGGGAGGTACGATGCCTTACAACTATAATTGGTCTACTGGCGATATCGCAATGAACATTGACAATTTGGCAGCTGGTAACTATAACGTGACCATTACAGATGGAAATGATTGTATTGTTGAAGAAAGTGTAACGGTGTCAGAAGGTAGCATGCTGATGTCAAGTACAACGATTGAGGATGTCACTTGTTTCGGGGGCAACGATGGTGTAATCCTGTTAGATATCAGTGGGGGAACTCAGCCCTATATTTTTATATGGGATAATGGAACTAACTTTCCTGCTGCGCTCAGTCTTACTGCTGGTACTTACTCTGCTACAGTTACAGATTTCATGGGTTGTCAAGTGGTTTTCACCAATACTGTCGGAGAAGCACCAGAGCTAACTGCCATTGAGGAAGTTGTAAATATTACAGACACTAATAATGGCAGCATCACTATTTCTCCTGAAGGAGGAACACCCAATTATTCTATTCAATGGGATAATGGTTCTACTGATTTCGCTTTGAGTGACTTAGAAAGTGGTCTCTACAATTATACCATTACAGATGCAAACGATTGTTTCATAGTGGGTTCTGTCTCTTTGGTTAGTGTGGGGATTGCAACTATTGGGGATGATGAGATTTCGATTTATCCGAATCCGACAGGAGGAATTCTCTATTTGGAGTCTGACTTTGTAGAGGTGGATATTAGTGTGTATAATGTTTTGGGCTCGATTTTGAAAGAAGAAACGCAGAATAGTGTTGATGGGGATTTTGTGATTGATCTGGGTAATCTTTCTTCTGGTCTTTATTTCCTAAAGGTGAAGGCGGATGATCGGGAACGAGTGGAACGAATTGTGGTGGAGCGGTAGGATAAATTTTGCTTATAGTAGCTACTATGAGCAAGAGGGGTTCGACTCCTCCAGAGTCTTGTGTGGGGACGTGGTTTTCGCCACCAGTTGCCGCTAGGGTCAATTGTGGTTTGACTCCTTCGGAGTCTTACTTTGTCACGTATTGGTACGCAAGACTCTGGAGGAGTCGAACCTACATTTGCCTGGGGTGGCAACCCCAGGCAAATGAATCGAGGAAAAATTTACATTGGCTGGTTTTTAAACCAAAATTTCTATATCTTTGTAAGACTTAAATAAAAACTTCCACTTTTTTTTAAGCCCTCCTATAAAAATTTGTTCAGCAAATAACCTATCTCTAAAATTTCATTCCTGCCAGTTTTCACTGGTAAACACTCACTTGTTTTAAATTGACTCGAACAATCTCTCTTGATTTGCTTCGGATGATATTGTATTAGGGCCATTCCTTTTCTTATGGGGAATGGGTCGTTTTTATGCATACCTAACTTAAAGTATTCTCCCAATATTCTTAATAGTAGCCTGACCAAATGCGGGTGAAGGTCTGAAATAGACTTTTACCGAATCTGAACAGGTTTGTAAAAATTATTTTTCTCATGAAAAAATTTACTACAATAAGTAAATGGGTTGCGACTTTAATCCTTTTGAATACTTTAGTTTTTAGTCTTTCTGCACAGCAAATTTATATCAACGAATTCTTGGCTTCCAACTCCAATGTCAATGTGGATGAGCATAATGAAGATGACGACTGGGTGGAATTATATAATGCTGCCAGTAGTTCTGTCAATATTGGTGGGATGTACTTAACTGACGATTTGATTAACCCTACAAAGTGGATGATTCCTACTGGAACTACGATTCCCGGAAATGGTTATCTTCTCATTTGGTGCGACAATCAGGATAGCCAGGGGCCATTGCATACTAATTTTAAATTATCTTCAAGTGGAGAGAGTATTGCGCTAATTGCCAGTGATGCTACTACTGTTATTGACAGCTATAGCTATGATTCTCAAATTGCGAACACCTCAAAAGGACGGCAAGCCGATGGGGATAATTCTTGGATTTACTTTGGCCAACCTACACCTGAAGAAAGTAATGCTACGGGGACAACGATTGCCTCGATGCCGGAAGCCTCTCAAATTGGCGGCCATTTTAACAATAGCATTACAATAACCATTACCACTTCCACCGCAAATGGAACCATCCGATATACACTTGATGGTTCTGAACCAACAGAAAGCTCTCCTGCATATTCCAATTCGATCAGCATAAACTCAACAACGGTTTTACGTGCCTGTACCTTCAAAGATGGAATGAACACCAGTCGAACTATGACGCATACCTATTTGTATGGCGTTAATCATACAATGCCGATTTTCTGTGTTTCTACAAATGACGAAAACTTTTTTGGAGATGATGGAATTTATACGCTTTGGGAAGAGGACATCATGGTTCCTTGTCATGTGGAGCTGTATGAAGCAGATGGGAGTTTTGGCTTTCGACAGGACTTAGGGGTGCAAGTACATGGTGGCTTTAGTCAGAGTTATCCGCATAAAGGAATTTCTTTTGTGGCAAAGAGCCAATATGGAAAAAACAAAATCAACTATCCACTTTTTCCAAATTTGCCCTTTGATGAATACGGTTCTTTTATTTTGAGGGCTTCTGGAAATGATTGGTCGAAGCTACTGTTCAGAGATGCCTTGGCGGCAAATATTGTGAATGATATTTCTGACGTCGATGAAATGATACAAGATCCGGATTTGGAATTTCAGGCATACCGTCCAACCATTGTTTATTTGAATGGAGAATACTTTGGTATTCACAACTTAAGAGAAAAACTGGATTGGCGTTATTTGAAAACGCATTATGACTATGAAAAAGGAGAGGCTGACATTGTTCAGAGACGACAATCTTTGGAACATGGAAATCTGGATGCCTGGTCTACCTATCGTGACTTTATTGAAGATGCAGATTTCACAGATGAAGCAAATATCGAAGAATTAAAAAACTGGATTGACTTCGATCACTTTGTAGATTATTTCTTACACAATGTTTTTATTGACAATAACGATTGGCCAGACAATAACAACAAAGGCTGGAGACTTCGAGAAGAGGACGAAAAATGGCGCTACTTTTTGTACGACATGGACAGAGCCTTTGGATTAATTCCGTTGAGCGGTGATTACAACTCTGGAGATTGGACTTCGACTTCTTTGGAAATGGTGATGGCTCCCACTCAAACAGAGGACCACAACAAAGAATGGTCTACCCTACAATTGCGAAAGCTGATGGAAAATGATGGCTTTCGCTTAAAGTTCATTAATCGAATGGCGGACTTACTCAACATCATGTACACGCCAGAACGTTTGATCGGCAGAATCAATGACTTTGAAGCTGTTTATCAACCTGAAATTGGGGCTCATGCCGAGAAGTGGTGGGATGGTGATAACGACTACACAGAAGACGTAGGATACGCACGGATTTTTTCCCAGAATAGAAATGACGAAATGTGGGATCAGTTCGAAGACTTCTTTGATTCCATTACCGGCCAAGCGGATATTTCCCTAGATGCTTCTCCGCAGAACGGAGGTATTCTTCATTTAAACACCATAAATCTAAGAGCAGAAAACTTCCCTTGGTCAGGAAAATACTTTGAAGGGATTGATGTTCCTTTACGAGCTCAACCTTCACCCGGATACCTTTTCACTGGTTGGACACCAAGCTATTTGGGCTATCAATCTACAACAGCTATGAATATCAGTAGCGATGAAGACATCACTGCAAACTTCGTATTGGGTTCTACACAAATTGCTCCGATCGTTATTAATGAAATCAACTATCACTCTCCTGACACCCCGAGTCAAGATGCTGGAGATTGGATAGAACTATACAACCCAAACAATGAAACGGTAGACTTATCGGGTTGGTTTTTAGAAGATGAAAGTGGTAATTACTTCAACCTTCCAGCGAACACATTTCTTGGTGGACAAGGTTATTTGGTTTTAGCGGAAGATGAAGTTCGCTTTCACAATGTACATCCAACAGTTACTAATTTCATTGCAGGTTTCGGCCATTCCGCAAGTGGGAATTTAGGTTTAAGCAACGGTGGGGAATGGATCAGTATCAATAATGCAAATCGTAGTTTCATTGACTCTGTTCATTATGACGATAAACTGCCCTGGCCTGAATCTCCTGATGGTAACGGACCTACCTTACAACTCATCAGCCATAATTTAGACAATGCTCTCCCAGGCAGCTGGACTGCTTCTGTAGAAGTATTAGGAACACCTGGCGCTCCTAATCAAAGTCAACTTTACCTTGGGGAAAACACGGTCTTATGTTCTCCACAAACCATCCTACTTAATGCTGGCTTTGAATCTTGTACAGACTGTACCTACCTTTGGAATACCGGAGCATCGACAATGACTATCAGCGTAACACCAAACAATGGTAACAATATATATGCAGTAACGGTGACTGACCAAGGAGGCCTCAGTCAAGTTGATGAAATTAGCATTGACTTATCTCCTACTTTCAATTTAAATCATACTCAGCAAAATCTAATTTGCTATACTGGTCAGAATGGAAGCATTGACCTTTCGGTAAATGGTACAGGCAACTATAACTACCAATGGACAAATGGCGCTTCAACCCAAGATGTAAACAACTTAACAGTGGGCGCTTATGTTGTTACTGTTTCTGATGGACAATTTTGTACGCAAACGGAAGAGATCACAATAACAGCTCCACCTGTTATTAACACTATTGGAACGACTACGGAAATAAACTGTTATGGCGAATTAGCGGCGATCTCTACTTCTACAACGGGTGGTATATTACCCTACACCTACAGTTGGTCTGACGGGACAATTAATCAGGACATTTCTAACCTATCGGAAGGCCATTATGAACTTACAGTAACGGACATGAATAATTGTACCAATACTATAGATTTTAGCTTCAACGAACCAGAAGAAATGACAGGAACTTTTGACATTGAGCATACTTGTAACGGACTAAGCACTGGAAATATTGACGTGGACATGAGCGGTGGCACTGGTGGATTCTATTACGAATGGAGTACTGGTTTTTCCGCCTCTACTGATGATTTAGAGGAGGTAACTGGTGGCGTTTACGGGGTCACGGTTACGGATGATTCGGGTTGTACCTGGATAAGTTCCGCTGAAATTTTGGACACTACAAATATCGCAAGTATAGCCACTTTAAATATTGCAACTTGTGCTGGAGACAATACAGGTAGTATTTCTTTGAATACAAGTGGAGGTATTGGACCTTACGAATACTTGTGGAATACTGGTGCAAATAGTAATCTAATCAATAATCTGCCTGCTGGTGATTATATTGTTACAACAACAGATACCAATGGTTGTATTGGTACTCAGACGATTTCGCTCAATGAGCCAGCAGCAATAGAATCAATCGCGACGGTTGACAATGTTTCTTGTAATGGTCTTTCGGATGGTGCAATAAATCTTAGTGTTACTGGAGGAACGGGGCCCATCGTATTTCTGTGGAACACGGGCCAAGATGGTTCTGCCATAGAAGATCTGAGTGGAGGTACTTTCGAGGTTAGCATTACTGATGAGAATGATTGTTTGTTGGAAGAAAATTTCACCATAACCGAAGCTGCACTCATAGAGGCAAGTGCAACTATTCAAGACATCAACTGTTTTGGAAATGCTAACGGGGCCATCGAGTTGAATTTAACTGGTGGTATTCCTGGATATGAAGTCAGTTGGTCGAATGGTGAAGAGGGTGGTGACATTGACGGATTACCCGCAGGAACTTATACGGCAGAAGTTTTGGACATGGCGGGCTGTCAAGGAAGTTTTACTTATGAGATTGATGAGGTTGCGGAGTTAACGACTTCAGAAAACATTGTAGATCCAACGGGAGGAACTGGAGCAAGCATTGTTATTACTCCGCTTGGTGGCACTCCTAATTATTCGATTGAATGGAATACTGGTGCTACAGATTTTGTTTTGACTGATGTTCAAAATGGTGTTTACAATTATATTGTTACGGATGATAACGGTTGTCAAGTTGGAGGTTCCGTTTCTGTGACGAATGTTGCAGTGGCTAGTATTGCTAAAAACGAGTTGCTTGTATATCCAAATCCGACTGGTGGGATTATTCACTTGGAGACTAATTTTTCTGAGGTAGAGATTGTAGTTTATAATGTGTTAGGGGTATTGCTTAGAAAAGAATCTGTAAGGACTGTTGTTGGAGGTATTAAAGTTGATTTGTCTGCGCTTTCTTCTGGGGTTTACTTCTTGAAGGTAAGGGCAGATGGTCGTGAGCGTGTGGAGCGAATTGTAGTGGAGCGGTAAGAGGCGTTTTTCGGGTTTGCCCATATTATGCATTTTGCCCGGAGTTGTGACTCCGGGCAAGTGGGAGTTCGACTCCTCCAGAGTCTTACGCGGTGGTTTGTGGGGCCTGGGGTACCCAGAGTTGCTACTCTGGGTAAATGGGAGTTCGACTCCTCCAGAGTCTTGCAGGGTGGTTCGTGGGGCCTGGGGTACCTAGAGTTGCTACTCTGGGTAAATGGGAGTTCGACTCCTCCAGAGTCTTGCGCGGTGGTCTGTGGGACCTGGAGCACCCAGAGTTGCT
>CAZDTI010000336.1:0-9584 GCA_964508085.1 uncultured Saprospiraceae bacterium | reverse complement strand
CAGGAAAAGCGCCTGCAGCCCTGACCCGCCGCGTTGGGAGAAGCGTTGAGGAGTAGCGATGGCAAACCTATGACATGCGGCGTTACGTAGTAGCCGATGTAGGCCACTCCTGTGCGATGGCTAATCTTTTTACCAAGGAACATTTCAAAACCAAAACGAAATTCAATTCTTTGGTGGGCGGGTTTTGGGCGCTGCTGTGTGGGAAGTTTGAGGCGATTGCTGACGGCTTGTAGAGAGTTGCTCATGGTTGTAGGATTGATTGGCGAGAAAGGTCCAGGAGCGCTCGCTACATGCTGTTGCGGAATGCAAGAGTATTGTTGAAACAGCTGCGCCGAGGCTAAGGAGCAAGGGCTTGGCGAATGGATGGTGAGTGGCTAGCTCTTGCGTACGGGCTTCTGAGAAACATATTTTCTTTGGTTGGACTCTTCCTTCGGCGGGATGGATTTGGGCGCTGCTGCGAGATTAGATTGAGGTGTTGGCCGACAGATGGTGGCGGGCTGCTACTGGTTGTAGATTGGATTGGTGAGTTAGCTCCAGGAGCGCGGGACATCAGCTGGCTCGGGTTGCGGAAGTCATGGAAGAGCAGCTGCGCTGGAGATCAGGAGCAAGGGCATTGCAGATTGGTTGCGCGAAGCTGGCTCTTGCGTACGGGAAAACTGGACATTCCTCATCAATAGCCCCATGACCATTCAATTGCTGTGAATGCAATCAACGGAGCGTAATCCCATGAGAGGGCGAAGAAATCTATCTGCGATTCTTCTATCCAATAGAATAGGGAACCCATTGATTGTTTCTCGGAAAACGTCCAAGAAATAACAAACATTGAAGTAACTGTAAAATGACAAATGGTTGATTTCCAATGATGGCAGAGAGTAGAATATCGAGATTTTTGGATAGTTCTACTATTAATGTCCAATGCTGTTTAAATTCAAACCTAACTTTAAATAGTAGTTCTTATATTTGCATGGATAGAAGAAATAAACACAACTCATCGGTAAACGCAATAGGGATGGAGAGTTGTGGACAGCGGGATGTTGTCGGTCATGAAACATAAATATATGAAATTAGTACTCTCAATATTAATAGCATTTTTTTATTTTAGTTCAATTTATGGTCAGAATGATATGTATCTGCTTGATCAGATAATTTCTGATACGACAATAATAGAAAGGAAATTATATGTTTCTTCAGCAAATTATCCTAAGCCTAGATTAACAAACATTGTCAAAATAGACAGAAAAAATAGACTTATTACTGATAACGACTTAGGTGGGGATGGATCTATATCATTTTTAAATAAATATGATGCGAATTGGAATATTAAAGAAGAATTAACATACTTTGATAGCCTGAAAATTTCACATCATTTGTATAGTTATGATAGTAATGGAAATTGTATAAAGACTGAGTATTTTCGATCATATGAAAATGAAGAATATAAAATCATGAGACCTTCACATATTATTGAACACCAGTATAATTCAGAAGGTCGAAAAGTTCAGAACAACTACAAGTTTTATAAAAATCAAGATACTCTTGAATGGACTAAAAGTAAAATGGAAATATTTTATAATAGAAAAGGAAAAATCAAACAAAGAAAATACTACGAAACAAAATCTAATTCTGAAGATTACAAAATACATTCGGAGACAAAGATTAAGTACCTCTTATTTAATAAAAATAGAACGAAGAAAATTATTTACTTTTATACTACAGGAAAAAAATCATTTACAGAATTAGATTTAATATATGAAAGTGGAAAACTGTTTATGAGGAAAGAAAATAGAAATAATATATATATATATATCAGAAAATATTTCTATGAGAATAACTTATTAAAAGAAGAAAGAATTAAGGCATTCGGTCCTCAAATAAATGATATAGATTATAAATTAATTTTTGAGTATATAAAGAATTGAAACACGACCGATAACACCAGCTCAGCATCAATAGCTCCGCGAGAGTTTAAGCGTTAATGAGCATCGCTACTGTGCAGAGCTAATCGTTACCTTTCACCAAATAAAAAGAACAAAAGCGAATATAAAATGCAGACTCATAGGGACAAAATAAAAAATTTAGTCGCAGGAGGGAAACTGTCTGATGCGTTAGATTTAGGAATAAAAACAGAATTTGATGAATTAATAAAAGACCAATTAATTCTCTTAAAGGGACAGCTCAAAACGGTTGAAGATGCATTTAGAATTGGGATAATAGAAAGAAGTAATTACGATTTAAATAGAAATAAAATAAGCCATTCCTTATTAGAATTTACCAACGAAAATTCTAATACAAGAAAAGAAAATTCGCAAAAAAAACAGAACAAGGTATACAACGCTAAGGTTGCTCCTAATTTCAGCAAACCTTCAATGTCTAACGAAACTGAACGTTTTTTTAAGCATGAATTTTCATTGCCTGCAGGACATTTTAATTTAAATGAGATTCATACAAGCAACCACTCCATTGTTAGCGAAGTGATGTGGCACTCGCATTCAGATGAAAACCCATATTTATTGACGGGCTCAAGAAGTAAGGGGCCGTGCAGAGTTTGGGATGGTAATACAGGGGAATTAATACAAGAAATTAACACTTCTGAAGGATTAAGATTGCCAATATTTTACAGCCACGATATCTGGGTAATTAATGGGAATAACAAACTAATAAGATTTGATAAAGATTTGACTTCTGATAACTCATTTGGAATAGAGTGGAGGCGAGAAAAAGAATACATAGTTAAACCAAATGATAAACTAAAAGTGCCAAGAATTGAGCAAATAATCGCTGGTAAAAATGAACCCTATGTGTATTTATTAGTGAAGGATGCTGAACAGGATAATTTAGAAACTTCTGGATTAAACCGAAAATGCTTTATTTTTAGAACAGAGTACTATTCAAATGATTTAGAGGAATATCATGCCTATTTATATAATATAGATAGTATAAAACATTTGTTCCCAAATATGATTGCTGCAATAAGTACTCATAATCGACGAATATTCATCAAGGATGAAGAAATTGAAGGGGACGATATAGCGATACTACAAAACGACTTAGAATTTATTTCTCTCAATAACAGCCTAAAAGGATTTATCCAATACTATGGACTAAAAATAAATTTTCTAAACAAAAACATAAACAAAGGAGATAAAGAAAAATATTATGCATTTGTTAATGAATGGAGAGAACATCCTTGGGGAGGTATTTCCAGTTTAAAACTTATAGAAGGAGGATACGAAGTACACAATTTAATTGCCACTTCGAATGGAAGTAAAATCCTAGTAATAAACCCATCAGTAAGAGAGCATTGGTCAGATTATAGGCCAAAGACAAAAGTGTTTAACATAAATGGTAAAGGAGCAATAACCAAACTAAGTTGGATTGGCTACAAGGGGATGCATTTATGGTCACGTTCAATGGTTGATAAGATATTTCCTGGCTTTACCGAATACAATAAATATTCAGCGAGATACTTAGTCTCAGCTTCAACTCACGGATCAATAAAAATATGGGATGTGGAAGAAGAGATGCTACTTGGAGAATTTTTTAATGCCCATAAAAATTATCCGGCCTTTACAAAAAGTTTTTCAGGGGGTAAATTTGCATTCGCTGATAAATATGGTTTTGTTCATATATTCAGCTTTAATAAAAGATAAAATAAAGACGAAAAGGTAATCGAGTAGGAGGCCCGCCAACAATATGTTGACGGGTGTACCTCTCACACCACGAAGCGTAATGATCAAGTACTTCGCGGTTCACGAAACAGTTTTCCGGTATTTAAGTTTCAAATAATACGACAAGAACGAAATGTAGCCTCTTTGTTGTAAGCCCACCTCTGTCACCGTAGTTCCCTTGATAGGATCAACAACCTCCCTTTCGGAAATAAGCAAACCGACGCGCTCAACTCGGGCTCATACCCAACTGGAAAAAGCACGCAACCTCCGTTTTGGAAAAACAAGAAGTCGATATCGAATTAAAGAAACATCCAATCAACCCATCGTACCAAGCACCATTTCCCAAAGATCTTCAAAGGGTATAATTTCCAAATCGGGGTTGTACCCTTTTTGTGGAGGAAGTAGGTTTAGGTATTTTTGTGCCCGTGCTTGAACCTTATCTTTTTGGAAATTCCCAGGTACAATCTGGTGAAGCATTTGAAAGAAAATTTTGGCGCGACTGTCTTTGTCGAGATTTCTGTAGGCATATTGTTGAGAAGCCTTTTGGGATTCGATAATGCTATCTCGATTAGATTGAATGTTGAGAATGGTATTGAGGATAATCACATTAGTATTCTGCCCAGGTTTATCTTTTGAAGATACTTCTACGCTGTTTAGAAATCTTCCGATTTTGAACTTAGATTCACCCACTACCTTTCCAACCTCAATCAAAAACTGCATGTAGCCTCTTGTAATATACCATTGTTCTTCCATAGCCTTGTTGATATATTTTTTCTTCCTGGCCTCTTGTAACAATTCGTAAGCTTGTTGATAATTGCGCCGGTGTAGCTCGATGACGATTCGATAATATGCAGAGATACTCCATGTAAGCGAACCCATGTTAAGAAGGCTCTTAGACTTTTCAATAGCGTCCAACGCTTCCCTATATTTTCCCTCTTGAATAAAAGCCGTAGTTATGTCCTTATAAAAAAGAGCCGTCCGCTCAATTTTCCGATTTTCCAGGTATTTTATCACGTCCTTGCTTTGATCAATTGCAAGATGATATTTTCCTTCAATATTAGCTAGTTCGTTTAATAAAGTATAGGTGTAAATCCAGATTTGCGCTGACTCATACTTTAAATATGGTTTCAGATCTTCACAAGTGTTTTTTAAATGCTTAACTAATTTTTCATCGGGATTTCTGGTCTGGTTTAATTCATAACATATTTTTGAAAACTTAATCCAGACAATATTTTCAATGTAGGCCAACTCATTGTAATGTAAAGCCATATCACTATATATATTGCCCAATTTTTTATCGTCTTTAAAATTAAAAAAATGATATTGAAGATAAGCGGAGAACTCCGCAGCTAGTTTGTTAAATTGATATTTCCTTGCCTTTTTGAATTGTGCGAGTATCTCTTTAATCATATCCTCTCCCTTTCCTTCTGCGGATTTTCGCTTCATTTCCGCGTATGTTTCACAACACGCTTTATAAGCTTTTCTTGTCTTTGTTGGCTCGGTACTTGCTCTTTTCATATTGATTTTATTTTAATGCTTCCCATCTTTTGTGCATTTTATTCTATGCATTATAGATTGTTTCACACTTATAACTAGCCCATTATGTTTAAACAAAAAAAGGAAATAAAAAGACCAACTAAAAAGATTGAAAAACTCACTAAGCAACAGTTGACAAAAATTAAAGGAGGAAGCAAGGATTTCATAATTGGTGATGTAATTGAAGTTTAGTCCTTAAAGATTTCTTTTAATGATAACCTAACAGGTTGAGCTTATTAGGCAATTACTTTCCATAATATTTGAGAGCGAAAATGCACTTTTTTAACATGCTTTTTGAAGATGTTTTTCTAGTCACCATCCTCTATATTTATGCATTAAAGTAGGAATACTCCGAAGAGCATCCCTACCAAAAATGTTAGGACACCTTAGTGTCACCAGTAAAATAAGATAAAAGCCCTACAGAATGAAATTCATCCTGTAGGGCTTTTGTCCTATTTTACTACCTATCTAAAATTATAACCTGTTGAAAAGTAGGCTAGTATATCCAAATCTAGCGTATTACTAACAAATATCCATGGCCTGTTTTTGTGTTTTTACAGCCCACGTTTCAGCATAAATAGCTATAATTTACAATCGATTTGTTAGGGCATCATTCTAAAACAACCATAATGGTAATAGAATATGTTTGGAATCCTACTAAAACTTATCGAAGAAAAGGTATCCCCAAGCGCTTGCAAAGAGAGGATATCAAAAATGTTGATCAACTTAATGTCAGATCCACTTTTTCTGGAAAACAGAAAGGCAGAATTAAAAGCCAAGAAGCTTAAATTTCTCCATGATAAACTGCTCAGAATCGTGGATGAGCTAGAGAAGATTCGCCGCTGATTCTTGTTTACCTACTGACCGTCTTTTATCTAATCCAATTATCTCAAAAGGCAATTCTTTAAAATGGCCGATTGATCATATCCATTTTCCGATAGACCGCCGATGGACTATTGTTGAATTTACTTCCTGGTTGTCCATTCACCTCATTTTGACCTTGCTTGCGATATCTTTCTTTCTCCACTCTGAAGTGATATCTTTTCACCAGATAGACCTTTATATCTATGCTTAAAATGCTAACCTCATTTATTCCAGTTGTTTTTTCTCCCCCTATCTCTACCCCTAAAAGAAAAAACCTTTTGCAAATCATTGATTCACAAAAGGTTATATTCTATCTTGGTCGGGGTAGCAGGATTCGAACCTGCGACCCCCTGCTCCCAAAGCAGGTGCGCTAACCGGACTGCGCTACACCCCGAACTGTTACTAACAATACCTCATACCGGCGTAAAAGGTTGCGATTTCTACTTAATAACTCAAGAAAAAAACCACTACTTCGTCGTAACGAGCGGCAAATATAGAAGATTATATTTTAATAATCAAGAATTCCTAGATTGTTTTTTATTTTTATTTGATACCCCATTTTGGCTTTCTTTGACTAAACTCACTTTTCTTATATCTCTTCCCGCCCAACCCCGAAATCACGCCCTGCCAATCGACCACCTAGCCAACCCATTGGAACATAAGCCACCACCAAATCCAGTACATTAAACCACGTAGGACCAGGTAATTGCATCACCATAGTCATCCCCCCTAACAAAAAGACCAAGCCCGCTGTAATCGCCAAACGCATATGGTGTGTAGCCGCGAATTTGGCAACTATAAAGGCTGCCACTAGTGTTCCCAATGCATGGGCCAAAAATGGAAAAATAAAATGCTTAGGCCCTAACAAGAGCATCGCTGCTTTCAGCCCTTCCATTGTGGTTATATCGAACCCCTCAGGAGGAGGGATAATTAAAGGACCCACTGTGATGAGCCCCATGTTGACACTACCACCAACGAAAAGGGCAAGGAGAAGGACTAGGATATTTCGTAGAATAGAAGGCATGACTTGTTGGTTTGGTTAAGGAATTACTTTTCGAATTTGTAAACGAGAATCCTTTTGTTGAAGGACTGCTGTCAAATTTAAGGAAATTGTTTGTAAACTTTTGTGATTGCCTTTTCTAGATAAAAGATATTTATTCAATGTTGACTTAGTTTAATGTTCAGGGACTAAGTTGAAAATAAAAAAGCTTGTAGTATTGATAATTTAGGTTTTACGACAATGTCCGGCAAACTTAGGACTGGGATTTTCAAACTTTGTGCGAACCCCAAAAGCTAAGATTTCTACCAAAAAGGAAAATCGACAACACGAGACATATTAGGTGTTGACAATCAATGGCTTATCGAGTTGTGTTACTCCTGATTATACATATCCGTAAGGATTACTCCCTTTGTTTTCCCGATGTTACCAATCTTTGAAACATAATCGTAAACCATTTCCTCCTATCCATTCTATATTTGAAGCGAGACCTTTCTTTATTAACAATTAAATTTAGAATTATGAAAACCTTCATCAGAATTATCAAAATGGGAATGGCTACACTTCTTTTATTACTAATTGTACAAAGCGGGTTCAGCCAAGAAAACTTGATTAGTATTACTCCTATAAAGCCGGTATTTGACAAATTTGACCTTCGTTATGAACGAATACTTACCAAAAGATTTTCAGCTACAGCAAAAATTCAACTTTGGTTTATTGATAAGAAAAGAACTGGGGGGTATTTCTGGGGAAGATATATTCCAGACTATGGGCAAAAGAACAAAGGACAACGATTTAGCATGTCTTTGCGTTATGACTTGCTCCAGAAAACCAAAAAAAGGAGAGAACGTAGTTTCTATGTTACAGGAGAACTCTTTACAGGAAGGCATCATATAGAAGAAAGACTGGAGCCTTATAGCTATACCATTGAAGGATATACAGGTGGTTCCAGTGATTTGTTTGACAGCCCAGATCAGACGATATCGGAGGGAGCTAAATACGGAGAATTGGATCTTTGGTCCAATGGCGTAGCACTAGGTTTCGGTTGGAGGTACATTATAAAAAAGCAAATCGTCATTGATTTCGGTTTGCTCGGAGGGCAGGCTTTTATCTCCAAAGATCTAGATCGTCTGAAATTAAATGCGGAGCGTCCAGGTGATGAGGATTCTTATAAAGACTTTGATGGACAGATAAAAGGACGATTTATTGAACCACATTTTAGCATTGGTTTTGCGTTTTAATTTAGATAAAACCTTTTATTTTAGCAGAATAAGCTTGAAACGGCCAAGTCTAAAATCCATGGTGTTCTGGATTGGAGGCTTGGCCCTTTTTTGAAAAACGATGAATTGATTTAGCTCTTTTAATAGAAATAAATTACGCTACTACACATCTCGCAATCATTCCTTTATAGATACATCGTTTGTAAAAAACAAAGCATTCCCTATCTTCACCCCATGCTAAAGGTCTTAAACGCACCATATCCACTTTACTCATTTACTCCTCGACGACTTTTTTTTATTCTGGGAATCGGCGCCTTCGTGTCCTTCTTTCTTTACTACTTTCAACCTTTCGGAACGGCCGAGGTGAACTTCCCCAATAAAACGCAATTCTTAATTGGCTATGGCTTGGTCATCAGCCTCAGTTTGATCATTATAGAATTTGTCTTAGCCAAATTGGTATTCCAGAAGTTAAACGAAGAAAATTGGACGGTGCTCAAACAAATGGCTTGGGTATTGATTTATACAAGCTGCGCTTTGATCGCTTGTTACTTATACAAACAATGGTTCTTCCAAATTCCAATCGATGGGAGAGACTTTTTTTATTTCTATAAAATGGCTTTTACTATTGCCATCTTCCCAATCGTCATTATTATTTTGGTGGACTACATCTATCAACTTCAAAGAAAGGAAACGACAGCTAAAAAAATAAACAGCCAAATACAAGATTCATCCCAAAATCAAGAGTCAACAACAAGAAAAATACAACTCATTGCCGAAAACGGAAAAGATCACTTAGAGCTTGCTATTCAGGACTTATTATTTTTGCAAGCTGCTGATAATTACGTTGAAATTCACTACAAAAAAGAAGAGAATGTCAAAAAAGAAATGCTCCGAAATACCCTCCAAAAAATGGAAGAGCAAATAATAAAGCAGGAAACCGCCACTAAAATTTTCCGCTGTCATCGTTCCTTTTTGGTGAATCTAGCTCAAGTCAAATCCGTCTCTGGTAATGCTCAGGGCTATAAGTTGCACTTTGCAGAGAAAGAAACAGCCATACCGGTCTCCCGAAAGAAAAGCAGAGAAGTCCTAGCTACTTTAGAGACCGCTTAATTGAGGTAATTGTTGAACTAAGCCTGTACTAGGCTAAGTACTAACACCTTATTTAACAAACTTACATATAAACAGAAATACTACTGCTTCGAATTTCAAAAATAACAATGTCAACCTCACATCCAATAATTCTCCATATCCAAATTTACTGATTAAAACGAGTTTATATAAACTCAAGCTTTGTCAAGT
>CAZDTI010000335.1:5063-9603 GCA_964508085.1 uncultured Saprospiraceae bacterium | reverse complement strand
TGCTTTTATCATTTCAAACGTTTTTTCATTTTCGTTTCAATAAATTTAATTCCGTCATAGTACAAGTCTATTTTTCCCTGAGGTTCATATCCATACTTCAAGTAAAAACCATATCCATTTGGAGTCGCGGTTAGTTGTAGTTCATTCACATTTTTTTTCAAAGCATAATTTTCCAAAAAGGTTAAAAGTTGATGACCCAATCCCGTACCTCTTTTGCTGTAACTAATGTAAAGTCCAACGAGATAGTCTCCTTCCAAGCCAATGGTACCCACCAATTTTCCACTTTCGAAAGCACAAAACATGGTTCTTTGTTTAAATTTATTTTTTATGGCTTTCACAGTGTTGTCCTCCTTCCAAACCCGTACTTGTTCAGGGCTGTGGTTATTTTCCTTAACCTTCTCTGCACTTTTTCTGATTAGCTTACTGATTCTACTGGCATCCTCTATGGTTGCTTTTCTAATTTCTATCATGTTCTGTCATCGTTTTAGAATAGTCAAATAAGCGGACCAGGGGCCAACTTCAGTTTTATATTGTTTTGCCATCACTCTTGAAATTTGAGCAATGTGACCTAGATCATGAACCACCCAGGTGGAGAGTAATTCTTTCAAACTAGCCTCTCCTAATTCAGGATGAATCCCTTTTTGAGACAAGGTTGACTCATTAAGCGGTAAAGAATTCAGTTCTTTCAAGTTTTCACTTCTTAGACGTTTAAATTCTTTTAACAATTCTTCTACAGACAGTTCTTTATTCACATTCATTTGTGCGAATCTATCAAATGGAACAAAGGTCTTATCTTCTATATTTGAAAGAATAACTTTTGCTCTGGGTATCCAATCCGTTTTTTCTCCGTGTATTAGATGCCCCACAATATCGTAAGGACTCCAGGTGTTTTCGCCTTCATTACTCTTTATCCATTCTTCTGACAATCCATTTAATAACAACTCAATTACAGACGGTGTTCTGCTTAAAATTTCAATAGACTTTTTTATTTCAAAATTCATTAGATTTTATTTTTTAGGGATCTGATATCAATTCAAATTGTTTAATACTGGAACATACTTTTTCTATAATCGATTGGTCAATAAAAGGATTTAATAAAATAGTTCTTTGCCACAGTTTCTTATTGTGGGTAGGGAGTGAAAAAAATAAGTTATGTTCTTTTATTGCATATTCATTGTACAAGGCGTTTAGTCGATTGCTATTTTCTTCGTCTTTACCCACTAATCGAAAAGTCGGAATATTCATCTCCTGTTTTGTCGCAAAATCTATATTTGGTAATTCTCCTAACTCCTTGACAAAACGATAAGTCAGCGTATAAGAATCATCAATCAACTTTTCATAGCCAGACAATCCGATGGAAAGAATGCTCAACCATAATTTTAAAACATTGGCTTGTTTTGTACCTTGAATATTGAGTTCACTTAAATTGATGTACTCATCTTGTTCTTTAGTGTAAAATGCCTTCATACTAAAATAGCGATTCAAGATAGCGGAGTCTCGAAATAAAAGTAAAGAACATGTTTTGGCAATGTGCATCCATTTTTGTGGATTGAATGCGATAGAATCCGCTTTTTCAATTCCCTTTAAACGATGCTTTTCTTTCTTTGACAAAATAATCGCTCCCCCATAAATGGCATCGGCATGTAACCATAGATTATTGATTTTACAGATTTCTGCAATTTTATTAATCGGATCAATATTACCTGTAACTGTTGTGCCTAAAGTTGCTACTACAGCAAAAGGAGCTTTTCCATTATTTTTAGATTGAGTGATTTTTTCATTCAGGTCATTGATGTCCATTTTACCATTCACATCACTTTTAATAGAAATCAAACTGTCTGTCCCCAAGCCACTTATCATGGCTGCTTTTTTAATACTGACATGAGCATGTTCCGAAGCAAACAAGACCATTGGCTTTTCGCTTTTCGAAATATCACCAGTATTGCTTTTCAAAAAATAATTTCTTGCGGTGATAATAGCTTGGATATTGGATAAAGTTCCTCCGCTAACAATCACTCCGGAGGAAGTATTTGGAAGTCCAAACAGTCGCGCAAATTGCTCAACTATAGCATATTCAATCCGTGTAAAATAAGGAGACATTTCAAGGCTGAACATATTGTTGTTCAATGCAGTAGAGTATAAACTAGCGATAATAGAGTATGCGGTGGGCAGGCTGTCCATATGGCCGATGTACGAAGGGTTTCCCGGGTTCATACTGAGCGCTAAAATGGATTTCAACTCTTCCCCCATGGCCACTTTACCAACTGGTTCTTGAGGCAATTCGAAAGGAAGGGCATTCCAGTTTATGTTTTGGGGAAGTACATCTTTTCGGTTTGCAGAACTTAGAAACGCTATAAGCAGATTGGCGGCCTCTTTAAAAGTATCCTTTACTTCTACTTGATTACTTCCGTCCGGATTTATGAATTTTATATTGTCCACGTTATTAAGTATTACACAAAAACAATTTGATCATTTCGAATATTTATTAAAATACCTTTCGCATATACTTTGGTCATATAACCTATTTTCAATCTTCGCTAATTTCCGTAAAAACGATTCATCTACCACCTCTTTTATCACCTCTCCAAATGCATTCCATTCCTTTTCAAAAATAGGTAACTGTTTAAGGCCTTTATTGCTTAACCGAAGTATGGTTTTTCTATTATCCGAAGCATCAGGCAAGCTTTCGAGATAGCCTTTTACTTTCATTTTTTTTGTAATTTTTATAATTGCCGGATGAGAGAACTTCAATCGCTTAGCAATTTCTGTTACTGTCAATTCTTTTTCCTCCTTGAGTAGTAAGAATACGATATGAAAATTGGGTTCAATATCTAAATCAGAATTGAGGTAATACTTTTTGGAATCATACAGCATGGTATCACCAAGACGTTTAATTCTGGCAGTAAAACCTCTATGCTTTAACGATTGGAGAAAATCTTTATCCATATTATTCTTCCTTTTTTTTCAATAGGTTAGTGCTTATTGCTCCGGCGATTCCACCAGCTACTCCTCCACCTACAGCTGTTGGATTATCCTGTCCAAGAAACTTCAAGACAACAACAACCGCAATAGCCGCCAATGCTGAAATGAGACCTATGGTTAGTAATGGGCTTGTTTTCATTCTATTGTTTTTTGCTTAGTGAATATAATAGAAATAGAAATTTTCTATTTTACGTAACCAGTTACACAAATATATAAAAGCGTAACTAGTTACGCAAGTGTTTTGTGTTTTTAATTGGAAACTTTATTCTACGATGTTATTGAAAGAGGTTGTAATTTAATTGTTAGAAAGACAAGCAAAAAGCTGCTCAAACTGCAATAGCTTTTCAAATATATCATTGATAGATAAAGCCACTCCATTTGAAATGGTAGGATTTAAGCTTTGAATAGGTATTGTGATTCTAGTCAATGAACTAAAAGTTACTCAACAATTCCGTTAAATATTGGGAATTTACAACACCACTAAGGATTGTAACTATTTAATGAAACTGACGTAAGGAAATTTAATAAACCATGAGATATGCTTACAGCAATAGAACCAAAAAATGAAGCCGAACGCCTAGAGGAGTTAAATTCATTTGAAATTCTTGACACACTTTCTGAAGCAGACTATGATAATATCACTAGTATTGCCGCGGATATATGTATGACAAACATTTCTCTTGTTTCTTTAGTAGACTCCAATAGGCAATGGTTTAAATCTCACCATGGACTAGACGTCTCAGAAACACCAAAGCAATATTCTTTCTGTGCTCACGCTATCAATGAGAAGGAAGATGTTTTCATTGTAGAAGATGCCAGAAAAGATGATCGCTTTCATGATAATCCATTTGTCACGAGCGCACCATTTGTTATTTTCTATGCAGGAGTTCCTCTAATAACAGATAATGGGTTTCCGTTAGGGACCTTATGTGTTATAGGAAAAGAACCTAAGCGCTTAAGTACCCGACAAATAAATTCATTAAAATCACTGGCAAAGCAAACTGTTAATTTACTTGAGTTAAGAAAAAAGAAACGCTTGCTTGAAGAAGCACTTCTAACATTAGAGGAAAAAAATAAGCGGTTGGAGCAATTTACATATATCGCTTCTCACGACCTTCAAGAACCTTTGCGGACCATCAAAAATTTCATTGGATATATTGATTCAAACTATCAGTCAAAGCTTGATGAAAAAGGGAAAAGAAGTATAGAATATATCAGTCAAGCAAGTGAAAATATGAGCTTGTTAATAAAAGAGTTGCTGGATTATTCTCTTCTTGGAAAACACAATGAGCTAACCTTGATAGATACTAATTTAGTCGTCAAAATGATTCTAAAGGATATCCACTTAATTATTAAAGAGACAAAGGCTTCTATCCAATTTAGTGATCTACCAACCCTCAAAGGCCATCAAACGGAAATCAGGCTTTTATTCCAAAACTTAATCACCAACGCCATTAAATTTACTAAAACCGGTATTGTTCCGCAAATCAATATATCTGTGAAGGAGCAGAAAGGTTTTTGGTTATTTGCAATCAAAGATAATGGCATCGGTATCGCC
>CAZDTI010000335.1:0-4963 GCA_964508085.1 uncultured Saprospiraceae bacterium | reverse complement strand
TAAACAACATTTTACTGATAGATGATCATCTACCCGATAATTTTTTTCACGAGCTCGTTATTGAAGAGGCAAATTGTGCACACAATGTTTTATCAATGCAAGAGGCAAGTAAAGCATTAGATTATCTTTTATCCAGGAATGGAACCACACTACCCTACCCTGAATTGGTTTTTATTGACATCAATATGCCAACCATGAACGGATTTGAGTTCATCACAAAATTTAGACAGCTTAATAACAATAAAAATACTAAAACGATATTCGTAATGCTCACCACCTCCTATAATCCTTACGATAAAGAGAAAGCCGATGGTTTTAATGAAATCGCTTTGTTTGAAATTAAACCCTTAGACCAAGAAAAACTTCATAATATTTTCACTAGTCATTTTCCTGATCACAAATGGCATATTCAACAGGATACCGAGCAGCGGATAACAAACACGAGGAGTTATTAAAATAGATATTAATATGATCCAAAAGCATCTTATCCAAGAGGGATAATAAAATTTTCAATATTTTATGTCTCCTTCTTTATTCTGTTTCGAAAGTATTTGTTGTTGAACAACCCTTACCTTACAGCTTACAAACCACAAAGCGACGACTAACCCGCTTATACTTTTCACTACTAAGCACACAAGTATAAACCCCAGGTCCATATTGACTAACATCTACAACAACAGGGGCAGCTGAAATAACCACCTCTTCATTTTGATACATCTGAATCCCTAAACTATTGTAAACGCTAATCGCAACAATCTGGCCTTCCTCTTTTTTAGGAATACTCAATCGAATATATTCATTGGCTGGATTGGGGAATAAATTAAAGTCAAAAGCATCATTTTCTTCCGTTCCAAAACCATTCATCATAGCGGTCCCCGATCCATCGGAAACGGTTAAATTAAAAAGTTGGTCACAGATATTTTGCCAGGAAGCATCATAGATACCGAGTCGCACATAATACAAACCATCATCGACAAAGACGCTAGGCGATGGGTCGCAATCCCCAAAACAAGTGTAGACATTTTGCCAATTGGAATCGAAAATTTGAACCTTTCCAATGTCAGCAGATTCGAGACCCAGTATACTTACAATTCCATTTGAAGCTACCGCTTCCAATTCCGTACAAGGATCGTTTGGGGTCTCACAATCGTCACCAATACCATTGCTGTTTTGATCCGTTTGTAACGGATTATATTGATCCGGACAATTGTCGAGGTCGTCACAAATACCGTCTCCATCACTATCCCCTCCCTGATCATTACAAGGTTGATCTCCAACAATCGTTATGTCTTCCTCCAAGGCGCAGATCTGTTGCCAATCCGCTCCATACAAACTAGACCTGACTCGATAAAAACCATTGGCCAACTGTAGCGTTTCCGTTTCTTCACAATCGCCAAAGCAACTAAAAACCGTATTCCAATTTACATCAAAAACATATAATTTAGAAACCGGAGCGCCATCTAGTCCACTGACCGTTAGCAAATTATTAGCTACAGCTATGTTGATACTCCCACAATCAGGACTACCTATAACAATACCTTCACAAGTACAGCCATCCGCTTGAATCACATCGTTTTCCGTTTCCGAATTTCCATCATCACAAGTACTACCTACTGCTGCAGGAACAGTTGGATTATTATCGTCACAATCGTCGTTTGCACAAACACCATCATTGTCATTATCTCCGCCAAAATCCATACAAGGAGAAGAAGTATTATCCACTTCAATCCATTCTTCTACTTCACAGATCAAAGTCCAACTGCTGTCATACAAGCCAGCTCTAACAAAGTAATCACCATTGGTGACTGTTACCGATTCTGTTTCGGAGCAGTTGCCGAAGCAGTCGAAGATCGGGGTCCAGGTGCTGTTTAGGATTTGTACTTTGGTCACTAGACTTCCAGAGAGACCGCTTACGATTAGTTGATCTCCACTGCTGTTGATATTGATGATACTGCAATCAGAAGGGGCACCTTCGCAGGTGCAGCCGTCGGCTTGGATCATGTCGTTTGAGGTATTGTCATTATTGTCATCGCAAGGCGTTCCAGCGGTGGTTGGAATTGTTGGGTTATTATCCTCGCAATCTTCGTTGAAGGCAAAACCATCTCCGTCTTCATCTATACAAATGTCCTGAGGATTAGCACAAAATTCGTCTAAAGTGATTAGATCATTAATGGGATTGCTGTCAAATACATCTGAATTATTTACATCGCAAAGATTCCCTAATTCAGCAGATAGACAACTGATCTGATTGTCTTTGAAGGAAGCAATAAAAAGACTCGTTAGATTTCCAATCTCAACAGGTAGTGAAGTCAACTGATTTTCAATAACATTTAAATGTCGCAGATCATTCAGGTTACCTATGGTTATTGGGATTTCGGTTAATTGATTATCTTGCAAAATAAGCGTTGTCAAAATACTTAAGTTACCAATTTCAGAGGGTAAAGAATTTAATTGGTTAGCGGGAAGAATTAATTCCTTTAAGCTCATTAGATTTCCAATTTCGGGAGGTAAAATACTAAGTTGATTCTCCCATAAATCCAACACCCTCAAGGATGCTAAATTCCCAATTTCCGGAGGAAGAACATTGACTTGATTAAAAGTAAAACTTAAATCGATTAAAGAAACTAAGTTACCAATTTCTGGAGGAATCGTAGAAATTTGATTGTCACTGAATGATAATGCTTGAAGAGAACTTAAGTTTCCGATTTCTGGAGGGATTGAACTTATCTGATTCCTGTCGACATATAATACATTTAAAGTCGTTAAATTCCAGATTTCTGGGGGAATTGAACTAAGCTGGTTTTTAGAAAGGTATAGGCCAGTTAGATTCAAATTTCCAATTTCTGCCGGTACGGTGCTTAACTGTTTCTCGGTCAAACTTAAATTTGTTATATATCCATTGGTACAAGTAACACCTGGCAATACACACACATCACAAATAGTCCCCGCTGCCAAATCTTCCCATTCACTCTCCAAAGTATTCCCCGGATTTGTATTATAAAAAGCGACCAAAGCTTCATATTCTAACTGCTTTTGGGAATCCGTGAACGTGAACAAGCATGGATTGTCACCGACACAAATGTCCTGAGGGTTAGCACAAAATTCGTCTAGAGTGATTAGATCGTTAATGGGATTGCCGTTAAATCCGTCTGGAATATTTACATCGCAAAGGTTCCCTAATTCGGCAGATAGACAATTGATTTGATTGTCTTTGAAAGACACGTAACTAAGATTCGTTAGGTTTCCAATTTCGTCAGGAAGAGTAGTGATTTGGTTTCCCGGAATAAACAAGATGGTAAGGTTCATTAGATTTTCTATTGCTGTGGGAAGGGTTGTCAATTGATTATCAGCTGCGGAAAAACTATTTAGCGAATTTAAGTTCCACAACTCAGAATCAAGGCTTGTAAAACTATTGTTTGAAATAGCAAGAGTCGTTAGATTCACTAAATTTTCGATTTCAGAAGGAAGTTCGGTCAGAAAATTCGACTTTGCATCTAGGAGGGTTAGACTTGTTAAATTTCCAATTTCTGGAGGAAGAGATGAAAATTGATTGTTATAAAGATATAGCTGACTTAAGTTTTGTAAAAACCCTAAGCCAGAAGGAAGAGCTGTTAATTGATTGTTATAAGCACGTAGTGTTACAAGGCCAGATAGATTTCCAATTTCTGCGGGTAGATCGCTCAGTTGATTGAATCCAACGTTTAGATTTGTTAGGTTCGTTAAATTTCCAATCTCCGGAGGTAAGGAAGTCAGTTGATTGGAAGGAACTTGCAGATTTGTCAAACTTGATAAATTTCCAATCTCTATCGGTAGAGAAGTCAATTGATTAGAAAGAAGATTAAGTTTCACTAAGTTAGTTAAATTTCCAATTTCAACGGGGATTGAATTGATTTGATTACTACTGATTGTGAGTTCAACTAAATTAGTTAAATTTCCAATTTCTGAAGGCAATACACTTATTTGACGGTTCGAAAAAAAAGTAATTTTTGTAATATAGCCAGCAGCAGCACAAGTGATCCCTACCAAGTCGCAAACATTACAATTACTTCCATCTAACAAACTCAGCCAACCGTTATTCAAGTTATTCAAAGTATTCCCCGGATTCGCATTATAAAAAGCAATCAAAGCATCATACTCCAATTGCTTCTGCGGATCAGAAAAAGAGCACTGCCCCATTCCTTTTTGAAAGCTGACAATTGTTAAAAAGAAAAACAAGATAAGACATTTAAAAGACGTCGGAGACTGTTTCATAGCTGTTTTTTCATGGTAAAATAATTACCTCAAAGATAAAAAACCATTATTGCTTTCCGAGTATTTTGAGTTAATTCTATTTTTCCGTTTCAAATGTAATGATCAGTGTTTTCATTTTTGCTCCTTCATCTTTACTATTGGATTCAACCATGTCTCTAACATTATAATTACCTCTTGCTATATCTTCAGGCCTTTCTTCTTGTCCCTGAAAATTTAAGGCATCTTTAATATTTATAATCTCATTTAGCTTCTTCCCCAATACGGAGGCTATTAATCTTGCCTTTTCCTCTCCTCTTGTTATTAACTTTTTAATGAGTCTTCGTTTATCTTGCTCTTCATAAAATATTTCCATGTCCATTAAGGTCATGACAAAATTTCTTTTTCCCAAATTCAAACTTAGTTCGAAATCAAATCGCTCCTTATCCGTCTTAAAAACTATGGTATACTCTACTTTGAAAAACCTTCTTATTTCCTCTATAACCTCTTCTTCATAGGTTTTTTCAAACGAATGATTATTTGATATTAGCTCTTTCTGAAATGCTCTTTTATCTAAGTCTTTTCGAAAAATCATAGACAATAAATATTTATAACTTTCCACTTTACACATAACGGTATCGGTAACAACCACTTCGATGGATTGACTACAGATCAAATTGAATGGAAATAAAAACAGGATAAATAAAAAATTCTTTTTCATAGCTTGTAAAGTTTT
>CAZDTI010000334.1:0-9650 GCA_964508085.1 uncultured Saprospiraceae bacterium | reverse complement strand
GCTTCTTGTCAGGGGAAAATTTATTTAGGAACCGCTTTCGTTGATGCCAATAATGAATGGGTACTTAATGCCCCTTTTGCTAATGGAGTAACCTTAAGCGATGGAGATCTTTTAGCAGCAACTGCAACAGATATAGATGCAAGTACTTCTGAATTTTCGGATTGCCATATTGCTGCAAATTGTAACTTAAGTGTTTCAGGAACAAATATTACAAATTCTTCCTGTAACTTGGCTAATGGCTCTGTTACCATAACACCTGCCGGTGGTCCTGCTCCCTATTTGTTTGATCGAGGACTTGGTGAGCAGACTTCCAGTACGTTTACGAATTTACTAGCAGGTACTTATACCATAACAGTTACAGATGCTTACACTTGTATTGCTGAAACAACAGTTACCATTACAGATCCAGGGATGCCGTCAACCTCCGCTCAAATAATAGAACCGGAAACCTGTGAAGCAGCAAATGGTTTTGTAGTGATGAATCAGGGATCTGGAGGCGTTGGCCCCTATGCCTATAACATTGGAAATGGGAACCAGCCAAACAATCCTAACTTTATTGATCTAGCTAGTGGCGATTACACGGTTACTATTACGGATGCTACAGGGTGTACCAACACGGCTCCAGTTACTATTCCAGCTACCCTACCTCCGGTAGTAGTGATTGAAACGATTATAGACGAAACTTGTGGAATTTCTAATGGTGGTTTTGTTGTAAATACAGAAAATGGAACACCTCTTTATATGTATAGCATTGGAGGAAGTCCGCAGACTAACACCTCATTTAGTGGTTTGCCTGCGGGTACTTATGAGGTAACGGTAACAGATGGAGACGGTTGTGTGGATACGGAAGTAGTAACTTTTGTAAATATTCCTGGGCCATCAGAACTAACGGTAGTGACAGTTACCCCTGATTTTTGTGCACAATCCAATGGAACCTTTTCGGTAGCGCCCGTTGGAGGAACAGGTCCTTACTTATTTGATATGGGCTTTGGAGAAGAAGACTCTAATTTCTTCGCCAATGTTTCCGGGGGTACCTATGCGGTAACCGTAACAGATGCGAACCAATGTACGGCGGAAGTGAATGTGAACGTTCCCTCAGAAAATGGAGCAGATTTATCCGTTGCTTCTTCAACCGATGCTAATTGTGGTCAAGCCTCGGGTTCGGTTACCATTTCGGCAACTAACGGAGCTTCACCTTATTTATATAACATTGGAAATGGAGATCAAAGCCAGAATACCTTCGGGAGTTTGGCCGGTGGAGCATACGAGGTCTCTGTTACAGATGGCAACAATTGTATAACCGTATTGCCTTTTACGATTAATGACATAGGAGGGCCTACACCAAGTATTTCGACATTGACTGATGCGACCTGTCAGCAATTCAATGGTACCGTTACCATTTTTGCGACGGGAGGAGTTAGTCCTTTCTTATATGACATTGGAAATGGGATGACGGGGAATCCGACCTTTACCGCTTTGCCTGCTGGTAATTATAACATAACAGTTACGGATGCGGCTAATTGCTCCAGCGTGCAGCCCGTTACTATAGAAAATATTGGTTTGCTCGCCCTTTCAAGCTTTACTTATAGCGAGACAGGTGGTACCCTTAGTTTTACAAACACCTCAGAGAATGAAGAAAATTATGCCTGGAGTTTTGGAGATGGAACAATGTCCTCCATGGAAAATCCAACCCATACTTATGCCACAGATGGTTCTTATAATGTTTGTCTCACAGTAGGAAACCCTGAATGTGGACTACACACTAGTTGTCAGGCAGTGCTTATACAAACGGCAGTTAATGTTTCGGGAATTGTAGAAAAAGAAAATGGAGTTCCGGTTGCTAACGTGGAAATGATATTCAGTTCTGGTATACCTTCTAATTTGACAGGAGTAGACGGAACATATAATGTAGAAGTAGCTTCAGGAAGTAATTTCACCATTACTCCTGAGAAAGATACCCTATATGGAAATGGGGTTTCCGGATTTGATGTCTTTAAAATTGTACGGCACATCTTAGTAGTAGAAGCCTTGGATTCCCCTTACAAGATCATTGCAGCAGATGTGAACCATAGTAATTCGGTAAGTACCTTCGATGCCTTTTTAATACAGCAAGTCATTTTACAAATTGTAGATACTTTCCCAAATAATACCTCCTGGCGTTTTGTAGATAAGGATTTTGTATTTCCAAATGCGGCCTTTCCATTTTCAACTGTTTTTCCGGAATCGATTTCCATTAATGGTTTAATGGGGGATGTGGCAGGTGTAGATTTTGTCGCGATAAAAGTAGGAGATGTTACCTTAGATGCTAATCCGGGGATCGTCGAGGATCCTCCTTCCGGAGAAATAGAAATGCGTTTTACAGATCTAAATTGGGAGGCTGGTGAGCAAGTTCGTTTACCGGTTCGAATGAGTTCAATTTCAGACTTGGCAGCCTTACAACTGAATTTCGAATTTGACGAAAGTGTATTGAACTTTGAAAATATTACCATGGGTGGTCTTAAAGGAATTGATGAATCAGATTTTAATACTCAACAAACGGAGGAAGGCCGGTTGTCTTTAGTTTGGTACGATAAAGAGGGGCTAGGGCAGGATTTGGACGAGAATGAGGTATTATTTTATTTGAACTTTACAGCGAAGGCTGCAGGAGAAATGAAATCCACTCTTTCTGTTCAGCCTTTTAGAAATAATAAAAAAGCTTACCAAGTTGATGGCTCAGAAATGAATATCAACACTGTTTTTGAAAAGGATAAAGAGGAGAGTGCCTTTATTCCTGCTTATCAAATGACCGTGCAACCTAATCCTTTTGATACTCATGTAACTGTATTGTTGAATGTGGAGAAAGTTGAAGAAGGCTTGTTGTCTGTTTACGATTTATCTGGTCGTTTAGTGTATTCTGAAGAGTTGTTGTTAGAAAAGGATATGAATAGGATTCAGATTGATGGATCGCATTTTCCGGGGAAGGGGGCGTATTTGTTGCAGGTGAAGACTGGGAGTTTTGTGGAGGCGGTTAGGGTGGTTGCGGAGTGATAAATGGAGACAGGAGGTCGCATCTTTAATGCGACTTCCTGTTTTTATACTGAAATGATTTTTGTTTGGATGTTTTTCTAAGTGCCCCTCCTATGGAGCTGGGACCATCCTTAATTAGCGCATCTTTTAACCTGCGATTCGCATGACTCTTGTTTCATTATTCCAGAGAAAAAAATCACTTCTTCAACTTCAAAACCTGATCATACTCCCCCTCACTAATATCCAAGACCGAACCATGTGCATTGATAAACTCCGTAAAAGTCCGATACCCATAATTCCCCTCATCAAAGCGATTATCCAGTCTCCGGATCATTGGTTTTAGTTGAGCTTTATAAACAAAATCTGTATTGTATTGATTCAGCAATCGGCGCATGGCCGTAACCAAAATCTTCTTAGTCTTCTTAATGTCCCGTTTCCCTTTCAATTCATCCAATACCTTCTCTGAATCAGAAGAAGCAGATTTCGCAATAATGGTTTTGTAAAACTTGAATTCCGTACAACCTTTCACAAAGTAGTCGTTAGTAGTCGTTTCTAAACCAATTCCAATAATATATTTCCCTCGCTGTCTGATTTTTTGAGCGACACCAATGTAATCACTATCTCCTCCGAGAATACAGAAATGAGTGAGGTGCGGGAAAGTGTTCAAGTCCTCTAGTATATCCAATGACATTCTAATATCCGCCCCATTTTTGGAGTGACTTCCTCTAGGATAGAGTTGGATGAGATCGATGGAATAGTTGAGAAAATCTTCCTTATAGTTGAAGAAATTGGTCCAATCGGCATAAGCCTGATGAATACTGACATCGCCGTAAGAGGCGATGAATTCCATGATGGCTTGTACATTGATGACGCGAGGTTCTTGTTTGAACCGCTTTTTCGCCATTTTCTTATCCAGGTTTTTTACAGAAATGTGAATGTTATCAAAATCCCAGTATACCGCTATTTTATTTTCTTGTACGTCATTTGCCATTTGCGTGTGTATATTTTAAGTGATTGATTATCAGTGGTTTACTTTTGTGTAAAACAAGATTAATCTAATTGGCCGCAATGTAAGCGTTTTCAGAGTAGATTCAAATAATATTGAACTTTTTTATAATGTGTTTGGCTTGGTTGAGAATTTTAGGCGGCATTGAGTATATTCGCACAGATTACAAAGAATCAATCCATTATGTTTCTAAAAAAGGGAAAAGAAGGTAAAAACGACTGGTGGCGATGGCTATCCACGATTCTACTGGTTTTTGCAGCTTATGTATTGGGACAATTACCCTTGTTTTTTTTGATGAACAAAGCGGTATCAGATGCCAACGATGGAGAAGCAAATTTAGCAGAAGTCAATGAATTGGCCCAATCCATGGATTTTTCGGCTTATGGAATGGATCAAAATGTGGTACTGGTAACGGTATTACTCATGTTTGTTTTTGCAACTCTGGCCCTTTGGCTCGGTATCGCCAAAATACATGGCCGCCCATTCCGCACACTCATCACTCCATTGGCAAAACTAAATTGGTCAAAAATCTTTTTCTCCTTTGGGCTCTGGATGTTGTTCAGTTTAGTACTGGAAGCCGGTTCCTATTTTATAGATACAGAAAATTACACCTTCAATTTTGAACTCAGTAAATTCATCCCCTTATTAGTTATTTCCTTGACTTTACTTCCTATTCAAACCTCTTTCGAGGAATTGTTTATGCGTGGCTATCTGATGCAAGGTATAAGCCTTTGGGCACCGATGCGTTGGATTCCTCTGCTCATAACTTCCATTATTTTTGGTTTGATGCATATTATGAATCCAGAGGTTCAGGCATTTGGAATGGGACTGATGATGACCTATTATATGGGCGTCGGCCTATTTCTGGGGATCCTGACATTAATGGACGATTCCCTAGAATTAGCCTTAGGCGTACACGCAGCTACCAATATATTCGGAGCACTTTTCGTTACTTTCGAGAGTTCCGCTTTGCAAACTCCGGCCGTATTTAAATTACAAGAAGTAGATGTCAAATACATGATTCCGGTATTTTTTGTAGCAGCTTTGTTGTTTACAGCAGTATGCGCAAGGAAATATGGATGGTCTGATTGGAGTCGAGTTTATGGGGCGGTGAGTATTGATGAAAAAGGAGAGGAGTTTTGGGCTGATTCAGAGTTGCAAGATGATAGGTCAGAATTATGACAGGAAGAGTATCGTCATTTGCGAAACGTTCAGTGACCATAATAACACAACAACGATTTTGTATTTTTAAATATAATACTGAATCCGTATTTATGACGCTCACTGTAATTTGATAACATACAATAATTTTATTAACGTTGTCATCCTGAGCGAGCGACCTTAGGAGGGAGTCGAAGGATCGACAGCGTTCCTTCTTTTGTCCGAAGATTTCGACCCAATTTATGCGAAGCATAAATACGTGGAGAAATCTAACTCCTTTATAAATGCAGAGTTTTTGCTAGGAGCAAGATTTTTCGACTCGTACCTCGCTCAAAATACAAACGCACCAACGCCTCCTGACCCTTCGACTTCCTATGGTCGCTCAGGGTGACAGGAGACGCACCAGAATTTGCACAGGATTCAGTGCTCTTAAAAATAAACACTGTAACGAATCTGTTTCTAAAACTTCAGGATAAAAGGAATGAAAAAAAGAATAATCTAGAAAAAATAAATTCAACAACAATACAAACACAAAATTATAAACTCAAATTTCAATATGCAGTACACAATTAAATCCCTCTTGTTACTCCTTTTTGTAACAACAACACTACAAACCAATGCTCAAACCGCTCGCTGGCAACAAGCTATTGATTACACGATGGTCATCGACATGGATGTCAAAAAGCACCAGTTCAAAGGAACACAAGTGGCAAAGTATACCAACAACTCTCCTGACCAACTCAAGCGAGTATTCTACCACCTCTATTTCAATGCTTTCCAGCCAGGTTCTATGATGGACATGCGTTCTATTACCATCGGTGATGCAGACCCCAGAGTTGGAAGTCGAATTGGTAACCTAAAAGAAAATGAACAAGGCTATCACAAAATAATTTCCCTAAAACAAGACGGAAAAGAGGTAAGCTACGAAGTAGTCGGAACTGTTTTGGAGGTGACTTTGAATACACCAATAGCGCCAAACAGTACCGTAAGATTTGATATGGAATTTGAATCTCAGGTGCCGCTGCAGATTCGCCGTTCTGGAAGAGACAGCAAGGAAGGAATTTCTTATTCCATGTCGCAATGGTATCCTAAATTGGCGGAATATGACTACCAAGGTTGGCATGCACACCCTTATGTCGGTAGAGAATTCCACGGGATCTGGGGTGACTTTGATGTAACCATCAATATCGATAAAGATTACATCGTTGGCGCAGGAGGTTATTTGCAAAACCCGAATGAAGTGGGATATGGCTATGAAGAAAAAGGTTCAAAAGTGACAAGACCCAAAGGTGATAAACTCAGTTATCATTTCCTTACCCCCAACGTAATTGACTTTGTTTGGGCGGCAGATCCGGATTATACGCATACCACTTACCAGGCAGAAGATGGTCCAATGATGCATTTCCTTTTCCAAAAAAATAAAAACACGGAAGACACCTGGGCGCGTTTGCCAGAGATTATGGATAAGGCTTTTACTTTCATAAACAAGACTTATGGAAAATACCAATACGACAGTTACGCTTTCATCCAAGGTGGTGACGGTGGTATGGAGTATCCGTTGGCGACATTGATTACGGGGAATAGAAATTTAGGATCTCTAGTAGGGGTTTCCGTTCACGAACTAATGCATTCTTGGTATCAAATGCAATTGGCCACCAATGAAAGTTTGTACTCTTGGATGGATGAAGGATTCACCAGTTATGCTTCTGATGAAGTAATGAACCACCTACGTAAAATTGGTGCTTTAGGTGGAAAGGCAGAGGTAGATCCACACCTTAGCGACTATGTAGGCTATGGTAATTTTGCGTTAAGCGGAAGAGAAGAACCATTGAGCACACACGCAGATCACTTCCGTACGAATGCCGCTTATGGCGTTGGTTCTTATGTAAAAGGTGCGGTCTTTTTGCACCAGCTAGAATACATAATAGGGGAGGAGGCTTTCGATAAAGGAATGCTCACTTATTTCGATGAATGGAAATTCAGACACCCGAATGATAACGACTTTATCCGCGTGATGGAAAAAGAATCTGATATTGAGCTGGATTGGTACCGCGAATACTGGGTGAATACCACTTATGTTGTGGACTATGGCATCAAATCCATTGAAGGTGGCAAAAAGCGTTGGGACTTTTCTGTAGATGATGAAGGTAAACGGGTTATTGACACAAAGAAGATTAAAAAGAAAAGAAAGAAACGCAAGAAAACAAAAATCACCTTGCAACGAAATGGTATGATTCCAATGCCAATTGATGTTTTGGTGACAATGGAAGATGGTAAAAAAGTATTGTACAATATTCCGCTTCGTATCATGCGTGGTGCGAAAAAACAAGAGTTTTCCGAAATGGAACATCAAGTTCTAGAAGACTGGCCTTGGACGCATCCGACATATGAATTCACAATTGATGTTCCGGAAACGAAAATCAAAAGTGTTGAGGTCGATGCTTCAGGGAGAATGGCGGATGTAATTCGTGGAAATAATGCTTTTGAATTGTAGAAACGTTTTTGGTGTTTTGCTAAGTTTAAACGGTAGTGAACATTTATTTTGAGTATTCTTTTTTTAGAATGCGCTAAGCATTATGACATTTTATATTGTATGAACGTTTACTAAACTTTTCAAAGTTTAGTAAACGTTCTCCTTCTTTGTCCTCTTTTTATAGTATCTCATTAAAACAATGAAAAAAACAAACGCCGTCCGCCTCCTTGACCAAAAAAAGGTAAGTTATTCTCTCCATCCATACTCCTATGACCCAGATAATCTCGAAGTCTCCATTGTGGCAGGCAATCTCGGTTTCCCAACACCACTTCTCTATAAAACACTAGTTGCTATCGGTGACAAAACGGGTGTCCTTGTAGCCCTTGTTCCGGGTGACCTACAACTCAACCCTAAAGCGCTGGCAAAAATCAGTGGCAATAAAAAAATAGCCCTTGCTGCCGTTAAGGAACTCCAAAGGCTCACTGGCTACATACGTGGCGGTTGTTCTCCATTAGGTATGAAAAAAAACTTCCCGCTCTACATACACGAAAGCGCCCCTGGTCTCGAAGCGATCTACATCAATGCTGGCCAACGCGGTCTTATGATAGGCATCGCAGCAGATGATTTGATCCAAGTGACCAGAGCGGTTGTGGGAGCGCTTTGTTGAGCTAAATCCCTTCGAATGACAAGAATGTGGGCAGTTAATGGTCAATAGTTAACGGTTAGTAGTTGACTAACAATTAGCAATTGAATCTCAAAAGGTCTGGTTTTTGCAAAACAAGTCTCGTAGTCCTCACTTTCCTAGTAAATCCTAACAATAACAGACAATTCCCTCCCCATTTATTTTTACAAAATATCCCCCAGATATAAGTAAAACAGCTATGTCTGATCACAATCGGATAATTATTTTGGTTTTTTGGATTTGGGCAACCATGATCGGTACGGCTCAGGAAATACTTATGCCCGTTAAAGACTTTTGTCAGCCAGGAGTGGAGCATAAATCACCTGGAAAGGGTGTAGCAATAGAGTATGGTTATTTCCCCGGTTACCGACAGGTTTCTTCCAGTGAAGAAGAGGTTTTGGTGGATGGCAATCATCACTTTTTGGCAAAGTTTAAGTTGCCCATTTTAATTAGAGAAAAAACAAAGATCCTATTTGGAGCTCGTTATTTTGAAGAAGTGTATTTGATGAATGATATAGAGCAAGAAAACGATTGGTTGTTTTATAATATGGATGGCAAAAAGTTGAAAAGTCATCGCTTCAGTGCTTACCTCTCTCATTCTTTTAACCACCAGTATTATCTTGGATTAAAAGCAGAGTTGTCTTATAATGGAGATTATGATTCCTTCCTAAGCGTTGACAAGCGTTATCGGGAGTCTTACTTCGTGGGTGTTTGGGGTAAAAAGAAAAATGCTAAGCAGGAATGGGGGCTGGGAATGATAACTCGGTTTGGTTATCGTGGTATTGCCAGTTATCCTTTTTTGATTTACAATAAAACCTTTAATAAACACTGGGGCATTGAGTCTACTATTCCAGTGAAGTTTATGATTCGATATCGTTTCAGTCCCTCTGCGCTGATCCTTTTTGGAGGTGAAATGGCTTCTCGAAATTACTCTGTTGATTTACAAAAAGGAAAAAACGATGCTCCGCTTGGAGCTTATACCGTTACCAACCCCGAAGGCCAGCTCAATATTTCTTTCCAGCAACAAATGACTAAATGGATTTGGCTTGAAGTCAAAACGGGTTACATCAGATATCTTAAATCCGCAGTGAACGGGAAGAGGGCCGTTTCTGATATTGATTTTAATATCGATAAGAAAGACAGTGGGTTTCTTAAGGTTGGATTGTTTCTGTCACCGCCAAAGTGTTATTTTGAGAAAGGGAAGTAAGTCAACTAATCAACTCTCGTTTTAGAAATTCTAAGTTTTCTGATTTTTTGGCACCGAGCTCTTCAATTGCAATAGAAGTGTAATAGATATGCTGTGACAAGAAATTCTGATTCAG
>CAZDTI010000333.1:4976-9654 GCA_964508085.1 uncultured Saprospiraceae bacterium | reverse complement strand
GGTTTGCCTTTTGGGAATTCTTAGGTAATAAATATGGAGTCGTTGATTTTGCGAAAGACTTAGACGATTATTCAATGAATTACCGTTTAGATTCTATTAGATATGGTTTGATCTATGACGTTGAATACGAAAAGCCATTTCTTGCAAAAGTAAATGAAAATAGTGGTGCATTGTATTACGGAGAATCTTGGGAAACCAAATTTATCTGGATGTTTTTCGATTGGTTTTTAATACGTAAAAAATGCACAGGACAGTCATGACTTATTTTATGATAAGCCAGTACTCTTGTCATTCCGAGCGACCGCAGGGAGTCGAGGAACAACAACCCCCGCCTCCGCATCAACAGCCCCCAACTCCACCTCCAAAACCCGATTGATCAAGCCCTCCTGATTCTTCGCCTCCACCTTAATGTAATTATCCGTAAAACCAGAAATCAAGGACTTATCCTTATGCGCTTCAAAAAGAACAGATCGCTGCTGTCCCTCAAACTGCCGATAAAAATTCATCTTCTTTTTCTCCGACAGGATACGCAACATTTCATTTCGCCTACGTCGTTCGTTCATCGGAACGGGATCACCCATCTCAGCTGCAAGCGTATTGTTACGTTCTGAATAAGTAAAGACATGCAAGTAGCTAATATCCAACTCACTAATGAAACGATAGCTCTCCAAAAAGTCCTCCTCTGTCTCACCAGGAAAACCAACAATAACATCCACGCCGATACAACAGTGCGGCATCAAGGATTTAATTTTGGCCACCCGATCCAAATATAAATCCCGCTTATATCTACGACGCATCATCTTTAGCTGCTTGTCATTACCCGACTGCAACGGCATATGAAAATGCGGTGCAAAACGTTTTGACTGCGCCACAAATTCAATGATTTCATTAGAACATAGATTCGGCTCAATAGAAGAAATTCGAAACCGTTCAATGCCTTCCACCTCATCCAATGCTTTGACCACATCAATAAAACCTTCCTTCGGTTTGCTGCCTTCCGGAGCATCAGGTCGATGTCCAAAATCACCAATGTTTACTCCCGTCAAAACAACTTCTTTAACGCCCATATCTGCAATGGCCATCGCATCTATAACAACAGTCTCAACAGTATTACTTCTGCTCTTTCCACGCGCCTGCGGAATAGTACAGAACGTACATTTATAATCACAACCATCTTGTATTTTTAAGAAGGAACGCGTTCTGTCACCAAAGGAAAAAGCGTTGATAAAATCCCGTGCCTCTGTTACCGCTCCAGCTTGTACCATTCCTTTTCCAGGGGCTTTTTCCAGGCCATCAATAAAGTCCAAAATTCTAAACTTATCCGCCGCCCCCAATACCAAATCAACCCCAGGAATATCCGCAATCTCATCCGGCTTCAACTGCGCATAACAGCCAATCATAACGACCTTCGCTTCTGGAGCTTTCCGCAAAGCCTGACGTACAATCTTTCGACATTTCCGATCTGCAAAATCCGTTACCGAACAAGTATTGATGACGTAGATATCCGCCCCTTCACTAAATTTCACAGGCGTATATCCATAGCCCTCAAACTGCCGGCTGATGGCCGAGGTTTCGGAGTAATTGAGCTTGCATCCTAATGTATGAAAGGCAACTGTTTTTGGTGTAGCCATGAGTTTTATTATTTTCGTGCAAAGGTAAGTGAAAAATAAGGGAAGAGGTAGGAATTTTTCTTTGATAGATCCCTTAATCTACATGGTACATCGATAAAATGCTGAAAACTAAAGTTGATTAGAGATTTTTAACCAATGTTTACTTAAAACAACCTCTTAATCTAAATCACTCTTATTATGAAAACAAGTTATCTGTTATTTCTTGCGATGCTATTTAGCACATTACTTTCCGCACAGGAGGGTAGAATAGATCCATATTTTGAAAAAGTAAAAACACTTGATTCTACTCTTGAAACACTTTACGGCGTTATTTCCGGAGATGCTGGCGTGAAAAGAGACTGGGATTTGTTCCGCTATCTTTTTAAAGAAGATGCAAAGTTAATTCCTTCCAGTAAAAATAAATTAGAGAAATACGATTGTAACTATATGACTCCTGACGATTACGTCAATCAATCCGGTCCTTGGCTAGAAAAGAATGGTTTTCACGAAGTAGAAATTCATAGAACCTCAGAAACCTTTGGTTGTATCACTCAGGTTTTTAGTTCCTATGAAGCCTTCAAGAATAAGTCAGATGAAAAACCATTTATGAGAGGAACGAACAGTATTCAGTTATTGAATGATGGTGATCGCTGGTGGGTAGTTAATATTTACTGGGTGCAAGAATCAAAGGACAATAAGTTGCCGGATTTTGCCTCCAAAGAAGATGTAGCAGCTGTCGAAAAAGCCTGTATGAATTATCTGGAAGGCTTTTATGAAGGAGATACTACAAAGTTGATCACAGCGCTAAGCCCAACCTTACATAAGTTCGGTTTTTGGAAAAACAAAGACAGCGGAGAATATGAATTGGATTCCTATATGACTTACGAACAAGCTAAGAAATATGCAAAAGGAGTGTTAGAAAAGAAACGTTTTGCGAAAGCAGATGCCCCTAAAATAGTTGAAGTGCTTGATGTAGAAAATAATATTGCCTCTGCAAAAATCACCGCCTTCTGGGGGATTGATTATATGTTGCTTTCTAAAAAAGGAGAGCAGTGGGTCATTGAGGAAGTGCTTTGGGAAGGACCACTAGAGAAATAAAAAAATAATACAACGGAATTACAAATGCTACTCCTGTCATCCTGAGTGACCGTAGGGAGTCGAAGGATCGGGAGTACCAATACCTTTGTATTTCGAGCGAGGAACGAGTCGAGAAATCTAGCTCCATTTTCTAACTCTGTTTTTCTAATAGAGTTAGATTCCTCGGCGCATTTAAGCTCCGCATAAAATTGCTCGGAACCTCCGCATGAAAAAAGAGTTCGCTGTCATCCTGAGCGAGCACAGCGAGTCGAAGGATAAAAGCGTTCTGATTAATTGTAGTCATAGCTCTAGTGTTCTTTTTGACTTAAACAAAAACGCCACAGATTACAAGGAAGTGCAAGAATAAAACCCTGTCCAACCATGTAGTCCGTGGCAACTTTCTTTATAAATATAGAAAACCAAAAACCAATCAATGGACTCAAGAGTCAAGTGCATTTTTTGATTTCTATTTCTACAAGTGCTCTTTCACCATCTGAATCGCAATCGCAATCAACAAAATACCAAACACCTTTCTCAAGGTTGCAGAAACCTGCGGAGATATTTTTCTAGAAATCCAATCCGTAGATTGCAAGATGATATAGATAAAAGCAAGGTTCAAAAAGATACCTGCAATAATACTGATATTGTCATATTCTGCTTTCAAAGAAATAATCGTTGTCAAAGTACCCGCTCCCGCCAATAATGGAAAGGCGATCGGAACGATACTACCAGATGCTGAATCTTCATGATGGTCTCTGAAAAAACGGATTCCTAAAATCATCTCTAATCCAATAAAGAAGATAATCAAGGCGCCCGCTAAAGCAAAGGAGGAAACATCAATTCCGAAAAGCCCTAAAAAGGCAGCACCAAAAAATAAGAAAGTAAGCATGATAACGGCGGCAGAGCCAGTCGCGGTCATGGCATTAATTTTTACACCATCCTTTTTCATACTGATGAGCAAAGGCAAAGAACCGATGATGTCGATTACAGAGAAAAGGATTAAGCTGACGGATAAAATTGCTGTTAAGTTCATGAGGACAAAATTTAAAAAGTGAAAATTTAATTTATTGGGTTTAAGAGGGTAGATGAGGTGATGAGGCAGATGTGGTTGATGAGGTTTCCCTTAACACACATAGCTACGCGTTAAAGGGAAACCTCATCTGCCTCATCCACCTTATCTACCTCATCCACCCTTTTAAAAACGCACTTTAGCGCTTGTTTAACTATGATGCAAATTAAACCCTTTTTAAGAAAAGATATTTCATAACAAGGTGTACAGTGGTCATAATTTACAAAATAGAGCTATATTTGAGTCAAATTTCACATTAAGCCATATCGTACCTATGAATAAAAATCAACTTGACCCATTCGATGTCAGAATTCTAAATGAACTGACAGCAGACGCCAGAATTCCACTCGTGAAATTGGCTAAAAAGCTAAAGGTTTCGAATACTTTGATCCATCAACGGGTCAAAAAATTAAAAGAAAAAGGCATCCTCGTAAACCCAACCTATGTCCTTGATCCCTGGACGTTGGGGTACAAGTCATCTGCCTATACCCAGATCATGCTCACGGATTCCAAGCATCATAGAAAGGTAGAAGATAAACTACAGATGATTCCCGAAATAGTAGAGTGCGTAAATATCTCGGGCCGCTATGCTTTGCTCGTGAAAATCTTCGCCACCAACAACCGCCACCTCCGAGATATTATCTATGAAAAAATACATACGATCACTGGAGTCGAGGGAACCAATTCAACAATCTCTTTCGAAACAGCATTCAGCCGAAATGTACCATTGGTGATTAGTGAATGATTTTCTTTACATTCGCATTCCTCGACTCGTTCGTACCTCCCTCGCTCGGAATGACAGCGAGTTCCATTTAAAAAATTAAAACCATGCTCAAGCTTGAACACATCGGCATCGCCGTAAAAGATTTAGAAAACAGCAATGAACTTTTCAAAAAGCTTTTTGGCAAAAGTCATTACAAAA
>CAZDTI010000333.1:0-4876 GCA_964508085.1 uncultured Saprospiraceae bacterium | reverse complement strand
TTAGAAAACAGCAATGAACTTTTCAAAAAGCTTTTTGGCAAAAGTCATTACAAAATTGAAAGCGTGGATTCAGAACACGTCAACACCTCTTTCTTCAAAGTAGGCCGAACCAAAATAGAATTATTAGAAGCTACGCACCCAGATAGTGCCATTGCAAAATACCTGGAGAAAAGAGGGGAAGGCATTCATCATATCGCTTTTGAAGTGAAAGACATTTATAAAGAGATGAAGCGCTTGGAAAAAGAAGGTTTCCGAATTATTAATGACAAACCGAAGAAAGGAGCTGATAATAAATTGGTGGCCTTCCTTCATCCTAAATCAGCAAATGGCGTTTTGATCGAATTATGTCAAGAAATCAAATAAAACGAAGTTTTATTTTAGAGGGTAGAGGAAGATTTTCTTAGTACGTATAATTTTGTATTAGTGGGAGACCTCATCTGGCCCATCCACCTAATCTACCTCATCCACCTTTACCATTATAGTATCAACCTATGGACCCACTCCACATCCTCATCGCCGTTATCGGTGGCCTTTTTGCAGGCATGCTCAATACCCTTGCGGGAAACGGTTCGGCCATCACCTTGAGTATTTTAACCGAAGTACTGGGTCTTCCCGGTAACCTAGCCAATGGTACCAACCGAATAGGTGTATTAGCTCAAGGAGTAACCGGATCCTACACTTTCTACAAACACGGCAAACTAAATATTGGCCGCAGCAAGTGGATCATTTTCTGGGTGACTTTAGGAGCAATAGCAGGTGTTTTTGTAGCCGTTTGGGTAAGCAGCGAACAATTCGAATTCATCTTCCGCTTTCTAATGCTGGCCATGCTCGTTGTGATCTTGGTCAAGCCAAAACGATGGCTGCAAGAGAGTAATCCAGATAAAGAATTGAATCCTTTTATTGCTGTCCCCATGTTTTTAGCACTAGGTTTTTATGGTGGATTTATCCAAATGGGGATGGGGGTATTCTTTTTGGCAATTATGGTTTTAGTAGCCCGCTATAGTATTATTGAAGCAAATGCTGTCAAGATATTTGTCGTAATGTTATACACCATTTTTGTCATCGCCATTTTTCAATGGAAAGGACTGATTGATTGGGAAATCGGTTTAATCTTAGCTGTAGGTCAGGCCACCGGAGGCTGGCTAGCTGCAACTTTTGCTTCCCGTTTCCCCACAGCAGATGTCTGGGCCTATCGTTTGTTAGTAGTTGTAGTCGTACTAGCACTATTAAAAATGTTCGGCCTTTTTGAGTATCTGCTAGGTTAATAGTATTTGAAAAAAGTAAGGAGTGGAGTTTTAGCCCCTTTGTGGCTTAATAACACTAAGTGCGGAACAAATGGAGAACTAAGCACCCTTCCTGTTTTTATACTAAAACTATAAAATCTGTGGTTCAATATCTCATCAAAATTCCAAAGATTTCTTAACTTTAAACCATGGCAAAAATATACCACCAATCACCCATCGGATGGCTCGAAATAAAAGGTTCCCAACACGGAATCTCTTCTGTTAAAAAAGTAGACAAAGAAGGTCAGGATTCTACAGATGTACCAAAAGTGCTCTGGGACTGTGCCGACCAACTGGCAGAATACTTCGAAGGAAAACGCGAAAACTTCGACCTCTCTTTAGACTGGAGTGGAAACACAGAATTCAATCAGTCTGTATGGAATGAGCTCCTCCAAATACCGTATGGTCGAACAACGAATTATGCAACCATTGCAGAGAAAATAAATAATCCAAAAGCAGTAAGAGCAGTTGGTTTGGCGAATCGCAACAATCCCATCGCGATCATCGTACCTTGTCATAGAGTAATCGCAAAGAATGGCGATCTCCAAGGCTATTTTTACGGACTTGAAATCAAACGGCAATTATTACAATTAGAGAATCCAAAAAGCTTCGCGGAGCAAGGTTCATTATTTGAATAGTAAGACCAAAGAAGATCGTCACTGCAACGTCGCTACGAATACACAACGTTGCGCTTGTTTGCGTCATTGCCGTTGTCAAAACACATCAATTAAGTTAGCACACAATCTCCCCTGAAAACTTATTTGATTAAAATATAACAAAAGCACTACATGTCATACGAACCAATCAGTACAGGAGTCATTTATGATGATAGACTTTCCTTTGCTAAAAAAATGGATGTCGCTGATCCACTCAGAAATTTCCGATCTCAATTCTACTTTCCACAACATAATGGTGAAGATTCAATATACCTTTGCGGAAATTCTTTAGGGCTTCAACCTAAAGGAATCAAAGCAGCTTTAGATGCAGAATTGGAGCAATGGAAAACACATGCTGTAGAAGGTCACTTCCGTGGCGAGATGCCTTGGATGTACTATCATCGTTTTTTGCAAAAGCAATCTGCAAAGTTAGTCGGAGCGCGGAAAGATGAAGTGGTAGTGATGAATACCCTAACAACAAATTTACATCTGTTGATGGTCTCCTTCTATCGTCCAACCCAAAAGCGATTTAAGATTATTATGGAAGGAGGCGCTTTCCCTTCTGACCAATATGCCATGGAATCCCAAGCTCGTTTCCATGGCTTCGATCCGGCGGAAGCCATCATAGAAGTAATGCCACGGGAGGGAGAAGAATCTTTGCGAACGGCTGATATCTTAGAAGTAATAAAAAAAGAAGGTTCGTCCGTAGCACTGGTCATGTTTAGTGGAGTGAATTATTATACCGGACAATTTTTTGATATGCCTGCCATCACCAAAGCGGGGCATAGTGCCGGAGCAATGGTTGGTTTTGATCTGGCCCATACTGCAGGAAATGTTCCCTTGAAATTGCACGATTGGAATGTAGATTTTGCGACTTGGTGTTCTTACAAATATTTGAATTCTGGCCCTGGTGGTCCAAGTGGTGTTTTCGTACATGAAAAGCATGCGGACAATTCGGATCTTCCGCGTTTCGCAGGCTGGTGGGGACATGATGAGGAACGTCGATTCCTGATGGAAAAAGGTTTTGTGCCAATGAAAGGTGCCGCAGGTTGGCAGTTGAGTAATGTGCCGATTTTAAGTTGTGCCGCTCACAAAGTCAGTCTCGATATGTTTGAAGAAGCGGGGATGGATGCCTTGCGGCGAAAAGGATTGAAGCTTAGTGGTTACATGCGGTATCTGATAGAAAAACTAAACCAAAGAGGGGCTAGTTTTAATATTATTACGCCGAAAGGTGATGAGGACAGAGGTTGCCAAGTGTCAATTTTGACTGGGGATGATGGTAAGGAACTCTTTAATTACCTGACGGAAAATGGGGTAGTGGCCGATTGGCGGGAGCCTAATGTGATTCGCGTGGCAGCGGTGCCGATGTACAATTCTTTTGAGGATGTGTATCGGTTTGTGGAATTGTTGGAAGCTGCTGGCTAAACGTGGTAATGACAAGGTAGGCTTACTTTTGTCTTTTATGTTCAGCAAGTAAAAAAGGAAAGACACAAAATCATGAATCAAAAAATAGTAATTACGTTTCTATTAACTGCGTTTCTTTTTTCAATTAGTTGTAAGGAGCTAACGAGTGAAAAAACAGAGAACACAACTAATCAAGCAGGTACCTTTGAACAAGAAAAGGAAGCAATTCTGCAAACCATAAATGGGGAAACTAAAGCTGCCTTTAATCGGAATTATAAAAGTTGGAAGGAAAAATGGGTTCATGAAAAATATGTGACTAAAACATACATGGACTTTCGAGATGACAGCATGACAGAAACTTTGGGCTGGAATGATATAGATGATTTCGTTAGAACTTATATTGAAGAACATCCTGAACCAGCACCTTTGCCAACTTTAGTGGATGATATTGATGTAAGGTTATATGGAACTGGAGCCTGGGTAAATTATGAACAAAATGATTCCGAGCGTGGCATGAAAAGAGAAACTAGGCTCATGGAAAAAATAAACGGGCAATGGAGAATAGCTGGTATGCAGACAATCATATATGGATTCAAGAATAAAGAAGAATAAAATTCACTTAGATTATAAATGGCTTGATTTTCAATCAGGCCATTTATCTTTTGAGATACCCCGCACGAATTGATTTGGATAAATTAATCCGACAAATGAAGTCCTAAGTCACTTCGTAATGAGTATAAAATAGATAGTTGGTCAGACACTTGTTTTCCATTCTTAATAAAAACCCTAAATTCGCAATTCGAAAATAAATAGCTCTTTTAAAAATACCTTCTTTGACAAATAACGTGGTTCCTCAAAAAGATTTTTCAAAAGCGACCGAAGAGTAATGTAGGGGGTATTGAAAATCTGGTTGAGGAAGTATAAAAACACGAAACTCGTTAAAGAATTAAAAATCATTACAATGAACAAGCAACTTATAGAATGCGTCCCAAATTTTAGTGAAGGCCGTGACCTCTCCGTTATCAAGCAAATCACAGATGTTATAGAAGCAGTAGACGGTGTCAAACTTTTGGATGTAGACCCTGGAAAAGCAACCAACCGAACGGTAGTCACTTTTGTGGGAGAGCCAGAGCCAGTCATTGAAGCGGCCTACCAGGCGATGAAAAAAGCAAGTGAAGTCATAGACATGAGCAAGCAAAAAGGAGAGCATCCTCGAATGGGAGCCACTGATGTTTGTCCTTTGATTCCAATTGCAAATATCACAATGGAAGAAACCGCAGAATATGCTCATAAGCTGGGAGCGCGTGCCGGACAGAATTTGGAAATTCCATTCTACATGTACGAATCAGCAGCCACTAAAAAAGCATGGCGAAATCTAGCAACCATCCGAGCAGGGGAGTATGAAGCTCTTCCGGAAAAATTAGCGAAAGCAGAATGGAAACCAGATTATGGGCCTTCTAAGTTCAATCCAAAGTCAGGAGCAACAGCCATCGGAGCACGTGGGTTTTTGATTGCATATAATGTAAACCTAAA
>CAZDTI010000332.1:0-9673 GCA_964508085.1 uncultured Saprospiraceae bacterium | reverse complement strand
GCACCTAAGATTTGCTTGTAGAGTGTAGGATCAAACTTTCCTTTTTCTCGTTGGACATAATCAAAAACATCTTCGTCTGTTTCTGGCTTTTTGATTATAGCTCCAGTTAAACTACCAACTGACTTTTCATCTTTTGATACGAAAAGGTCGCATCCGTTCAATAACAAAATGCCAGACCCCAGTAGTCCTGTTTTTTTTATGAATTTTTTTCTTGTCATTGTTGTGCGCTATTTTAGTATCAAATATTAATTAATTACAACCCCGAATACACATTGTTAATAGCTGGTTTTCTATTTTCCTAAATCGTTTTTAATTTTTGAAATTACCCATTTTAATACACTATCTTCTTTTGCCATTACGTGAGAAATATTATTACTCTTGTAAATGTCTGGTAAAACCCCACGGTTAGGATTTGGGAAATCAACATCCATTTCTTCATAAATAAGTGGGATTCTGATTCTCAATCCAGAATTTGGTAGAGTTAGCATCTGTTCAAAATCGCCAATTTGAATCTTAGGGTTTCCTCCTGTTTCTTCTCCAATAAATATTCCTCGATTATAATTTTTCACCAAAGCCGAAAACATAGCAGAAGCTGAGAATACCCAGCCATCAATTAAAACATAAACCTTTCCATTGTAGATTGGAGGTGAAGGACTTTTAACAGTAAGCGTCAAATTATTTCTTTTGGCAGCCCAGGTTCGAGGAATAAATTTAGACTTATTGACTTTTTTTAACGCTAACTTCATCTGCACTCGTTGCCAAAATGTGCTTTCGGGAAAATATTTTTTATTGGGAATTTTACGAGTAACAGTATGAATATCCTTGAATAGCTTGAAAGGTTCACTATGTAAATAGGAAAATAATTCTAATCCAATATCTGCGTAACCTCCACCATTACCTCTTAAATCAATGATGAGTACTTCGATGTTTTTTTGGTAGACATCATGAAAAGTGTTTTTGAAAAACGCCTTATAGTCAATCCCATTATCTTTTAGGCTGTATATATCGAAAGTTGGTAAACTCAGCAATGCAATCTTATCGAAGGTCTCATATTCAAATGGCGGATTTTCTGTTCCTGCGTACCATGGAAGTTTTTCAAATTGATATTTACTTTTTGCTATAGCACGGATTTCTGTTATTGACTTACTATTAATATTATATTCAGATACTTGATCATCTCGTTTAATCTTTACTTTGTATTTGTCTTTAGCTGCAATTACGTTAGCAAAATATTCAGAAAAATCTTGATTAATTATTTTTAATGGATAGGTATGATTGTACCCATCTTTATTAGATGATTTTATGAGACTGTCTAAAACCTCCTTGCCTTTCATTCCATCAATATCAATTATTTCATCACCTTCAATTATAGCATCGTTATCTGTGTAATTTCTAAGAACGAATAGCTTACCATCATCAGTAAAAATATCAAATGGGAGGTGTACTTCAGCTGTTGCTACATATTGACTCCAAGATTCTGGCGGGATAATTAAAGTGTGTCCATTTCTTATTAGTTCGTTTAGTGGCAACATTCGCCTATAAAAATTAACCTTTGTTAATGGAGTTGTAATCTCTTTTTCTACACGAATGAAGAAACTGTCCATTTTTGATTTTGAGGTATAGGTATATAGCCCAGCATGGATGGATTCTAAACTTTCTTTAAGAATAACCAAATCCTTTTTTAGTTTTGCTACTGAGATTTGGTCAGAGCTAATTCCAATGTTTTGGCTAATTGCTATGTTGGAAAATAGTAATAACACAATTGTAGCTGTAAATTTCATTTGCCTTAAATCTTATGGATGTTGATAATTTTATTTAAAAATCTGCTTTTGCCATTTTTTGCTTGCGGCTGACGGGAGAGTACAGGCTTCTTTCAATTTATTCTTTTCAATATGTATTCTTCGTACTCATTGAAATGGTTTACAAGAATTATTTCTTTAGCTGTTATTTTCGATACTATTGCTTTGGAGTATATAACATCAAGTCTTTGTTGAATTGCGATTATCGTATTTCCAATTTCGATTAGATGCCGATACTTTTTATGCTTTCTGTATTCGTTGGTGTCTTTAATGGCTTTTTCAATTTCGTCTTTAGGAGTTTCATTCCATCTAGTGAATTTGATAAAAGTATCTCTTTTTCCTGTTGGTTGAATTAATCCCCATTCGCTATCAATAAGAATTTCTGAAAGTTCTTTTTGGTCAATTTCATTTTTTGTAGGAACGAGTTTTGTCAAGTTTAACCGCATATCTTTCATTCCTTGATATTCATCACTTTTAGTGTGTTCCGTTTCAAAGACTAAACTTATTTCTTTTGAATTTACAAACTCCAATCCTTTAAAAAATGGATTTCCTTTTATTTTATAAATTCCTTCTGCGTTAATTTCAAGAGTATCTTTTCTTAAAATTTCACCTTTCCCATTTAGATATTCAATTTCATCTTTGTCATTAAAACGAACAAAATCAAATCTATCCGAATAAAAAGTAGAGAATTCTGCGTTGAACATCCAAACACTATTTTTCAGTTCTATTTCCCTATTTGATTGATTTATGAAGTTTAGCATTAGTAATATGTAAATTGATGATTTCATTTTTTTCTTTTTGCTTGGGTGGAACGTCCGCGGGGGGGACGTCGTATATCGTTATTAGTTTACCGCCGACGCAGGGAGTTTGCGAACTAACGGTGAGTGTTCCAACCTGTTTGTGATGTAATCCGTTGGTTACAGAATAGGCAATGCCCCTCTTGTTGATCATAAAGAAAGCGCATCATATGTTTTCCGTCAAACATTAATTTAGCGCTATAAAAACTCAACTTTTAACGGATTAAGATACACATAAAATACTGATGAGAATGTAAGGCTTAGATGCTCATCAGCAGCATCGGTATAAGGCGCTATACATAGCAATCGGCCATTACTAAAGTCGGTTTTTAGTACTGTAGGTCCGAACAATTTTTCACGTCCAAGGATTTTATTTCCCAATGCTACCCATTGCCCATCGATGGAATTGGATTTGTAAACTCTTACTCCTTTATCAACTTCTTCATCTGATTGTCCTTCATATAAGCGATTGCACGTTGAAATAATTAGGTAGTACAAACCTCTTTCTTTATCATACAACACTTTTGGGAGTTCTAACTGGGTAAATTCATCTCCATCAGGAACAGTTATGGGAGGGTACAATTTAGCATTTTCATAAGATGTACCATTTTTATTTAGTTCTGCTCTCACTAAAGCACTTTTTGTAGGACTGACCTTGCCGCCCCAAAACAGATTAATCTTTTCATCATTATCAATAAAAACAAAGGGGTCTCGCCATGCTAATATTGGTCCACCATTCTCTCCATTATTGCTACCTAATTTTTCTGGCAAATCTAGATAATATCCTTTTCCAATAATCTCTTCCCAATCTCTACGAGGAGAAGAAAGTTCCATATTTAGGATATCTTCTATTGCATAACCATCGTCAGAAATTGCCAATGCAATGTTTTGGATAAACTTGTGGTCAGAATCATTTTTTTCGAGTGCGGTAAAAGCAGATAGTTTTTTCCCATTATTTAATACTTCAATTGAACCACTCCAAACCGTATAACAATCAGATTTACCCGACCAAGATTCTGGACTCAAAAAACAGCCCTCATCCTTCCAAGTTGTCCCATCGTTTTTAGAGGTGAAATGTCTTATGTGAAATGGAAAATTATTACGTTCTATTGGTTGAAGAGGTGTTCCGTCAGCCTTCAATCGAGATACCGCTAAACAATATAGATGCAAAACATCAGCTTCTAAATATGACCAAGCATCCCATAGATAAAGCAATGGATGAGAAATACCATCATTAAACATTTCAGAGTAAGGGGGAGGAATTTGCTGTTTTCTATCTTGCATTTAAAGAGAGTGGTTTATTCATTTTTTATGATTTGCAAATTAACTTTTTTTTAATTGTACATGCAAATTCTATAGTATTATGTTTTAAAGCAAGGTTAATTTTTCCTTGGTTGTGCTGAATACTTCTACATCCACAACTCCCCTCCCTCCTATTACGTATATATCGCTTATCCCCCACTAAAGTACCACTTTCCAACAAAACACCCAATCCCCCGGATCACAAAACAACAAAAGCAATCAACACCACCAATCGCTAACCATGTAAACTCAAAAAAAACCTCTCGACTAGAGGCGGTAAGGTAGTTGGACGTAAAAAGTAGCGCCTTTATTTTCTTCTGATTCAAGCCAAATTGAACCATCTAATTGTTCTATTATTTTTTTGGACTGAGCCAATCCGAGTCCGGAACCTGGATATGTTTGATAAGTGTGCAGACGTTTGAACATTTCAAAAATCTGTGCTTGATATTCCTTTGCAATACCAATTCCATTATCCCTAACCGTAATTAATATTTTTTTATTTCCCTCATCTACTTGACTTGAAATTGTTACTTCAGGTTTGCTACTTGTATTATACTTTATGCCATTTTCAATTAGATTTTGGAATATGGTTACCAAGAAAAATTCGTTGGACATCAAAGTGGATAAGGAGTTAAAATGGACTTCAAAGTTTTTATCAGGCATTTCACTCCTCAATTGATTAAGTACTTTATCCATAACTATATTCAAATCAATTGGATGAAGTTCAACTTCTTTTAAGCTATTGAATTTCGAATATTCTAAAACATCAGCAATCAGATAATTCATTTGACTTGTAGCGGTAATGATGTATTCTAAATACTCTTTGCTGGTTTCATCTTTGTTTTCTAAACGGTGTTTAAGTAAACCAGAAAAACTAATGATATTTCTCAAAGGACTTTTGAGATCATGAGAAGCGATGAAAGAAAACCGTTCTAATTCCTCATAAGCAACATTTAGCTCTATGTTTTGCTTTTGTAATTTTTTAACGAGTGCTTCATTATTCTTTTCAAAATCCAAATTGGATTGTACATAAGAATTAATAATAAGTCCAATCACTAAGGATATTAGAACAAAAATCACATATTTTTCTACATCTTCAATATCCTCTTCCAAAGGACTTTTGTAGAAATAAACATAATACTGACTGCTGCCATACAGGATGCCGTAGTAGATAAACAATGCCCATTTAGAGTTGCTAGAATTGAAAAATATAATGGTTGTGAGGATAAAAACAAGATAAGAATACTCTAAGCGAATGTCATCTCCATAGGTAATGATAACAGCGGATACTAATAATGGAAAAATCAGAATGTATAATCGTCGAGCGAGGAGGTGTTTTTTTAGATAATTGGCATATAGAACGAACGTCAAATAAATGGCAGTGACTAATGGACTTAAGAAAGGAGATGATAAAAAGATATTTTGTAGGACAAGTAAACACACTCCTATTAAGGTACCAGCCGTGACTTGATTTAGCAAACGAATTTTTCTTTGCTCATTGATAGGAAGATCTTTGGTGATGCCTAGGTTAATTAGCTTTTCCCATAGATCCAAAATAAAGTTCATCAAAGATGGTTTAGGTCAATTAGTATTTTGTGTCTGAGGTTGAATTGTACGTTTTTTCGCTTGAGAATGTTGGTGTTTTTAGTTTACTATTTCCTTTTCTTCAAAGAATGAAGTTAACTAGTCCATCCCTTATCAAATGCTGAATAAATAAGGGTGTAGCCCGATCGTACAACGCCGTGTAGAAGAACATCTGTCCTTTGAACCCTCTAGTAGGCTAATGACTTATACTCATTTTCACCCCTTCGGTTTTCCTTCTCCTAAAGTTAAGGACGTTCAAAAAGTCGACCAAAAAGGCTTAAAACTGAGACTGTTTCATAAAGTGTGTCAGCGGGCGGATTTCCCTTTAGGGATTAAGGGCTGTGAGAGGATTGACACAGAGGTAGGACAATCCCTTAAAAAAACTAGTTTAGTGATTTTTAATAAAATTGAGGATCTGTTGTTCATGCCAAAAATGCTTTCCGTCAAAGGAGCTAAAGCCAACATGACCACCAAATTTAGGAGCCATTAGACTTAAATATTTGTTATTTAAAGCCTCCGTAAAGGGATAACACGATTTTGACAAGAATGGATCATCTAATGAGTTTATTACTAAAGTAGGAATTCTAATGTTACTAAGAAACTGCTTACTATTGGACTGGGCATAATAGTCTTTTGCATTTTTAAATCCATTAATGGTGCTTGTAAAGTATTCATCAAAATCAATTAGTCTTTTCACCCGTTTAAGTTGCTTAATGTCAAATTGGGCTGGGTATTGTTTGTGTTTTAGTTTTATTTTTCTAGCTAACGTTTTTAGAAAACGTCTTGTGTAAAGTCGGTTCTTTAGCTTCGACAATTCTAGCGCAGCTCCATATAAATCAACCAGTACCGAAACGCCTACAATGGCTTTTATTTTTGGATCAATTGGGAATCGCTCATCCCCAACATACTTTAACACTATGTTTCCTCCCAGGCTAAAACCGATCAAATAAATTTCAGCATAGTCTGGCAATACATAATTAATAACGGTATTTAAATCTTCGGTCTCTCCACTATGATAAGTTCTCAGTTGCCTATTTATTTCACCACTACAAAATCTATAATTCATTGCAGCGATGTCATATCCGCTAGAATGTAAAAGATCACTTATGCCTAGGATATACTTGGAAGAGCTACTTCCTTCTAAGCCATGGCAGAGAATAACAACTTTTCTATTTCCGCCTTCCAGAAAGTCAATATCTAAGAAATCGTCATCGGGTGTTTCAATCCTTTTTCGATTAAAAGAAATGTTATCTGACTTTCGAAATACTGAAGAGTAAATCGTGTTAATGTGCCCATTCTTAAATGGGAATAGTGGCGTGTAATCTGATTCTATAATTGGCATATTACTCCGATTTTCTCGATTCTTTCCTTCCGAAATAATTGTCATGAAAGATGGTTATAACGGGAATCTGTAATTAAGGAAATATTCCTTCTTTGTTAGACCTTTACAGCTATTGATTAGATGATTGGCTGCTTACTTAGGGATAACGCATAATGATATGCAGCCTCCCTCAACAAGAGAGAGATACTGTCATCACCTATTGTTCAGTTAATGACCTAGGAAAAGTAACTCTTCGCAAAATGGTTTTTCCCAGTGGGACCAGTTTAATATTAATTTCTTCCATTGTCGATAAATCTAGCACGTTTCCTTGTAATTGAATCTTACTATTGTAAATATCTTCTGAAGAATTATCCATTACATACTGAAAATCTGAATGGTCTCCAATCTTGAAGTTTCTATGTTCCTCTGATTTTGGGAAACAGTAATAATCGGTAAACGAACTATTGACATACTTCTTTATAGTCTTTTCAGTATGTGGTATTTCATAAGCAAAAACCAGTGGACCTCGTTGGAAATAAACTTCATCGTTATTTGCATTTTTAATTTCGATTTCACTTTTGAAAGTGACCTTGATCTGATCTCCATTTTTCCAATTTTTTGATGCCACATAATAACCATCCACTAAATTGTCAAATTGGTCTGCTCCTTCAAATTCATGGGGCCATTGAGGTTTTCTTATTAAAAACGAGAAGCGCTGAGGGGCATTCATCTTGAAAGTAAAAGTGATATCATCTGATAGCGGATAATTAGTTTTTTGCTCAACAATGATTTCATTGCTGCCAATTTTTGTTGTTAATTCTGATGGGCCATACATATTCACTACGATACTTTTTTCGTCTTTTTTCATCCACATTTGGTCTAAGAAATAAGTTAAATTCCTAGCGTAATTAGGCACACAACATACGGCTGGTTCCGAGTGGGTTGGAGAATATTTATATCTCACATCTTCCTGACTTTTATCATGGTCATGGTGCTTGCCGTCTAAAACATAACAATTGTCGGGTTTTCCATAACAAATGGCCGTTCCAGATGTATTTCTAGCGCCCAACATAGCATTGTAGGTGAGTTTTTCCGCAGCATCAGAAAACTTGGTATTTCCAGTCTTCTGAATTAGACTTCCATAGGAATTTCTTAATTCAAGCATGGAACAAAACTCGCTGCTCGTAGTAGAAGGATGTGCTGTTAATTTGGAAATCCATTCGTTTCCATGGCCAGCTCCACTTGGTAAAATACAAGGCTCTAGTTTTGCCAGCATATTGTTATACGCCGTTTCTAATTCTGGATAACCTGTATTGTAATAGGCATTAACCACTGTCCGGATATGCTCATAAGTATGAACGGCATGGCCTTTAAAAAGGGAATCCCTTTTCATTAAATAAGGATATCTTAAATCATTAAAGGATTGGTTAATAGCATAAGTTGAAAAGGCTTTATATAAATAGGTGGCATAATTCTGATAATCAATATTGCCCGTAATTCTAAATAAGGTTTCGCATACATCGGTCAACATTAATCCATGTGTAACACCTCCAAATTCATTTTTCAATTCAAATGGATTTTTACCCTCATCACTATAGGAGCGCATTGTCAATTTCATGGCTCGCTCAACAGTCACTAGCACCTCTTCTTTTCTCGTAAATTCATAATAAGCCAGCATGGCACGAAATGCTGTGGTCTGTGCCCAAAGTTCACCATTAGAACCTTCATGCTGATAGCGCAGATTGGGTTTGTAAATACCTATGTAGCCATCTGCATCCTGTGAATCCAGCAAGTTGTTGATAATGTCATGAGACTGTTGTATGGCTTTTTTATTGCCAGTCATAAAGGCATGCCTTATAAATCCATCCCACCAATTTCCAATGGTTTCTGAGTTCCACCACATGATAGATTTTTCCCATTCGGCACCCGTTAATTCCAAACCTCCCATTTCCGGAATATCTTCCATCCCACCTCGTCTTGCAGTATTATACAAATCGTCAGATTTAATACCTGGATACAGATCGTCTAAAGCACCTACTATCCCCTGTTCGAGATCGTTGTTCATCATCTCTAATATCCATCCTTTTGGTTGCACACTACCCGTTGAGAACTGTTTTAAAATAGGCTCAATGGATTTCTTTTTATTATTAAAAAATGTCAATTGTTCACTATCATCAACAATCACTTTTTCGACCTGGTCTACATTCGTAGTAAAGTTTTCACCCTGAGAATTTTCCTTGACCTTCTTGCAGGAAATTAAGCCAACAATTACAGCCAATAGGATTACTTTTTTCATAATTCAGCTATTATAAAGTCTCTCATTTTAATATATACTATTATAAATGCTTTACCTGCATTCGTACAAAACGGGGTTGAGCGGTGAATTAATGATTGCTCCTATCTTAGCACCAGGACACCAGGTTTTCCAATCGTTCATTTGTCCATCATTTTCTGGCTCTTTTAGCTTCATTTCTTTATCCATGTAGATTACCGTCATAACCTTTCGAACGGTATCTGTGTCATTTGCACCTGCCCGATGAAAAACCCATCCAGAATGAAAGCTGACCTCACCTATATCAAATGCCTCAATATGATGTGGTAAATTATTGATCCTTAAATTGCTTTTGATTTTGTTTTCACTCTCATCACTAATGGAAAGTTCTCGCCCCTTAATGATATGCTGGCTACCAGAACTAAACTCAAGAGGCCCCATTCCAAGCGGTGTTGCTTGCAAGGGAATCCATGCTGTAACTGTTTTGTCTGAAGCCAATGGCCAATAGTATTGGTCGGCATGCCAGGGTGTAATGCCTCCACCTACTTCTTTGAAGAGTGCCTGATCGTGGTATAAACGAACCCCATCAATTTTCATT
>CAZDTI010000331.1:0-9682 GCA_964508085.1 uncultured Saprospiraceae bacterium | reverse complement strand
CTTTTACAACTTCCGACTATTCAAATCCCCCCGCAACTCCTCCCGATACCTCGGCCCAATCGGCACCTCATGGCTCCCAATGATCATCGCTCGGCTATTCGACTGAATGATCTTTCGCAAGGGTACAATAAAAGACTTATGAATCCGTGGTAGAAACTTAAACATGCGTCACTCCTTTTAGCAAAAAAGAAAAAAGATGCTAATTAGATTGAGACATACGAGGGCTATCTTCCTAAGTAAAGAAGTACTAAGGCGGTGAATTCATCACTGAAAAATAAAGTAAATATCCGAGTCACAACTTTGAATGAGTTAGAGTCTTTTCCAACACCTATTGGTAAGGAAATGGAATTAGCAAGGTCATTATATAACTAACTAATTCTTAAACATGAAAGATTCTACCTTTGTAACACTTCTTATGTTTCTAAGCATAAGTTTATTTTCTCAGCCTGTGATTTCTACCTTCTCTCCTACTACAGGAACAGTTGGAGATGAGGTTACAATTTCTGGTTCCAGCTTCGATGCTACATTCTCGAACAATGTAGTTTATTTTGGTGTTGTAAAAGCAGTCATTTCTGCTGGTAGCGCATCTAGCCTTACAGTATTAGTGCCATCTGGAGCTCAGTATGCACCTATTACAGTGGTGAATACGACAACAGGGCTCTCTGTAACATCAGGACAAGCATTTTTTTACACCTACTCCGGTACAGGGAATACCATGACTTCTTCCAGTTTTGAAGATCTTAATTTTACCACATCAACAACTCCTTCCAGCGTAAATTCAGCTTCTTGGAATGCAGCCAGGCACAATGGCGCTATTGCGGATTTTGACGGTGACGGACGAACTGACCTTGCACAATTAAATAACTCGGGCGCTCAGGTAAAAATATTTAGAAATCAAAGTACGCCGGGTTCATTGAGTCTAACTGATTTCACCAGTACTTCTACTTTCTCTACAGTTGCTAGTCCCAGGGATATTGCCGTAGAGGATCTAAATGGTGATGGGAAATTAGATATAATTGTGACTAACGGATCGACTACTCTTTCTATACTCATCAATGACAGTACATCAGGTTCTATTAGCTTTCTTACCAAACAAGATTTTACAGTTGCCACTTCGATGTTGGTTACTATTGCTGATCTTGATTTTGACGGAAAGCCAGAAGTTATTACCGCCGCCAGATATGGAAGTACTGTAAATATTTATAAGAACACTTCCACTTTACCAGGTACTACGATTACCCTGGCCACCGTAGTAACGGAATCTGCATCAAACATTATCGATTTACAAACTGCGGACCTTAATAATGATGGAAAGTTAGATATTTGTGTTTCAAGAAGCGCCACTGCTGGTGGTGTTACTGTATTTCTTAATACTACTTCCGGAAGTCTTTCCTTCTCTTCTTTCGATTTAACGACTACGCACAATGGCCATTCTGTAATCTGTAGAGATTTTAATATGGATGGTAATATCGACATCATTAGTGGTACACAAAGTACCAAAGATGGAAATATTTTCCAAAACAATTTCACAAGTGGAACTATGAGCGCAGCGGATTTTTCAACAGCAGAATCCATAACTGGATTTAATTCTAGCACCTCAAATCGAACCTGGAGAATCGATATCGGAGATTTTAATGGTGATGGCAAACCTGATATTACCACAGGTGATTTTAATGCTGGATCTTATGTCCTTGCACTAACTAATTTCAATGATACAGGAACTGGGACTACAATAGATGGGGCGTCATTTAGTACGGTGACTTATGTTTCCAACTACATGGGATTCTATACTAATCCATTCATCGGAGATATGGACAATGACGGAAAACCGGATGCCATTGGTTTTTCAAATAATACAATCCATATCGCCAGAAACAAAGTTGCTCAATATTTTCCACAGTCTACTGGTGATCTACACGATCTAGCAACCTGGGGTATCAACACAGATGGTACAGGTAGTAGCCCATCCAGTTTTTCAGATGCTAACGTGGCGTTTGTATTAGACAATCGTGCTTCTTATACCCTAACTGATAATTGGACGGTCACTAACTTAAATCTGGATAACGGAAAAACTTTGGATATTGAAAATTTTGACCTTGAAATAACCAATCTCATGGGTTACAATTCAACAACGTATGTCAAAACTTCAGGGACAGGTAAGCTAAATATTTCAATCACAAATTCGGCTACTACAACTTTCCCTGTCGGTCAGAGTACGTATAACCCAGTTGCTATTACCAACCGGACAGGATCAACAGATGTGTTTTCGATATATGTAATGGACGAAGTTTATGCCAATGGGAATTCGGGAAGTATTGTAAGTGCTCCCCGTGTACAACGATCGTGGGACATTGATAAAGCCAGTGCTAATGGAGGTAGTGGAATAGATGTTGAGTTCTTTTGGAATAGTGGAGAAGCAACTGGAATCACAACTGCCGCCATGTATCACCATAGTGGAACAAGTTGGGATAAAATGACAGGAACAACAGCCTCTACTTCTACCAGCTTGAAATATACAGGATACACCGGAACCTTTTCACCCTTCGCAATAGGTGACAATGCCTCTCCTTTACCTATTGAACTTTCTTACTTCTCTGCTTTACTTGACGACCGAAATCAAGTTCAGTTGAAATGGGAAACACTCTCGGAAACGAACAATGACTACTTTGAAGTAATGCGATCCAAAGATGGTAAATCCTGGGAGACCATTGAAAAAATTAGTGGCCAAGGAACCTCTGCAGTGGTATCATCTTATGCTACGATCGATAGAAAGCCTTTTGAAAGAACTTCTTACTATCGTCTCATGCAAGTTGATATTGATGGTGCTTTTGAATATTCTTCTATAGTAAAAATTGCACTTACAGAAGAGAACCAAATATCTATATTTCCAAATCCTGCGAATACTCAGTTCATAATTACAAGTAAAAATATTGATGAGAACGAGCTGTCCATTTACGATGCTCAAGGGAAACTCATTACAAGGGGAATCAATATGAATAAATCTAATGAAGGCCAAATCATGGTTAATATTTCTAATTTACAAGGTGGGATTTATTTTATACGATATAAAGATCAAACCCAGTCATTGGTCGTTCACTAGTTTTGGGTTTTATAGAGATAATTTAAGGGTTTAAAAAACAGTTCATCAATAAAATGGTGAGCTGTTTTTTTTGAAAATGGAAAATGGAAGGTCGTATTCTTTTTGATCCTTTAAATGTTAAGTTTATTGATACAATTTAAAAAATCAACTAATTCGTTATCCAAAAATAAAACAAAAGTCTTATAATTAAATTAGGAATAAAATAGGAGAAAGGAGTGGTTTCTCTAGAGGGAAGTATTTACCAAACTCAGAAATCCTAGTGAGGCTTTCTCAGATGTTTTCTTATCAACCAGATGGGAGTTTGTATGATGGGCATGGAGTGGAGCCAGATGTAGAGGTCGGTTATGGGCTTAGAGGATGCAATACTTAAGGCCGCTATAAAGTTAATAATCGAAAAAAATAATTTTTAGTTGATGAATATATTCTGAAAAAAATGAGGCCATCTCGCTTATGAGATGACCCCACTACTCTTGCAATTTAACGATGAATTAGCTTTCTTACTGAAATCACTTATTGCTTAATCACCTTCTTTACCTCAGTATTACCTAAAGCATTGGTGAACTGTATGAAATAGATACCTGATGGAAGATCAACCATATCGAATGCTACAGTGCTATGATCAAGCGAAAGACGTTTTTCTAAAAGTACCTTGCCAATAGTATTCATTAAGGTTACATTCCCATTCTCTATACTTTCTCCTTCAACACTTACTTTAACCACATCACTTGCCGGGTTTGGGTATACCCTAATCCTTGATGAAGAATTCGTTTCACTAATTTTTTGTGCTGAATTAAAACGAGCTGATTTTTCGCTTTGGCATCCACGAGCTCCCGTATTAAAATAATTCGCTAGGATAGTACGCTCGCTAGATCTACCGGATACTGTTTTTTCATAGGCTATTAATTCCTCGTTGGATACAATGTGCTGATAAAGCATACTTTCCTCCCTCATACAATCTGTTTTCCCCTCCCGATCTAATTGTGCCAATTGAAAGCGAGAACCTTCCTGATTAGTATTTAAGACTTTTGCAGTATATCCGTATTGATTTTGCACCATAGATGTTGGCAGCCTATCATCGAATTGCTCAGAATCTTCGTACTTATAAAAGTAGTTTACGGGGCCTGAAATATCAACATTCATAAAGCCAGGTTCGTATGCCTCAATAAAAGTATTGGTGTATACATCCAAGGTATTTTGCCTATTATCTATAGCGCTTTGATAGATGGACAATCCGCGGTTACCGGTATAACTACGTTCCCAGTATAAACCTCCATACATAGATTTCCCTTTTTGATCTAAGATCAACACGGTGATAGCTTCGTTAACATCGCCTTCTACTTCTGGATTTACAGAAGTACAAACTAAGGCAAAACCAATTGTTGAATTACCTTCCCAGATGGCATTGCAGATGGCTCCTCCATATTGATTCAGGTCGCCTACCTGCATGACTGTGTACCAATATCCTGGGTTTCCATTATATGGATTAATTCTGAAAGTAAATACGCGAGATGTACCTTCGGTTTCACGCGTCCCTGCGATAACAAATTCATCAGTGAAGTCACTTTTAACCATGCTAAATGCAAAGTCATTTATCTGGCCTACTGTGTTTGGATCTGCGTAATAGTTAGCCCACTCTACATCGCCATTATTGTCATTAACACTGGCTGCATAAAGAACACTTGGTAGATCAAAACGGTTTATAGAAGTAGAACCCGCCAACATATAGCTTGATGAAACAACTCCTACAGCATCCTCATCTGAATGAATCCGTTCGATCATGCGAAATTCTTCATTTTCATCAATTTCACCTACTTGAGAAGACCACAGCACATCCCCAGTACTTATATTGATTTTCATAACCAATGCATTCCAATCGTTTTTGAAGGTTCTATTTTGAGCAGAACCACAGACAATAACATGGTTTTGATCATAGGAAACAGTGAGGCTAAAACCCTTTTCATCGAGACCATTTAATCCATACGTTCTTGCCCAGAGTACCTTGCCATCTTCCTGTCTTGTTTTTACGATAACAATGTCATTGACATCTTCTTCCGCTCCTTCTTCTCGTGCATATCCTACCGTCATTATTTCCCCGTCATTAACCAATTCTGTGGCTTTTATAGTTGTCGCGTCCGTATAGGAGTTAAGGGAAAAGGAGTAGTTTTTATTAAACTGTCCGAAACAAACAAAGGAGTTAAACCCGATTAATAGGGTAATTAATAAATATTTCATGATTTTTTGTTTAAATAATTAATAAAAAATTTGTTGTAAATAATTAAGTTTTATTTTTCAAATATGAAGCGCTTGAGCGGCTTCTGTGCTTTCATTTTTTCAAATCTATAGTTTGTCATGTACTTAGAAATAAATAGCAAGCAGGTACTCAATATAAATTATATAACAATACAAATTCATTTCCTGCTTATCGCTGAAACACTTCTCTGAGTTGATAAAAGAATCGTTCTATTAATCTCAGATCTTCCGTAATGATCTCAGCTGAGCCTTTCATCTCCTGTTTAAATTTAATTTCTTTTTTATAGGATGTAATGAGCTTATCCGGCAGATCTACATCTAGATAATAGAACCCCTCCTTGTCAGCAATTAGGGATATATTTTTTATAGATCCATTTAATACACCGAATTCAGTATCGGGATAATTGGCCAGTTTGATATTCACTTTTTGGCCCTTTTTAATCTTTCCAGAATTTTGTGCCGGTGTTTTTAACTTTGCTACATAAGATGAATTCTCCCTTGGAATAATGATAAAAACCAAATCTCCCTGAGTTACATTTTGATTGCGATTCCAAAAATTTAAAAAGGATACTTTGCCGTCGATATTAGACTGCAAAACATATAGATTTTCCCAATTTTTGATTGCCTCTTTAAGTTGATTAAATGATTGAATAACTGTTTTGAGTAATATCATTTCTTCTTTTACTCGATTGATTTCAATTCCTTTTGAAGTTTTACGTGCACCGCTCAACGTTTCGCGTAATTGTGAAATAGAAGTTTCAAAGGTTTGATAATTTCGTTCTGCTTGAGCATAGTCTAATTGTTTGTTTTCGTATTCTTGAGCCGAGATAACACCATTATCAAATAAGGATTTGTAGCGTTTGAGGTCTTTCTCTATGAGTGACAATTCCTTTTTATTCATCTTTTTTTGATGCCGTAAATTTCTAAGGCGTCTTCTTAATTCGGAGATGGAATATTTGCTGGCAATTGCCTCATTCGTAAATGGTCGAAGTTTTTTATTCAATTGATATTGTATGTGACTATTCTCAAATAAAGCAAATTGAGATTCGATATCTCCCAAAGTCAACAAGGGCAAATCATCAAAAGGAAAGTCAAAAGACTCATTGTTCACTTTGATGCTATCCACTATTGATTTTAATTTAAATACATCTTCATGATCAGCCGTATTTTCTATAATAGCCATTGGCTGATTTGCTTGAATGAACTGATTGTCCTCAACTAAAACAGCTTCTAGCTTTCCAGTCATTTTAGCAAACTCCTTTTGCGGTGGAACCTGAGTTGTAATGGTGACTTCTGATAAAATGATGTCGGGATATTTCACAAACCATGAAATAGCCATTAACATTAGAATTAGTATTAAACACAGCGCACTGCCCCAACGGATCATCCAGTGGGGGACTGCAGTGAGGATTTCTTGTACTTCCTCGCTTCTTAATTCGATGCTATCTAAACTATTACTTGACATTTAATTTCCTAATTCTAATTGATTTTTAACCAGCCTGAAGTAGTGTCCCTTTTCTTCTACTAATCCTATGTGTGTGCCTACTTCAACGATCTTCCCTTTATCCAAAACGACTATCTGATGCGCATTTTTTACGGTACTTAATCGATGGGCAATGACCACTGCTGTTTTGTTGTCTAAAAAACTATTCAGCTTTTTCATAATCACTTTTTCATTATTCGCATCTAATGCACTTGTTGCTTCATCAAAAAACAAGAAGCTCGGATTTTTGTAAACAGCTCGCGCGATTAGCAAACGTTGTTTTTGACCGGTACTGACCCCCACTCCTTCCATACCGATTTTGGTATTATAAGACAATGGCAAATCCTCAATGAACTCTTTTATATTTGCCACATCTACGGCATGACTGAGTTTCTGTTTATCTACATAGTCCTCACCCACAGCAATGTTATTTGCTATCGTGTCATTAAAAATGTAGCCTTCTTGCATGACGACCCCAAAGTCATTTCTCCATGTCTTTTGAGAAATATTTTTTAAGTCGTAGCGCCCTATTTTTATATTCCCATCAATCGGTTCATAGAATTTTAAAAGTAATTTCATTAGGGTGGTCTTACCACTTCCGCTTACCCCAACAATGGCGGTTATTTTATTTGACGGAATCACTAAATCCAAATCTTTTAATACCAGTTGATCAGAACCCGTATATTTAAAAGAGACTTTTGATAAATCAATATCAGCGCCCAAGGGTATTTCATTTATCTTTTCAGCAGAGGATTCTTCTTCGTCTTCTTTATTGTGTATTTCTGAAAGTCGTTCCAATGATATCTTGGCATCTTGTACCTCTCTTATGAAATTAATAAGTTGCGCAATTGGTGAGTTAAGTTGACCAACGATGTAGCTAACCGCCAGCATCATTCCAAGGGTGATTTCACCGTTGATTACTAATTTAGCGGACAGCACCGTTATGAGTATATTTTTCACTTCGTTTATAAAAGAAGAACCTACACGCTGATACTGTTCCAAGGCCAAGCCTTCTATTGACACTTTAAATAACCGCGCTTGTACAAACTCCCAGCCCCATCGCTTTTGCTTTTCGGCGTTGTGCAGTTTGATTTCCTGCATTCCATTAATGAGCTCGATGACTTTACTTTGTTCTTGACTAACTTCCGAAAATCGTTTATAGTCCAAATCCCTACGCTTCTTTAGAAAAAGAATAATCCATAAAAAATACAGGAAACTACCTAGTAGAAAAACACCGAATAGCATTAGACTATAATAGATCAGCACGATACTGAATATCACAAGATTGGCCATCGAAAATAAAACGCTCAACGACGAGGTGGTCATGATCCGTTCTATCCTCTTGTGGTCGTTGATCCGTTGCAATAAATCTCCAGTCATTCGCGTATCGAAAAATGCGATGGGTAAATTCATAAGCTTTATAAAAAAATCGGAGATCAACGATATATTAATCCGTGCGCTCAAGTGCAGTAAAATCCAACTTCTAATTACCTCGATTGCCGTCCTACCGATAAACAGAGCCATCTGTGCAAAAAGAATCAGATTTACAAAATGAATATCCTGATTCGCAATACCTACATCGACAACGCTTTGTGTTAAGAAGGGAAAAATAAGTTGCAATAAACTTGCGGCAAGCAAGCCTAGTATTAGTTGCCAAATATATTCCTTGTATTTAAACACATAACTTGATAGAAAACTAAAACCAAAACCTGATTTCTCTTTGTCAAAATCTGACTGATAGAAATTTGGCGTCGGCTCTAAAAGTAAAGCGATGCCCTCCAGTGTATCTTCTTTAGCATTGTTTCCTATCCAGTGTTTTAAAAATTCGTCCTCTTTGTATTTCAATAATCCGTGAGCGGGATCAGAAACATAAAACTTGCCTCTTTTAATTTTATATAAAACCGCGTAATGGTTCTTATTCCAATGCAATACACATGGAAGCGGCGCTTCTTTAAGTGCCTTTAAAGTCAGCTTAACCCCTAAACTTCTAAATCCTATTTTCTCAGAAGCATCACTTAAACCCAACAAGGAACTACCCGTTCTAATGGTTTCACTAAAATCTCTAAGCATTGAAACAGAAATGTTTTTGCCGTAGAACTTAGCAATGATTTTTAAACAGGTGGGACCGCAGTCTTTCTGATCAATCTGTTTGTAGAAAGGAAAATTTTTATATCTCAATAAATAAGAGCTTTTGGTATGGGTATAAATGATGCATTAACAGAATGAAATACAACAGGCTTCTGCCTGCTGTATAAATAGATGGCCATTATTCGATATGTTCGCAAGCCTTATAAGTCCATATACCGCCCCCATGATAGTTACTAGCTTGATAACCACCAGAACATCCGCTACCTGAACCTGGACTGTACCATGAAGCAGTATCGCAGCTACTACAGCACCAATGATCACTTGCATTAGAGAGACTCCCTTGTGCTTCTCCAGGAGAGAGGTTATAATTTACACTACCTGTTACACCATTATAATAGGCGCATGAACCACCATTAATTGACATCTGCTGTTTTTTATCGAGTACAGCTACTCCTTCCATACTTAGAATGTTGTTTAACATGAGTTATAATTTAGATTCTAAAATTCCTCAAGCAGTTTTTGACGTCTGAGGATTCCGTCTATTTTTCGCGAAAAAATATCTTATAACAATTTAATTACGAAAGGGAATTACAGGAGGCTTTTGCCTGCTGTACAAAAAGACTACTTTTATTCGATCTCTTCAGTACACCCATATACGCCCTCCTTTATAATTAGGATCAATAGAAGATCCGCTACTTGATCCGCTACCTGGACTGTACCATGAAGCAGTATCGCAGCTACTACAGCACCAATGATCACTT
>CAZDTI010000330.1:0-9771 GCA_964508085.1 uncultured Saprospiraceae bacterium | reverse complement strand
CCATTCCATTGGCCAAGGAATACTTGCCGTAAAAGCACCGCACCAATTAGAAAAGTAAAAACAAGAAGTAAGGGGTACAATGATTTTAATAAAGAGGGCGCTTTTATATTTTCTGTAACAAGAGTATTACTATTTTCAAGAGTATCACTGTTTTGCGAAAGCTGATTGCTGAGTCCTGTACTTTGGATGGTATAATTGCCAACAGAATTAAGCGTGCCTTGCAAGGTGACTAGGTCAGGTTTTTCCCGAGCCGTTATTCGCGCCAAATTCTCTTCGAAAGAAATAATGTCAACAGATTCAACTGCAGGAACGGCCTCCAACGTTTTCTTTACTTTAGCTTCGCAGCCCCGGCAGGTCATCCCATTTATAGTATATTGATATTGCATTGATTAAGTTTTTTTTAGTAGCTGGATATAACAAAAAAAAATCTATTAAGATGTTGATATTCAGTTATTTATAGTTTTTTGTCGCTAATTGAATAGCCTAAAAACGCCCTTTTTGCGTTAGCTCAGCGAGTCCAACTGCTCTATATTTGTATTATCAAACAAACAAGAAACAATTGATTATTAAAAAAGTTATTAATCCCAAACTAAAAAGAAAAAGTTTAAATGGTTACTACTCAACATAGTTCTTCGTTTTTGAACATTTGGACGTGGTCAAAATAGAAACTTAAAAAAACTATACTGAGTAATTTATGACAAATACCGGAAGTTGACAAAGGTCAATTTCCGGTTTTGTTTTTTTGTTTTTATCTCTGTGGTACAACTAAGAAGAGACTCCTCAGAGCTCCGAGGAAGCAGTTATACATTCACCCTGATAGCCACTGAGATCTCAAAAAAAAACGCCCAGCCGAAAAATCGACTGAGCACTCTTCTATAAAACGAAATCTAATTATGGTGTTATTTCAACATCAGATTTTAACAACCTGAAAACAAACTAACGACAACGCCATCTCCTTCTTCTCGGATCTTAATCTCCTTATATTCATCATCGCTATAGTATTCTACAATGTGGCGATCGCTATCTCTTTTTACTCGGATGTTTTTCATGAAGTCGTGAAAGCCAGGGATGGTATTCTGACAAAGCATGTAAGCTTCACTCAATCGCGTCTGCGGCAACACCAACTCGGTGAAAGAACCTCCTTCTCCGTAGAAGTTGCGCAACTCAAAACCATTTGCATAGATGCGTACTTTCTGCTCACTTCCTTCTTCAGACAAAATACTGTCTCTTTGCTCTACTACATCGTAAGTCAGATCAATCAATTCAAATAAGTCGAAGTTACTTTCAGGAAGCGGAAGGTCAGAAAGGAAACCATCAAAAGTAAATCCTTTGAAACCGTTGTAAGAAACGTAAACCCAATTACCTTCTACTAATTCTATAGTTTGGCTGCGTTCAAAATTCATGGTGTTAAGGATAATCACTTCATCTCCCCAGTCCATCGTCGTAAACACCCGTGAGTTCAAGCTCGGCTCCTCGCGCAATTTCAATCCGGACTTTGCAGTTACTCGAAGTTGGGCACCTTCCATATAGTGGTTTGGCGTATTGGCCTGTAGAGAAATAGTACTTAGTAATAAAGCGAATAATGTCAGTAGGCTGAAAATTCTTTTTGCGTTTTTCATGATGCAATATTTTTATTGAGTTAAAAATCAAGTTTTGCAGATGCTATAATTGTTATTTCTTTCTGCTTTCGATGACAAGATGAGGGCTTTTATGGCTGATTCACAGCCGTCTTGACTAAGCTTAGCAGCTCAGCTATTATCCGTAAGGAAGGGTTGAGTATTCGTTTTACTAGCGTAAAAAGGGTGGATAAAGGTAGATGAGGGAGGATGAGGGTAGATAAGGGATTCCTTGTTTCGCGAGACTTCACGTTAAAGGGAGCCCTTATCAGCCCTCATCTACCATTTCCGAGCCTCATCTACCCTTAAATAAACAGCGAAGCGTTTGTTAATTCGTAGATTTGCACCATGTTGAACATACTCTTCCTTCCTTCTTGGTACCCTAATCGCCGCTATTTGCAGAATGGTGATTTTGTACAAAGACATGCCGAAGCTGTTTCGCTGCATTGCCGGGTAGGAGTGCTTTATGTATTGGCGGAAAAAGGAATAAAAAATTTTGAGGTAGAAACCAGAGAACATAAGAATTTATTCGAGGTGCGGGTCTATTTTCCGAAGTCCTCTCGGTTCTCTGTGTTTTCAAAATATCAGAACTATCTGAAAGCACATCGCTTAGGGTATGAAGCCATTTTGAAGGAAATGAAACATATAGATTTGGTTCACCTTAATGTGATTTACAAGGCTGGTGTTTTTGCTTTGGAACTGAAAAAGAAATATGGAATAGCTTATATACTAACGGAACACTGGACCGCTTTTTTACCCATTAATCCGGTTTGGTTTACGCCTTATCAGAAATACATGATTAAGAAAATAGGTAAAGGAGCTAGTTTGCTTTGCCCCGTTTCTCATGATTTGAAAAAGGCCATGCAGAGTTTTGGGTTGTCAGGGCCTTATGAAGTGGTTCCAAATGTGGTAGATACCAAACTTTTTGGTGTTGAAGAGAGAATAGATAAATCGCTCAAAAAAATGCTACATATCTCCACTCTATATGATGTCCATAAAAATGTAAGTGGATTGTTGCGTGTGGTGAAAAAGTTATCCGAATTACGTTCTGATTTTAGTTTGACGATTGTAGGGAACGGTTATGTCAAGGAACATCAGCTAACCATTCAACAATTGGATTTGGAAAAAGTCGTTAATCTTAAAGGCGAAATTCCACATACTGAAGTTGCCCGAGAAATGCAGGTCCATGATCTTTTTGTCTTGTTTAGTAATTTTGAAAATTTACCTTGTGTGATCATAGAAGCGCAGGCCTCCGGGCTTCCGGTTTTGGCAACTGATGTAGGAGGCATTTCTGAAATGGTTGATGAAGCTAGTGGACGGTTAGTAGCAGCAAAAGACGAAGAAGCATTATTGGAAAAAATGAATAAAATGCTGGATGAAATAGATAATTATGAACGGGTGAAAATTAGAGAGCAGGCAGTAGCTCGCTTCAGTTATGAAGAAGTAGGGGAACGCTTTAAAAATATTTATCAGCGGATTATAAATGACGAAAAGAGAGCATCTTAAATGGCTATAGGTTTTACAATTATAAAACATTCGATTAATAGTGCAATGCCAGCCATTAAGTGTCAGAAGCAGATCTCTTGTCTGACCGCATCAGCGCAATACAATTTTTTTCATAATACCAACGCTAAATTTCAAAATGATAAATTGTTCATAGAAAATGAACAATACATTTACGGAATTGATGGTCCTGTTTTAAATCTGCGGGAGTTGAAAAATAGTTTCGGTATTTCCTTATGGTCCGATCTATTTCTAAACCTATATCAAAAATACAAAGCTAATCTTCCAGTACATTTAAAAGGAGATTTCAGCGGCTTTGTCTTCGAGAAAAAAACGGAAAGACTGCTTGTTTTTAACAACGATGTTGGAACTAGGCGAATTTACTACGGTCAGTCGGGAAATACTTTGGTTGTCGTTCCTTCATTGATTCAATGTACAGATTACTTTAATGAAAAAGGAGAGCCTCAAAAGTTGAATCGTTTTGCCGCGTACAATATGTTGACCTATGGAGCAATGGCTGGTAATCAAACCTATATGGATCAGGTGCATCGTTTGTTGGCTGGAGAGTCTTTGACCTTCGTATCCGATCAGTTACAAGTTCACCAATACATTGATTACAACGATATTATTTTTACGAATAAATCGGAACCGACTCTTCTTCGTGAAATTAATGAACACTTTCTCCGCGCGCTTCGTCAGGAAATGGATAAGGACAAGGAATACAACTATCAATCCATTGGAACTTTAAGTGGTGGTTTAGATAGCCGAATGACGATCATGCTGGCGCATAAAATGGGATATAAAATAAAGCCTTTTTGTTTTAGCCAGTCAAACTATTACGATGAGCAAATAGCAAGGGGAATCGCTGAATCGATGGGGGAGGATTTGCAATTTTTTGCACTAGACGAAGCGAAACATTTATTTGATCTGGAAGATAATTTAGAAGCCTACGATGCCTTGTGTTTTTATACCAGCTCCGCACATTTCGCTTGGGGGCTAAAGCAAATGGATTTTACAAATACGGGTCTTATCCATACAGGAATGATTGGTGATGGCGTTTTTGGAAGTTGTCTTACTGCTCCAAAGAACTTAGCACCTAACGTATCGGGAAAGCTAATTTCTAATAAATTATTTCCGAAGATTGAAACAGAGATGAAGGCTTTCGCGAAAAACTACAGGAATGAAGAAAGCTATGCCCTTTACAATCGTATGTTTAACCTCAGCATTTCCGGAACTTACATCTGCGCACCCTATGGCTACCACAGTACACCCTTCATGGATGCGGAGCTGATTAAATTGCTTTTTTCCATTCCGCCAAAGATGAAATATTTTCAACGGATGTATCTTAATTGGATCAATGAGTTCCATCCTGAGGTTACAAATTTCACTTGGGAACGTACACGGATGAAGCCAACGGCACATTGGAAAACAAAACTAAGTTTATATACGCTGAAGCTTGAACAACTCTACCGCCGCTACACTGGTACAGCGCATCTTTTGACTATGACGCCCTATGCCCTCTGGAATAAACAATACCCGGAAATAGAACGTTTCTTTAGGGCAGAGTATGAAAAACGGAAACATTTGATTGCTGAAGATCAGGAGTTGTCAAAGGATGTAAAAATATTGTTTGAGAGTGGCAATCCGGTAGAGCGATCCATGGTACTTACATTGTTGGGAGCTGTTGAGCGGTATAAGCTGGAGGTTTGATTTTTTTTTGAGCACTTACTTAGAGGCCTTTAATACTTAAGATAAATATTGTCCATAAAAGAATTCATATCATCTTTCCTGAGTAGAAAAGGGGCTCATGTCCTTTTTTCTTTCTTCTTTTCCAAAGTCGCCAACTTTGTAACAGCTATTGTCGTCATTAATTTATTGCCTCAAACAGAGTATGGTAACTTTGTTTACGCTGTAACCATATTAGGTTTTCTAATGCCATTTATGGGCGGAGGAATACATCAAGGTCTCGTCAGATATGGAGCCTTGAGTGAGAGTCAATCACAGAAGAAATTTCTACTGCAACAAACTTTATGGAAAGGGCTTCAGTTCTCAGGAATACTTGTGGCTTTATTGTTGATTTTGGCACCATGGATAGCTAAGAATGTACCAGGAGCCATTTTTTATCTCTCTTTACTAAGCTTTCAATTGATAGGCTTATTGCTTTTTCAATTCGTAGTAGCCTATTGTCGCCTGCTTCGCCTGAACCGGCTTTTTGCAAAAATTGAGAACATTAATAATGTCCTGTTGATGCTTGGAAATATAACTATGGCTTTTCTCTTTCAAGGGCCAGGTTATGTCATCAGTTTAGTATCCATCCCTTTTTTAGTGGGGCTCTTTTTTATGTTTAAACTGAACTTATTCCAGAAAACTGAAAGTAGCAGTGATACTTTACCCGATTTCAAAAAGTATATTTCTTATGGTTTGTCCGTAAGTATTGGAGGTGTTTTTGCGCAATTGTTATTTGCTGTAGATATATTGTTATTAGGTAATATGCTAGACGCTTCTGAACCTTTGATTGCCCAATATAAAGCTGCGACTATTATTCCTTTTAGCCTATTGATTATTCCAGTAGCCATTATTACAACAGATTTTGTGAAATTGGCCAGAGCTTCAGAAACAAATAAGCCTTACTTGAAAAGTTATTATCTAAATTATCTGAAAATATTCTCTGGAATTAGTATGCTACTATTTGCCTTCTTTTATTTTTTTGGAGAATCCCTTCTTTCGCTTTTCGGAAAGGACTATCAGCAGGTGCCAGAATTAATGGTGATCTTCGCTGGAGGAGTTGTAGGTGGATTGTTATTTAGGATTCCATTAGGTAATATATTATCTGCCATCGGTTGGCCAAAAATTAACGCTGTTTTTTCAGGAATCGTCTTAATCCTGAATTTGGTTGGTAGTTACATCATGATACCTAAGTATGGATTGATTGGAGCCGCAATGGTGACTTCTGCCTTAATGTGGTTTTCAGGGCTTTTATCGTTAGGTGCTTTTTGCTGGTTTTTACAAACGAAATAAGGTTCCCTTGGTCTCCGTCCGCCCCAAAGTCATAAATAATATAACTTCAAGGCAAAACAGAGTGCAAGGAGTCATAGTATTTTTATCATCAAACAATAGGACTAAGTAAAAGCTCAAGACCGACTTTAAGACTTTCCGATGCTTGCTTGTTGGGAAATTTCCATTCGAATAAAGCATCTTCCAATGCCTTAATTAAATGCTCATCCAGTTTGTCACCATCTACATTGACCCGGTCTACATTACCGGACTTGTCAAAGGAGATTTTGATTTTGATTTTTGTAAATGGGAGGGAATATCGATAATCCAATTTCTTAGAAAGAGCAGGTATTTCATTTTGGATTGCCTTGCTAAGATCAGTCGGCATATTACCTAACAACGTTTCCAGTTCCATTAATCGCAAGCCTTTAACCAAGCTTCTCCGTTCGACTGATTCTGTTGTCCCTTTAGCATTGTCAGGTAAAGGCAATGGTTTTACAATTGGAATCCTACATTCATAATTCACCCTTTCATAAGCATAGAAAACTTCTGTTTCAATCGCATCCTGAGCAATGGAAAGGGTAGAACTTGCTAATAAAAGAAAAAGAATATTGCCGAAAATTAAAATGGACTTTTTCATAGGTCTCGAATTTATTTTGAAAAATAACTCAGGTCATGCCTGCTTTGTCTTTCAAATATAATCGAGAGTAGCCTAAGAATAAACAGTGGGTGAGTATTCGTAGGAACTGAGCGAGCATTCGTTTTTTCGTAAGGATGTCGCCAATAAAACGTTCACTGCGATCGCTCGCGTATTAAGCGAATTGAAGTTGCGGTTGAGGTTGCACTTGCAGTTGAAAAGAGTCGAGGCTGAACCCCTTTATAAGGTGCATCAATGGGAAGTTTAATAGTTTTATTTCAACACCTTCCGAATCCCTCTCTCCATATCCGAATCCCTTTGACTAATGATCCATTCAATTCGATCATTAAGTTTCTTACCTTCTGCTGTTTCGTTAGAGGCTTTGGGCTCAAATTCCCCTTTTCCCGCAGCAGTCAATTGGCTGGTGTTAACATCATATTCATCTGCAAAAACATGTACAATGGTAGCTGCTTGCATGGCACTTAATGTCCAATTGTTATTTATCGATTTACGTCCTGTAGGATTATTGTTGGTATGTCCTATTATTGCAATTTGCATTACAGGATATTTGCTGAATACGGCTGCCGCTGTTTCCATAACCAAAAGACCTTTTTTCTGAATTCTATTGGTGTTTCCTTTTTTGAAGAAAACGGTTTTAGGGAAGCTGACGATCAATCCTTTGTCTGTAGTCTGTGCATCAAACTGCTCGAAGGGCATTTCCTGAAAAGCATAGAGTAAATCACCGGATAGCTTTTTAAAAGCATTCTGGCGTTCATCCATTACTTTTTCTACTTGTTTGAGTTGAAGTTTTAAAGCCGAAATCTCTTCTGACTTCTTTGTAAGTGTATTGTTGAGGGACGACTGGCTGCTTTGGGAATTGTTGCTTAGTGTTTCTATCTGTAATTCCAATTCTTGAATTTGTGTACTCAGTTCCCCACGCAAAGTATTGAGGACATTGTTCTCCCCTTTACGTTCTGCTAAGTCCAATCTTAACATGCTGACGGTATCCCGGGCATATCGAATTTGACGCTTTAGGTTATTACTAACTGTTGATAAGGTGTCCTGGCTATGCCGTTTCAAAAGTTGCACCTCTGCCAGATGTTTCTTTTTGCTAACACAAGCAGTAAAAATAAAGCAAAGAGAACAGAAAAATAGAATTCGTTTCATAGAGGCAAAAAAAATGGTGAATGGCAATATTATAAAAATAATTGCCATTCACCAAAAGGATTATGTATAAACGGTGGAGGGTGGACGGTTTTACGATGGACTGTTCTCGCGATCGCAGGAACCGTCTACCGTAAAATCGTTCTCCTTAAATCCGTCTTTTCTATCGTAATCTAAAACTAGAAGCACCCAATAACCCAATATCGGTATAAACAGAAACTCTGTAGAAACCAGATTTCAATCTTTCCCCTAATGTGTGCTTAAAGGAAATACGTTGCGATTCTATAATATTTACCTCTTTCATTTCCGCAGCTTGTAGATTTGTTTCCTGGCCGTTTACTGCTACCGTAGCGTTGATTGGATTGTTCAACTTAATCGGAGTTCCTTTATCATCCGTTACCACTAGGTAGATTGGTCGAACGCCCTGATATTTCTCTGGTACATTTGCTAAGTCGAAGCTCGCAAGAATACGTTTTGCTCTACGAGACTTAGCCGTAGCTTTAGAACCACGCTTCTTTTCTAACTCCACACGGAATCCAGAAGCTTTGAAGTTTGCTAACGTTAATTTACCCACTTCCTCCTGGATAGAACGATTAAGGTTGGCCAGCTGAGCATTGTCTTCACGAGCGACACCAAGATCTGATTCCAAAACAGTGGTACGGGTACGTAAAGAATCGTTTTCCATCTGTAAATCCTTAATGGAGTTTTCCAATTGAATTCTGCTGGATAACAAAGATTGAATCTCTGCTCGTAAACCAGACATTTGAACCTCTGCCTGCTTGTTTTCTGCTTTCACAGATTTGATGGTGTAGTTACGGCGCTTCAATTTGTCGTTACTAGCTTCCAAGTCACCTTGGAGAGTAGAATTTTCTTCTGCCAATAAATCGTATGCAGCTTGTAAGCTGTCTACTTCACCGGCTAAATCTTCTTTTAAGGCAGCCATTTCGCCTAATTCAGATTTAAGTGCGCTATTGTTTTTAGCTAATGTTTCTGTTTCGCCCTTAAGGCCAAAGCCCCACCAGGAAGAATAACCTAAACCTAGTGCTAAAAGAATGGCGAGTACTGCTAAGATGTTCCTTGCTTTCATGATTAGTGTTTTAATTTTTAAATAGGCAGACAAAACGTGTTGCCTAAGCGGATTCGTATTAATAATTGCAAAATTATTTTTTGTTTGCTTAATAATGTGCTTTTAGCCGAATAAATCCCTTTTTTATTTTGAAACTCGGTTTTTGTATTAAACTACAGTTTAGCGATTTTTCGCTTACAAGTGGGTGCTTGGTAGACCAATTATACCCCTAAATATTACTGAAAACCCCATTTTTCGTCTACTTATCAACAAAATTCACAATTAATTAACATATTGAGATGTAGTGAAATTCATGATTTAGAACTATCTTTGAATCGACTTAGAAGCAGATTCATATTTTAATCTGTATTGGTTAATTTTTAGATAGGCCTTCTGTTGCCCCAAAACACCCACATCATATATTAGAAAGTGATGTTTCGGTAAAACCTGATGCAATCCCCCAAATGTAAACCCCAATTGGTTTTTCTTGTTTAAGTTAACCACTAAACCTAACATCAGTAAATTTTACCGCCAGTGGAATGTTCGTTTTAGAACATTCCTCTTTTTTTTGTCCGTAGTGATCTTGTTGAAATATCCCAAAAGAAAAATACACCTGTAAAATTGTCACAGTTCTTTCACCGCTAGAAAGTACTTAACCTCAAAAAAAAAACACTATTAATCCCTCTCATTCTTAATTCTTCCTTTCATACCTAGTCACAAATCCCCTTTTTTATTCTAAAACGCATTTTCAAAGGCACAGCTTTTGCATAACCTCGAATTGTAATTCCTCC
>CAZDTI010000329.1:0-9775 GCA_964508085.1 uncultured Saprospiraceae bacterium | reverse complement strand
TTCGTGACCCGGTGTATCCAAGAAGGTGATTTGTTTATCACCTACACTTACTTCATAGGCTCCGATGTGCTGGGTAATACCACCAGCTTCACCATCCGCTACATTTGCTTTTCGGATATAATCCAGTAGAGAAGTTTTACCGTGATCGACGTGTCCCATTACCGTTACGATAGGAGAACGTGGTCTGAGGTCTTCTGGATTCTCTTCGATGACTTCGTCTTCATCTTCTTCTTCGTCAGCAGAGATGAATTCTATTTCATGATCAAATTCACTGGCCACCAACTCGATGATTTCTGCATCCAGTCGTTGATTGATAGATACAATCACACCGAGATTCATACAAGTGGTGATGACTTCTCCGACGGATACATCCATTAAGCTTGCCAACTCAGATACAGATACGAATTCTGTTAACTGTAACTTACCTGTTTCCTTTGCTGCCTCTTCCAGTTCGATTTTTTCTCGAATTCGATCTCTATTGTCTCGTCTTATCTTTTGACGCTTTTTCTTTCCACCACCGGAAAGACGCGCCATTGTTTGTTTGATCTTATCTTCAATTTCTTTTTTAGAAACTTCTTTAACTTCGTTTCTTCTTCCAGGGCCACTACCATGTCTACTACCTGGCCGGCCTCCCGGTCTACCTCCTGGTCTGTTTCCTCCTCTACCTCCAGATCTGTCTCCCCCTGGTCTGTTGACTGGTTGTGGGGTAACCTTCTTTCTAGCTCTTTTCCGTTTCTTAGGCGCATCATCACCTGATTTTGCTTTATCAGCTGGCACTGCTTTCTTTTTCTTCTTAGGCTTTTTAAGTTTATCTGCATCAATTTTACCCAGAATTTTCAACCCTTTAAGCTGAGGTGCCTCTGCTCGCATTGTTTCATCTTTCTTCGCAACTGGTTCCGCTGATTTTTCTACTTTAGGCGCATTATCCTCTTTTACAGGTGCTTTTGGCTCCTGAGGTGGAGGTGTTTCACTAACTTTTTTTGCAACTGGCTCTGCTGGCTTTTCTACTTTAGGCTTTTCTGCTGCCTTCGCTTTTTTAGCTGGCTTCTTAGGACTTAGGTCAATCTTTCCTTTAATAGTCAGTCCAATTTTGGGACCATCCGGTTTCACCTCTGCTTCTACTTTCTTTGCTTCTACCACTGGAGGTTCGGGAGTTGGTTCTGGTTCTTTGACCGGTTCCGGTTCTTCGACTACTACAACAGGCTCTGGAGTTGGTTCAGGAGCTGGAGGTGGCGGCGGTGGAGTTGGAGCAGGCGGCGGCGGTGGAGTTGGAGTTGGTTCAGGAATAGCTACTTTTTGGACAGGCTCCGGTTCTACCTTTTGGTTAGGTCGAGTCCCGATAGTCAGTTGATCCGCTTTTTCCTTAATATCCGCAGAAGTTTGGAATTCTTTGGTAAGGACATCATACATCTCGTCCGTAACTTTTGCGGTTGGTTTGTTGTCTATTTCAAACCCGCATTTGGCGAGGTATTCCACTATAGTAGTGGTTCCTACGTTTAATCCTTTTGCTACCTTAACTAAGCGTTGCGACATATAGTTATTTTTGTCTTTTCTGTTTTGCTGAAACTAATTGCTTATTTTCAATTCAAAACAAAGACGATAAAAGTGACAGACAAAAGTGTTTTACGATAAGTAGTTACTTATTCATCGGATAAATTATTTTATTGATTAATTAAAAAACTCATCATGAAAAAACTTAAGTCTAAAAAACAGTGAGTGTGCTAAAAAAACAGCTTATTGAATTTTACTGCTCACTCCTAAAAATTTGAATACAAAGTTAACAGAAAAGTACCGGATTCCTTACGGCTATTACCTATAAAAGAAGGAAAAAGGGGGAATTCGGTACTTTTCGTGGAATATTTACTCCTCTTCTTCGTCAAACTCCGCTCTAAAGATCGATAAGATGTGTTCGATCGTCTCTTCTTCCAGGTCCGAACGACGAATTAATTCATCCTTACTAAGATCCAAAACAGATCGTGCAGTATCACAACCGATGTTTTTCAACGCATCAATAACCCAACCATCAATCTCGTCTGCAAACTCGTCTAACTCGACGTCATCAATTTCTACTTCACCTTGTACGGTGTTTCTAAAGACGTCGATTTCAAACCCAGTCAACTTACTGGCCAATTTAATATTCGTTCCTCCTTTCCCAATCGCTAAAGAAACCTGATCTGGTTCGAGGTATACTTTCGCCTCCATTTTATCGAGGTCGAGGTTGATACTGGTTACCGTTGCAGGTGTCAATGCTCGTTGAATGAAAAGCGAATGATTATTAGTATAGTTTACTATATCAATATTTTCATTTTTTAGTTCCCGAACGATACCATGAATTCGAGATCCTTTCATACCGACACAAGCACCAACAGGATCGATTCGGTCATCATAAGATTCCACTGCTACCTTTGCTCGCTCTCCTGGCATTCTTACAATCTTCTTGATGGTTATCAAACCATCCTCTATTTCCGGCACTTCATGTTCCATCAACTTTTCTAGGAAGGTACTATCTGTTCTAGAGACGATTACAACTGGATTGTTGTTTTTCATTTCTACTTTACGGATAATTCCACGAACCATATCTCCTTTACGAAGGTAATCCGCTTTAATCATTTCGTTTCGTGGCAGTACCAATTCTGTGTTGGTAGCATCATCCAAAACAAGAATTTCCCGTTTTAGGATTTGGTGTACTTCCCCAGTTATAATTTCACCAACTCGTTCGATGTATTTCTTGTAAATTTCATCTTTCTCTAATTCCATAATTCTGGAAATCAAAGTCTGACGAGCCGCCATAATAGATCGTCGGCCAAAATCTTCCAAAAACAATTGCTCATAACATTCCTCTCCGATCTCATAATCTTCATCAATCGATAATGCTTCAGAGATGGATACTTGAGCACGGTCGTCTAAAACTTCGCCATCTGGTACAATTTCTCGAACTCTCCACAATTCAAGGTCACCCTTTTGAGTATTTACGATAACGTCGAAATTCTCATCCGAGCCATATTTCTTTTTGATCAACGTTCGGAACACATCCTCCAAGACACGAACCATAGTAGGGCGATCAATATTTTTGCCCGACTTAAATTCCGAAAACGTTTCTACCAAATTCATCATGTCAGTAATGTTTTTGTTAGGTTAGTTAACTAGTTAGTACTAAAATGTAATTTTTACTTTCGTTTCTTTTATATCTTCAAAAGGAATTACTGTAGCTACCATTTCTGTTTTGCTTTTCTTTCCTTCTTTGATTCTTACTTTTGCTTCGATGGTGATTTCTGTTTCGCTAACCTCTTTTAATTTCCCTTCCTTTTTAGTTCCATCTTTACGTTTTACGCTAAGTGTCCGGCCTATGTTCTTTCGATACTGCCGTTCAAACTTCAAGGGTCGAGTGATTCCTGGAGAGGATACTTCTAAAGTATATTTTTGTCCAAGCCATTGCTCTTCATCTATAAACTCCTCCAAATAACGGCTAAGTTTTCTGCACTTATCAAAGGTCATCCCGGAATCGCTATCCACAAAAATCTCCAGTTTGTTCTTTTTGCTCAATTCAGTTGCCACTAAAAAACAGTCCGCAAATTCTTCCTCTGCAAATTTTTCTGTTAGTAATTTTCTGACTTTTGATTCCATAGTTACGCAAAAAATAAATTTAGCTTTTCATCTCAAGCTGTCATTCGGAAAGTTTCGATATACTCTAATTTTTCGATAACAACCTATAACGAAAAAGAGGGAACTTTTAAGGTTCCCTCTTCTCTCCGATCAAAGGCAGCGCAAATGTACGGTAATTTTATTTAATATGCAATTGATTTTAATAGGATTACAGCAGGAAACTAAAAGCGCTTGTTTTCCTTTTATATATCTTTGCATAAAGTGAATTTGTATTTAATCAGCCAACCGAGGATTAATGCTTTAAATAATCAGATTTAGATAAACCCCCTCCGATCTTTTTTGTTGTCTCTATTATACAGACTTACTTTTCTATTGAATACCATATAAGCAATTGTTCAAAATAGATGACGTTGCTTTAAAAAATAATCTGATATGCAAGTCAATCAATTATTACAACGAGCCCTCAAACTTGAATTTCTTACTGCTGAGGAAGGCGTCTTCCTTTTAGAGAACGCAAGTACAGCTGCCCTCATGCACGTCGGCGACCAGCTCCGTCAACACCATGTACCTGGTAAGAATGTAACTTGGATCATTGACCGAAATTCCAACACTACCAATGTTTGTATTGCCAATTGTAAATTTTGTAACTTCTATCGCAGACCAGGACATGAGGAAGTCTATACAACTACAATAGAACAGTACAAACAAAAGATAGAAGAGACTTTCGCCTTTGGCGGAGAACAATTATTGTTGCAAGGCGGCCATCATCCGGACTTGGGACTTAAGTATTACTGTGATTTATTTAGTGAGCTCAAATCACTTTATCCCAACTTGAAACTGCATGCTTTGGGACCACCAGAAATTGCACACATTACGAAGCTGGAACAATCTACTCATATCGAGGTATTACAAGCGCTTAAGGATTCCGGGTTGGATTCGCTTCCCGGAGCTGGGGCAGAGATTTTAAGTGATCGGGTTCGTCGTCTGATTTCAAAAGGTAAATGTGGTGGTCAAGAATGGCTAGATGTTATGCGTGCTGCGCATAAAGTCGATCTTACGACCTCCGCCACTATGATGTTCGGACATATCGAAACGAATTTGGAACGAATGGAACATTTGGTAGATCTAAGACAAGTTCAATCTGAAAAGTCAAAAGACACTAAAGGATTCATTGCCTTTATCCCCTGGCCGTTTATGGACGAAGGCACTTTGCTTAAAAAAATAAAACGGGCACGAAATACCGTTACAGGAGATGAATACATTAGAATGATTGCAATCAGCAGAATTATGCTACCCAATATTACTAATATTCAGGCTTCCTGGTTGACGGTTGGGAAGCAAGTTGCTCAACTTTGCCTACATTCTGGTGCTAATGATTTTGGTAGTATTATGATTGAGGAGAATGTCGTTTCGGCAGCGGGTGCATCGTATCGTTTTACTGCCAATGGTATTCAGGAGGCTATTCGAGAGGCTGGTTTTACACCAAAGTTGAGAACACAGCAATATGAGTTCAGAGCCCTTCCAAAAAGCATCATCCAACAAGAATTGGATCGGGATACTATGATCGTTGATTAAATTTCATCCAAAATTTTGCAGGCCTTTAGGCTTCCCATTTGTATTTTTAACCCACGCAAAGGTCGCAGAGCTAACGGCCAAGCTTTAAATATTATTTGTCTTGCTCTTATACGAACAAATTCAGGAAGCGCTCAATTATATCCAATCTCAAACGGATTTTCAACCTCAATTCGGGATTATTTTAGGTACTGGTTTAGGTGGTCTTGTTGAGGAAATCGATATTTCTTTTAGCATTGCTTATAAGGATATCCCTCACTTCCCAGAGCCCACGGTTGAAAGTCATAAAGGACAATTAATTTTTGGCCATTTATCTGGTAAAGCAGTCGTTGCTATGGCTGGACGCTTTCATTATTATGAAGGTTATAGCATGAAGCAAGTGACCTTTCCGGTAAGGGTTTTAAAAATGTTAGGGATCGAACGATTGATTATTTCGAATGTATCGGGCAGTACTAATGCGGATATTGAAGCTGGAGATATTGTATTTGTAAAGGACCACATCAATCTCCATGCAGAAAATCCACTTCGTGGGGTGAATGATGAAAGACTTGGTCCAAGATTTCCAGACATGCTGAACGCTTATGACCGAAGACTCAATCAAAAAGCACTAAGGATTGCAAGAGAAAATAACATTCCTGCGCATGAAGGAGTCTATGTTGGTTTGCAAGGACCAAATCTAGAAACGCCTGCTGAGTATAATTATATCCATCGAATTGGTGGTGACTTGGTCGGGATGTCTACTGTTCCCGAAGTTATCGTTGCTCGTCATATGGAACTTCCTGTTTTTGTACTATCTGTTGTTTCCAATAAGTGTTATCCTATAGAAAGCATCGTTCCGACTACTTTAGAATCGGTATTGGCTTTAGCTAAAATAGCAGAGCCCAGAATGCGATTAATTGTCAAACAATTATTAGAAAGCGCTTAGCTTTTTTCCTGTAAATACGGTGGTTTCTAGACTTTTTTGGATTGATTTTTGCTATAATTTGTTGTTACTATTTCTAATAACCAACAACGAATCTTACAAAATACAACCATGACAATTACTGTATTCAGGCGCCTCTTCTATATGGGCATTTTCCTGAGCCTTCTTTTTCCTTCCTGCCGTCGAGAAAATATCGAAATTATTCCTCCCAGCGATTTCACTAAAGATCAGCGAGAATCATTGGGAGAAATCATAAAACGATCCATCAATTCCGATTTTGAGAATTTTGAGCTACTGCCCAATCAGCCACCTTATGATACTTCGGTATATTGGTTCATTCAAAAATTGTATGATCAGGCAACCAACCACATGCGCGTAGATCATCAATCACCCACAGATGACCGATGGAGTAATGGTCGAATTTGGGAGGTGCATGTTTTGGTAAGTGATCAGATCAACGCTTTCATTTTACCAGGCGGGCACCTTTACATTACTACAGGTTTTTTATTGACCCTTGAAGAAGAATATCAATTGTATTATATACTATCCTTTGAAGCGAGTTTGATGAATACCAGACTATTATTAGATCGTTTGGTTTCTGAAGTCAACTCCAATAAACTCAGTGATATAGTTGCTAGAGATTTAGGTCCTAAAAACGAAGACGTAACAAACCTTACGCGTATTCTGAGTAATCTAGAATTTAACGCCGATGAAGTCTATGAAAACGACCAATATACCGTGAACGATATCTGTAACACCTCTCAATGGAACCGAACAGGACTTCTTTCTCTTTTAGAAACTTTTGATGACAATATGGAATGGCTAACCTATCGCCCTTCCTATAGTAATCGAGAAGAGTGGCTTCTGAATTTCCAACCGGTATCTTTAGAGGATTGTGGCACCTTAAGAACAAACAATTCTTCCGGAGAAGGTTACAAAAGGTTTGTGTTGGATCACTTAAACTAATTTCAGTATATTCGCTTTCCAATGAACAGAACGTGGACCTTAAACGTTCTGTAGTTTTCAACCATAAAACGTATATACAATGATCAAAAAAGGAGATAAAGCCCCAACATTTACACTGCGCAATACCCAAAAGGCAGAAGTATCTTTAGAAGATTATAAAGGCAAAAACGTGGTTCTTTTGTTTTTCCCACTAGCTTTCACTGGCGTTTGTACTACAGAATTATGTACGATGCGAGACGACATCGGCACTTACGAAAGTGTAGATGCGCAAGTATTAGCCGTTTCCGTTGATTCCCTTTTCACTTTAGAAAAATTCAAAGAGGCCGAAAATTATAACTTCCCTTTACTTTCTGATTTTAATAAGACCGTTTCACGAGCATATGGCGCTTTATACGAAGATTTTGTGCTTGATATGAAAGGAGTGTCTAAACGATCTGCCTTCGTTATTGATAAGGAGGGTGTCGTACAATATGCAGAAGTACTAGAATCTGCCGGTGATTTACCTAATTTTGACGCTATTAAGTCTACTTTAACAAACTTGAATTAGCTAAATAGAAAAAAAAGCAATATTTTAGTGCCGTTCCTGGAAAAAGCAATGCTTAAACGCTTTGTTTCTTTTTGAAATACTACTTAATATAACTTATGAACTCAAAAAATTATCCTCTCAACAGTTATGATCCTTCTCTTGAAGAATTGGAAGACATATTAGTGTTGGAAAAGGAAACCGTTGGCGATGTCGCCGAATTGGTTGTTTATAATGATGATGTGAATACTTTCGACTGGGTTATTAAATGCTTTATGGAAATTTTGGAGCATTCTGAAACACAGGCAGAACAATGTTCTATGATGGTTCACTTCAATGGGAGAGCAACTGTGAAAACAGCTCCTAAAAATGTTTTACAACCAATGAAAGAAGGTTTGACAGACAGAGGGCTTTCCGCTGTTATTGAAAACAGTAAGTAATTCTTACTTAAATCAAACTACTTCTCAAAAATTAAGCAATGGCTTTTCCGAAAGGAAAGGCCATTACTTTTTTGCCCAGCGTTGTAACTCTGGGCAAATAGAGATTCGTCTCCTTCAGAGTATTACAGATACGAACTCGTGATACTCGTGTTAGAAAAATAACACTCTTTTGGAGTTACCTTTTGAAACCACTACATTTATAATAAACTTACAATTGCCAATTTACAGACTCTCCACCGATCATCTACAATTTCCACCTCCTGAATTGGCGGACCGAAACGGTATGCTCGCAGTCGGTGGTGACCTTTCTCCCGAACGATTACTATTGGCTTACAGACAAGGAATTTTTCCTTGGTTCAATCCAGAAGATCCCATCGTGTGGTGGTCTCCTGATCCGCGCTTTGTTTTATATCCTGAGGACCTGAAAGTACACAAAAGCATGCGCCCCTATTTCAATCAGCAAAAATTCAAGGTGACCTACGATCAGCATTTTGAAACAGTCATGCAAAACTGCCAACAAACTCGAAGGAAAGGGCAGTATGGTGGTACCTGGATTACGGAAAGCATGTTGGAAGCTTACGTTAATTTACATGAATTGGGTTATGCGCATTCCGTGGAAGTTTGGGAAGAGGAGAGACTAGTTGGTGGTTTGTATGGTTTAGCTATGGGAAAAGTATTTTTTGGCGAATCTATGTTCGCTAAGGCAAGCAATGCTTCTAAATTTGGATTTATTTCTTTGGTTCGAGGTCTTAAAGAGCACGGCTACAACCTAATTGATTGCCAACAACAAACTAAGCATTTAGCAAGCTTGGGTGCAAAGGCTATTTCGCGAAAGCTGTTTATGGAAACGCTTCGGCAGAATGAAATGAAAATTTGGACAAAAGGAAAGTGGAGTGCTAATGATCCTAGTCTTTGCTCCTCGGATGAAAAGTCATAATCGTTTCTCTAAGATAATCACGATCAAGGTGTGTATAAATTTCAGTAGTTGTAATCGATTCATGCCCCAACATATCCTGCACTGCTCTCAGGTCGGCGCCTCCCTCAATTAAATGCGTTGCAAACGAATGCCGAAAGGTGTGGGGACTAATATTCTTGTCGATACCCGCATCAGCGACAGCATCTTTCACCACCATAAAAACCATCACTCTGGAAAGTCCTTTTCCTCTTCTATTTAAAAACAATACATTTTCATGGTCGGGATGAATATTCATTTGCTTACGCCGAACGCCTTCAATGTAAAGTTCGATGTGTTTTAGTGCATTTTCGCCAATCGGTACAAGTCGCTCTTTATCTCCTTTTCCTGTTACTTTGATAAAACCAATGTTAGCGAATACATTGGAGAGTTTTAGGTTAGTCAATTCGCTAACACGTAAACCACAAGCATAGAGTGTTTCCAGCATCGCTCGATTCCGAACACCATGATCAGTACTTAGATTGATGGCACTGAGTACTGCTTGTATTTCTTGATAGGTTAATACTTCTGGAATTTTTCTACTTAACCGCGGTCCCTCTAAAAGTTCTGTTGGATCGTCATGAATAACATCTTCGACTAAGAGATATTTATAAAAGGCTTTAAGACCGGAAATTAGCCTGGCTTGAGAGTGATCTGCTAATCCTAAATCGTTGATCCAAAAAATGAAGGATTCTAAGTGCTCGCGATTTACTTCTTTGGGATCGACATTTAGCTTATGGATTTCAAAATAGCTTTCCAATTTTGAGACATCCTGTAAATAGGCGGATATGGAGTTC
>CAZDTI010000328.1:0-9784 GCA_964508085.1 uncultured Saprospiraceae bacterium | reverse complement strand
TATTCAAAGCCTCAACATCTTCCAAAAAAACCTCAAATTCCAGTCCTTCACAGTCCACTTTTCCATGGATCATGGCATCAAAAATAAAAGTGTCATTAGGACAGGGGGAGAAGCCGAGAGATAATTTCATACTTTTGTGGGAAATTTAAGATTGTAGTGTTACAAAGGTAGTTTATAAATGGTAGTTGGCTTTACGAAAAAGGGAAGTTTATAGTTAAAGCCAACAGTTAAAAGTTTTACAACATGGAGAAAAGGAAAAAGTTAAGTTTAAGGGATCTCAATATTATATATGAGGACAATCATTTAATTGTAATTAATAAACCAGCAGGTTACTTGGTACAAGGAGATGATACTGGAGATATACCACTTTCGGAAACGGTGAAGGAATATATTAAAAAGAAATATAAGAAACCGGGAGCAGTATATCTTGGCGTAATTCATCGATTGGATCGACCGGTAAGTGGGGCTATTATTTTTGCCCGGACCAGTAAAGCGCTCACGCGAATGAATGATTTGTTTAAAAATAAAAAGATCGAGAAAAACTACCTTGCTGTGGTGAAACAAAGACCTCAACTGTTGGAAGGTCGGTTGGAAAACTATCTTTTAAAGGACACCAAGAAAAACAGATCTAAAGTTTTTGAACGAATTGGTAAGAAAACCAAAGAAGCTAAGTTGTCAATTACTGATTACAAATATCAAGGAGAGATTGATGGATATATTTTGTTAAAAATGATGCCGATTACTGGCCGTTCTCATCAAATTCGGGCGCAATTGGCCCACGCTGGTTGTCCAATTGTGGATGATTATAAGTACGGCTACCCGCACTCCAATCACGACGGCTCCATTCATTTACATTGTCGATCTATGTCCTTTATTCATCCCGTTAAAAAAGAACGAATGACGGTGAAGGCAGGATTACCAAAAGCTAACTATTGGCGGCAATTTAAAGAGTTAGTCAAGGAATCGGAACGTGGAGAACGAAAGGAGAATGGGTTTAAACTGGAGGATGATTCCTCAACTCGCTCCTAATTCCTCGACTCGCTACGCTCGCTCGGAATGCCAATGTAGTGTTAATCATTTCTTGTTTTAAGAAAGAAACTAAGAGGTTTTTGTCTTTCAGAGCGAGCACAGCGAGTCGAGGAAGGCAAGAACCCGCCGAGCAAGATTATAAATAGCCCGGACAGGTTCTAAAACACGCGCTTCTTGGACTTGCCAAGCAGGTAAAGTAGGAGAGGGCCATCGCTTGGAACAGCCTTCTCAGGATATTTTATTTCTTCAAAACCTTCTGTTATCAATTCATTGATGTGCATGGAATAAAAATGTTCATAGGACATTTTTATTTTGTGTTCCGAAGTAGATTTGTAAATGTAAAACAGATTTTTATATCCAACTAATTCGAATTCATAAGCAAGCCTTGGAACGTCTTTTATTGGAGTAATCCCAAGAATACACTTCTTGTAACTATTCAATAACAACCGTAATTTTAACCTGATCTTTTCATCTGTTTTTTTGTTAGGCGTACCTGTCACCAGGTACTCTTTTTTTTCGACGTTCATTTGGTATATTGGTTTTCTCTAAGGGTGTGCTAACTCCTTATAATTATCATTCTAATCTAAAAGATTCCCACCTAAATTAATTAGAAAAAGAGAACACTATTGGGATCAACTTTTAACCTAAGTTCACAAATTGAGTGAAAATAATTTTAATTTACTTCTGTTGAGTTTAATTAATTAAACAGAAGAAAGCGGCAATTTTGTAGTGCGAATCGAGTGGAAATGTTTTTTACTTTTTGATTCATACTAAATCATAAAAAGCAAAAGAGAAAAGAACATTTAGCATCTCAGGGTTAAATACAGGTTAAAGATAGTGAAATGATTTTAAGAATTCAAAATATTAGCTAGGTCACTTTTGGGAAAGATAATTTAAATGGGAGTAAGAACTGTAATTAGGTTATAATATGCTTTAAAATTGTTGAATCTGTAATTTGATTGTTAGTGAAATATATAGAATGAAAAATCATAATAAATTACGGTCAATCATTAACTGGGTTTTCATAATAGAAACCATTGCAAGCGCATCTGTAATTTCTCCATTCATGACCATTTCTACTGCTTCTGAAAAGGGGAGTTTTTTTATAACCAATTCTTCGGTTTCTTCAGGTGCAGACTCTCCGAAAGAAAGTTCTTGCGCAACAAAGGTCAATCCGGCTTCATCGGTGACACTATTCGAAGTGTGCAAGTCTAATATTTTAGTCCATTTGGTGGCTGTAATTCCCGTTTCTTCTTTAAGTTCTCGTTTTGCGGAGTCTAATGCCGGTTGACCAAGAATACCTCCACCTTCAGGGATTTCCCAACTGTAGGCGTTTAGAGTATAACGATATTGTCCCACCAACCAAGTATTGTAGTCTTTGTCCAAAGGAACAATTCCAATGGCCAGGTTCTTAAAATGAACCAAGCCATAGATGCCTTTTCCTCCGGAAGGGTTTAATACATCTCGATGACTAACAGATATCCATGGGTTATCGTAAACGGTTTTCTCCGTAAGGGTAGTCCAGGGATTTTTATGGTCTTTCATTTGTTAAAATTGTATCTATTCCAAAGCAATCAATGTCATTCTTTCAGAGAGTAATTCGACTGTACCCAGTCCTACGATTTTTAAATAGTAGTAGTCATGGCTAAGGACATCTTTGACTAAAGTACTTACTTTTTAAAAAGGCATTCCATTTATTAATCGCTCCATAAACATTGTAAAAAAAGAAGGTTTCAAAATAATCGCGAATAGGAAACCAAAGAGTGCCCCATAGAGGTGAGCATCATGTGCAATTCGACCGCCTCCTCTTTTGTCTGCCCAAGAGGAGTAGACCAAATAACCGATCCCAGCTATTATTCCTGGGATTGGAATAATACCATAAAGCCTTAAGATATGCCAAGGCATAAATAGAATAAAGACAAATAAAATCCCAGAAACAGCTCCTGAGGCCCCGACTGCTGAGTAATGCCTGTTGTCTTTGTGCTTTAGTAAGGAGGGAATATCTGCGAAAATAATGGTCAAGAAATATAGTAAAAGATAGTTTACTTTCCCCATTGTCATTCCAAAGCTTTGTACAAATAGGCTTTCGACAATCTCCCCAAATTGCCATAATACGAACATGTTAATCCCTAAGTGTACCCAATCTCCATGGACAAAACCCGAGGTTATCATTCTATACCACTCCTTATTGTGGGCTTCAGAATAGGGATGGTGTTTTAATTTATCAAACAATGCTCGATCTTCAAAACAACGATAAGAAATCAATCCGGTAATGATGACGATAATTATGGTTAAACTCATGTTTCTATTTTATTATTATTTTAATAGTAAGGTAAAGGAGACAGACGGAGTAAATCATGTTTTCTGTATGGAACACTATTTTACGTTTTTTGGAATTTTCATTTCTACGCAGAAGAAGGAAGTTTTCGTTTAAGTTAACAGTTTAAGTTATCTGTTATGATACTTCTCATTCCTCAAAATACTAAATCCTCGATACAATTGCTCCAAAAAAAACACGCGAACCATCTGATGCGAAAAGGTCATGGGAGACAGCGCTATTTTGCGATTTGCTCTTTCATAAACCGCTTTAGAAAATCCAAAAGCACCGCCCACTTGAAAAACAATTCGACGACTTCCGCTTTGTAATAATTTCTCCAATTGAAAAGAAAACTCAACAGACGTGTACATTTTACCTTTTTCATCCAGCAAAACCAACAAATCATCCGATTGCAAACGCCCCAATATCGCTTCGCCTTCTTTTTCTTTCAGTTTTTCCGATGATAATTTACCTCCATTTTTGACATCCGGAATATATACAACTTCAAAAGGATTGTAATGTTTTAATCGCTTCTCGAATATAGCAGACCCTTCCTTTAGATAAGCCTCATTCGTTTTGCCGACTACCGAAAATTCTATCTTCATGCATTTGTTTTTTCAAAGGCGAATATAGTGTTTTTTTGAGAACCACTACCGTTTAGATTTACCTTGAAAAATGGTACTGACAGTAAGATCTTTTAGATTTCCTTTGAAACATTGAAGCGATTATCTCGAAATACAGTTAACGAAAGGTTAATCTCAAAAATCCAAACGCCACTCTCAAGAATAGCGCATCTGTACCATTAGAGTATGTCATGTTGATGCTCATAACGGATAATCACATTCCACTCACATCGTATTTTGCATTAAATATTTGTTCAAGTAAAGCAAGAACCTCTAATAAAAAACTATATTGCATTAGAGTTTATGTCTGGGGATTTTGAATAGGAACCAAATAGATGTTTTTACAGCAACCGAGGAAGGCGCGGAACCTAATAGCCTTAGCTATTAAGGTGAGCACGTGACGAAAGTTGATTTAAAAAGATCATTTGGGCTCCATACTAAATCTCTAGTCATAAACTCTATTATAAAATCAGTCATTTAAAACAACGATCTATGAAAAAGCTGCCTATTCTTTTAGCCGGATTATTCCTGTTGACCTCATTATTGTGTTGTAGCTTTAATTCGAAAAACACAACCCCAACTATGGACTCTTTTAACGTCAACGATTACAACCAAGCATGGAAAACCATAGACTCTTTGGAACGGCAAGGCTTACCCAAATCCGCATTGGAAAAAGTAAACCTCTTACTAGTTAAAGTCCGTGAAGATAAAAACCCCGCACAAACAGTGAAATGTTTGCTGTATCGATCAAAGTATCAATCTCAATTGGAAGAGTATGGAGATGTCAATGCTATTGTTCGGTTAGAGGAGGAATTGAAAGAAGCTACCTTTCCTGTAGATGCAGTACTACAATCTATTTTGGCACAAGCTTATAATCAATATTTACAGAATAATCGCTGGCAATTTCAAAACCGAACAAATACGGTAAATTTTGACAACAAAGATCTGAATACCTGGACGGTTGACCAGTTTGCACAAAAGTCGATGGAGTTGTATCGGGCCTCTGTTGAAAACCCAAGATTACGACAAGTGGCCATCACGGATTTTAATGCCATAACTACGAATGGAAGCAATACAGACCAACTCCGACCTTCTCTTTTTGACTTACTCGCTCATCGAGCCATTGATTATTTTACCAATGAGCGGAGTTACCTAACTCAACCAGCTTTCCGTTTTTATTTAGATGATCCCGCTATTTTTGGACCTGCTGCTGCTTTCGCAAAAGAGACTTTTGAGAGCAAAGATTCTACTTCCGGGAAATATAATGCATTAGTATTGTTACAGGAATTGATTGAACGGCATTTGGATGATGATGATCCTGCGGCATTAATAGATGCGGATTTGAAGCGTTTGGCTTTCGCAAAAAATCATGCGATTGTGGAGGATAAAAATACATTGTATTATGAGGCTTTGACCGCATTAAAGGCTAAGCAGGCTAACCATCCCTCTTCCGCTGAAATCACTTGTGTGATGGCGCAGTATCATAGGGATTTAGCTAGTCAGTATGATCCTTCTTCCGGTAATGATAAATATCGTTTTGAGAATAAAAAAGCCTATGAATTGTATGGAGAGGCGATTGCAAAGTTTCCAATGTCCTATGGTGGGCGGCAAGCAAAGGTGCTGAAAACACAGTTGGAAGCTAAACGGCTGAACGTAACTACTGAACTCGTTAATGTGCCAAACCAACCTTTTTTAATAAAGTTAGATGTTCTAAATGTCAATAAAATTTGGTTTAGAATCGCTGCCATTTCAAAAGAACAAAAAGAAGAATTACAGCACAAGAATCAAAAGGAGATTTCAAAAATACTTAGGAAGTTAGCCCCCATCAAAAAGTGGAAAGTGGAATGGCCTTCTACCGAAGATTTTCAAAACCACAGCATTGAAGCAAAAGCGGAGGGAATGCCTCTTGGGTCTTATGTTGTTTTAGCTTCTGCAAATGATGATTTTGATATTTCTAACAATATGTTGGGATACACCTTTACCCATGTCTCGGACATTTCTTATTGGTGGCAACAGGGACAACGTGGCGAGGGCGGTCAGTATGTAGTTGTCGATCGTACTTCCGGAGCGCCTATGGAAGGGGTGGAAGCTACTTTTTACAAAGGTGATTATGACAATGCAAAGCGAAGGAGAATTTTCAATAGAGTGGGTTCCAAAACATCGGATGCAAACGGAATCATTCGCCCTGAATTCACCAATAGAAGTAATTACCAAGTCGTTTTCCGCAAAGGAAATGATGAGTTGGATCTTGATGATCGTTTTTCAAATTACAAAAGAAATAACGTAAGAAATAAATCTCAGCACACAGAATTCTTTCTGGATCGTAAAATATACCGCCCCGGACAAACGGTCTTTTTTAAAGCATTGGCCCTAGAAAAAGATGAGGAACGAATGCCAAGAATTTTACCGAACGAACCTATCATTATCACTTTTTATGATGCCAACAGACAGGAGATAGATTCTAAGAGAATGCAAACCAATGAATTTGGTACGGTGCATGGCTCATTTACAGCACCAAAATCGGGTTTACTGGGGTCTATGCGGATTCAGTCATCTATCGGTGGGCGCCGTGTTAATTTTAGAGTGGAGGAATACAAACGACCAAAGTTTGAAGTGAAGGTGAATCCTCTGGAAGGCTCGTATAAATTGGAAGATGAAATAAAGGTGACTGGATTGGCAAAGGCATTTGCGGGTTCTGCGATTGATGGAGCAAAGGTGAGCTATCGGGTAGTCAGAGATGTTTCCTATCCTTATTTCCCTTGGTGGCGATATGGCTATTATTTCCGTCCTTATCGAGGGCAGTCCGAGGAAATTGCTTTTGGCGAAACCATGACCAAAGCAGATGGCTCTTTTGAAATTCCTTTCCAGGCAAAAGCAGATAGAACCGCAAAGAAAGAAGATCAACCGGTGTTCACCTACACGATTCACGCGGATGTAGTGGACATCACTGGAGAAACGCATTCTTCTTCGGGTACCGTAACTATTGGATACGTTGCATTAAAAGCAAATGTATTGTTAGCAGAACAAATGGAAAGAGATAGTTTTAAAGAAATTAAAATCACAACTAAAAACTTCAGTGGACAAGATGAAGCGGCAAAAGGAAAAGTGGTCATTAAATCTTTGGTGGCCCCAAACCGACCATACATCAAGCGCTACTGGCAACAACCGGACTTGTGGCTGCTGATGGAAAAAGAACACCAAGCTGATTTCCAACAATACGCTTACAAAGGAAGCAATAAGATAGCAAACTGGAAAGAAAAGGAAGTCGTCGGTAATCTGGATTTCAATACTGCTGATGCGACTAGCATTGATGTGGCATCGTTAAATCTATCAGCGGGTGCTTATTTCTTAGAGTTGACTACGGCAGATAAGTATGGTGTACCTGTTGTCGTTCGAAAATACTTTAAGTTGTTCGACTTAGCAGATCAAGCATTGCCATATGACGACATGCAATTTCATTATTCCAAAAAGTCAACTTACGAACCGGGAGAAACGGCGAACTATTACATTGGCTCCGCCGCTAAACAGATTTATGTATTCCACCAAGTAGAACACAAGGAAAAGATTCAAAAAGAAGAGTGGATTCAGGCAAACAGTTTGAAGCAATTTGCTTTGAAGATTGAAGAAAAACACAGAGGGAATATACAGTATCACCTTAATTTTGTTAGAGATAATCGTTTTTATCAGACGTCACAAGCCATCCAAGTTCCCTTTTCTAACAAGGAACTTACGGTAGAAATGTCCACATTCAGAGACAAGTTGTATCCCGGTCAGGACGAAGAATGGCAAATAAAAATAGCTGGCGCAAAGAAGGACAAAGTTGCTGCCGAAATGGTGGCCACCATGTACGATGCCTCCCTGGATGTCTTCCAAAAGAACGATTTCGGTAATTCGTTTTATCCAATTTTTGGATCTAGAATTTATGTAAGTAGTTCCAATTTTAGAGGAACTCATGGACGCGTCATGGGGGATTGGGACAGTCCTAATTATAAATATCCGAACCGGTCATATCGCCATTTGAATATGTTTGGGATGTATTTTTCGGGAGGGCATATGTTTGCCGGATCTGTATTTCAATCTGCCGAACCGGAGTCCGCAGCTTCTCGCAGAAGTCGGAATAAAAGAAAGATAGCCGCGTTAGATTCACCACCACCTATGGCAACGGAGGATATGGCAATGGGAGATCAAGTAATTGAACCCGTTAGTGCTAAAGCGTCCTCATTCGCAATATCTTCTAGTCAAGCGAGTAGTGAAACGGATGGAGATGACAACTCACTCGACGAGATCGCCGTAAGAACAAACCTCAACGAAACCGTCTTCTTTCTCCCCGAATTAAAAACCGACAAAGAAGGCAACATCATCTTCTCCTTCAAAATGAACGAAGCACTTACCCGTTGGAAATTCTTAGGCTTCGCACATACAAAGGATTTACAAACCGGAAACATCACCAAGGAAGTCGTCACTCAAAAAGACCTTATGGTGATGCCCAACGCGCCCCGCTTTTTCCGCGAAGGAGACGAGATTGTTTACACTGCAAAAGTAAGCAACCTGACAGAAACCGTTATGAATGGTTCCGCTCAAATCGCCTTGTTTGATGCCATCAGTAATAAACCTGTGAATGAATTGTTGGGATTGTCTAATGCAGTTCAGGAATTTACAGCAGAACCAGGGCAATCAAGTTTGCTGGAATGGAAATTGAAAATACCTTTTGGTGAAGTAATGGCCATCACGCATCGAGTGGTCGCCAAAGCAGGGAATTTCTCAGATGGAGAAGAATCAACTCTTCCAGTTCTGACCAATCGCATGTTAGTGACAGAGACGATGCCTTTGCCTGTCAGAGGAAAAGAGAGTAAAGATTTTAGTTTCACCAAATTGGCTGAATCTGGAAACTCCAATACTTTACAACATCATAAATTGACTTTAGAATTTACGTCTAACCCTGCTTGGTATGCCGTTCAAGCCTTGCCATACATGATGGAGTACCCATACAAATGTACAGAGCAAGTCTTTAGCAGATACTATGCTAACAGTCTAGCTACATCTGTCGCAAATGCACATCCAAAAGTCCGTCAAGTTTTCGATAAGTGGAAAGGAACGGATGCCATGAAAAGCAACCTGTCTAAGAATCAAGAATTGAAATCTGCTTTATTGGAGGAAACACCTTGGGTTTTAGCTGCTCAAACGGAAGAACAGCAAAAGCAAAACATCGGGATTCTTTTTGACCTTCAACGAATGGCTGATGAGCAGGAACAAGCAATGGCGACCATTGAAGAACGTCAAAGGGGCAATGGTGGATTCTCTTGGTTTCCGGGAGGCAGAGAGAGTTGGTACATTACTCAATATATCGTAGAAGGAATGGGGCACTTAGATGCTTTGGGTGTGAAGTCTGTTCAACAAAATGAAAAAGATCGGAAAATTGTAGATAAAGCGATTTCCTTTATTGATGGAGAATTGGATGATCATTATAAGAAACTAGAAAAACTAGTAAAAAAGGGAGAAGCTAAGTGGGAAGATGATCATTTGGACTACATGGTTATTCATTATCTCTATGCCCGATCTTTTTTTCTCGACAGAGCCTACAAACAAGTGTCTCCGAAAGTTGTCGATTACTACTTAAGTCAGGCAAAAAAATACTGGGTGGATAAAAACATCTATGCGCAAGGAATGCTGGCTTTAGGGCTTCACCGAAGTAAATTTGATAATGCAGTGACATCAGCAATGATCAAGTCCTTTAAAGAACGTGCTTTACACAATGACGAGATGGGGATGTACTACAAATATGGCCGTGGATATAATTGGTATCAATTGCCAATCG
>CAZDTI010000327.1:0-9805 GCA_964508085.1 uncultured Saprospiraceae bacterium | reverse complement strand
CGAAATGCAAAAAAGGACGAGGTTTAAACCCTACCACTCAGTTGCCTTATGAACCACAGGTAGTTAAGCGAGCTGATTATGGTCGTGTACTCGCTGAATTTTGGGCGGATGGACCAAGCTCGGAAACACCTCCAGGTCATTGGTACACCATCTTAAACTACGTAACAGACAATATGACTGTTAAGCGTTTCAACGGACAGGGACCAGCTTTAACGGATTTAGAATATGATGTAAAAGGATATTTTATGTTGGGTGGGGCCATGCATGATGTGGCGATTACAACTTGGGGAATAAAAGGTTGGTATGATTACCTACGTCCAATCTCTGCACTTAGATATATGATGGATAAAGGACAATCTTCTGATGAAAACTTACCATCGTACCATCCAGCTGGAATTCTCTTGCAACCGGGATATATTGAATTGGTTATGCCAGGAGATACTTTAGCGGGGGCAAACGACGAAAATGTAGGAAAAATAAAATGCTATTCCTGGAAAGGACCGGATTATATTACAGACCCTGAAACCGATGTTGCCAATGTAGGCTGGATTTTGGGAGAAAATTGGTGGCCTTATCAAAGACCTTCTTTTGTTACTCCAAATTTTGCAGGGTATCTTTCAGGGCATTCTACTTTTTCTAGAGCAGCTGCAAATGTACTCACGGAACTAACAGGTGATACTTTTTTCCCCGGAGGGATGGGTGAATTTGTTGCAGAAGCAGAAACTTTCCTCGTGTTTGAAAAAGGACCGACTGAAGAGATTACATTACAATGGGCAACCTATCAGGACGCCGCTGACCAGTGCAGTTTATCAAGAATTTGGGGTGGTATTCACCCGCCTTGTGATGACATTCCAGGACGTTTGATTGGTAATGAAATTAGTGAAGATGTGTACAACCTAGCTAAAACTTATTTCTATAGAGACGAAGACGCAGATGGTTATTATAGTTTTGAAGATTGTAATGATTTAGATAATACGATCTATCCAGGTGCACCTGAATTATGTGATGGGAAAGACAATGACTGTAATGATGAGATTGACGAAGGGCTTGATATTTTTACTTACTACATTGATGCAGACAATGATGGCTATGGAGATGCAGCAATATCTAAAGATACCTGTCAGACAACACCAATAACTGGCTATGTAGCCAATTTGTTAGATTGTGATGATAATGACGCAATGATCAATCCAGATGCTATCGAATTATGCGATGGTATTGATAACAATTGTAGTGGTATGATAGACGACAACCTTGATGTATTTACATACTACTTGGATGCAGATAGTGATGGCTATGGAGATGCAGCAGTCTCAAAAGATACCTGTCAAGCAACGCCAATAGCTGGCTATGTAGCCAATATGTTAGATTGCAACGATGATGATCCTACAATAAATCCAGATGCAACAGAAATTTGTGATGGGATTGACAATAATTGTAGTGGTACAGTAGATGATAATCTTGAAGTATTTACTTATTACTTAGATGCAGACAACGATGGTTACGGTGACCCAATGATGGGCAAGGATACTTGCCAAAATACTCCGATTACGGGCTATGTAACTGATGATAGCGACTGTGACGATACCAACCCGCAAATAAACCCAAATGCTATAGATGTTGTAAATAATGGGATTGACGAAGATTGCGATGGCGTAGATTTCACCTCTGCTGTTCATGAACTAACGGCTACAGATATTAAAATATTCCCGAATCCTGTAACAACATTATTACAAATTCAAACTGAAGTGTTTAAGAAATGTAAATGGACTGCATTCGATATTACCGGTAGAGTGATTGTAACTGGGAATCTACAATTTGCAGCAGGAAAAGCAAATCTAAATTTCACGGAACTTGAAAAAGGAATCTATATCTTAGTTTTAGAAGGAGAGGAGGGGCGCTTTGTAAGCCGATTGGTTAAGTTTTAAGAGATAGAATCAAGTAAAAATAGAGCGGTCGCTTCCAATTTGTGTTGAAGCGACCGCTCTATTTTTTTATCATTTATAAATAATCAAAATAAATAGAGATCATATAAAAGATTGTAACTATAACAATCAAGAGGAGTGGAACAACGATTTTTTTATTTCTTGATGAAGCACGATTTATTGCTTGATAATTTTTGGGTGCAAGATTAGGACGGAGTTTAATTTTTCCCTTTTTATCTCTATCATATGAATTGCTCTTTTTGTCGTGATTCTTAAACGAGCCAAAAGCCTTTCGATTTTTGACAGCAGTACCAGAGTGACCAGGTATTTTTAAACCAGAAAATCCCATATTGATGTTGTTTTATTGTCATCAATATGAGATTTCTTAATGTGGAAATATTGCATTAAAAGATCAATCAATACTTTTCTTCGACAAGAGTTTAATCTCGTTTTCCAGCGTTATCATTTCCTTGACCACGACCAGGACCGTTTCCTGAGCGACCACTATTATTTCTGTTAGAAGATTCATTTCTTCCACTACCTCCCCGGTTATTTTTGTTTCGACCGCCGCCGCCTCCATTACGAGAACCTCTTCCGCCACCGCTCCTTCCGTTTCTATTTCTTCCGCCACCACCGCCTCTGCCATGAGAACCACCTCGTCCACGGCCTCTTCCACCGCCTCCATGTCTTTTGTTTGGTTCGTAAGCTGGAGCCTTTCCTAATTCAGGAGGTAGAGGGATTTTATTAATTTCTTCTTCTAAGAATCTTTCAATTGCTCCAAATTTACTGGCATCTCTAGGATTGACAAAAGTAAGTGCAACTCCTGTAGAGTCTGCCCGTGCAGTCCTTCCTACACGGTGTACATAATCTTCCGCGTCATTAGGAACATCATAATTAATGACCAAAGAGATTTCCTTAATGTCAATCCCACGAGCAAGAATATCAGTAGCTACTAGAATTTGAGTTTCCTTACTTTTAAAACTTTGGAGTGCCAGTTCTCTTTCCTGTTGTTCCAAATCGGAAGAGATCATTAGTGCAGATAGGTTTCCTTTTTTCAAAGCATGCGTAATCTCTTTTACCATTCGACGAGTGGACGTAAAAATGATCACTGATTGGTACTGATCAGTTTTACCCGCCAGCAGTTTTTGAATTAAAGGAATCTTTTGATTGTCATACGTGAGGTAAGCGCCTTGCAAAACACCTGCTGCCGGTTTGGAAATGGACAAGCTGATTTGTTCGGGATCATGTAAGATTTTCTTAGCTAGCTGCCTGATCTTAGTAGGCATGGTAGCAGAAAAAAGTAAGGACTGTTTCTTCTGTGGCGTTTTATTGAAAATAGACATAATGTCATCGAAGAAGCCCATATCTAACATTCTATCCGCCTCGTCAAGAATGAAATGCTTCACTTCACTCAAGTCGACATAACCAAGGTTGATATGTGAAATCAATCTACCTGGTGTAGCGATTATCATATCAGCGCCACTCTTAAGCGCCTTTTTTTGCTGATCCCAGGAAGAGCTATCCCCTCCACCGTATACCGAAATGGAGCTTACTCCAGTGAAGTAAGCAAAGCCTTCAACCTGCTGGTCAATTTGCATAGCTAATTCACGAGTAGGAGCGATAATCAAGGTATTAATTTTGGATTTTCGTCCAGGATTGGCCGCTAATTTGTTTAAAACCGGAAGTACGAACGCAGCGGTTTTACCTGTACCTGTTTGGGCGCAGGCAATCAAATCTCTATTCTGTAAAATTAGAGGGATTGCTTCTTGTTGTACTGGTGTTGGTTCTACAAAGCCCATAGCGGCGAGGGCATCCTCCAAAGAGGTCTCGAAAGAAAAGTCGTTAAATGACAATATGTATCGTTTTTGTTAAAAGGTGAACGACACATATTTATTCCTATGCCATTCAATCTCAATTAGTTATTAAGTTTCTCGGGTTACAGCTGCAAAGATTGAAATAATTTAGCGAAAAGCTGTATTTCAAGGAGCTTTTCCTTTATACGTGAAAAGATGGGCTAATGTTTTACACCCTTTTTAGGGCTTTATCTTAAACATACTTCAATAAAGCAGTCCGTACTTTATTCAAATAGCTAACCCCAAACAAGTTTAAATGTACCAACAAATAGTATAGTTGATAAAGTGGAACCCGCTCTTCAAAACCAGGTTCCATTGGGAAAGCAACTTGATAGCTCTGGTAAAATTCATGATGAAATCCACCAAACAAAAGGCTCATAGCAAGATCCATTTCCCGATGACTATAACTAACCGATGGATCAATGAAAATGGCTCTTTGGTTTGTGTCAACCATGAAATTTCCAGACCAAAGATCACCATGAATCAAAGATGGTTTTTCTAAAGGACAAAGTTCAGTCAATTTAGCATAAAGGATTTCAAAAGAGTTAAGGTCTTCTCTTGAAAGCAAATTGTTGTCGAATGCCATTTTTACCTGCGGAATCAATCTTAGTTCTGTATAGAAAGCGGTCCAGCTATCTCGTTGTAAATTTGACTGAGGAAGCCGACCGATGAAGTTATCATGTGTTAAACCAAACTTTTCTTTTGAAACACTGTGTAATTGTGCTAATGATTGGCCAAGTGTTGTCCAAAATTGTTGATTTTTGATTCCTGATTGTATGAATGGCAAGATTAAAAAAGCACCTTTACTATTTTGAAAGGAACCATGATGGATAACTTTAGGGCAATTACAATAAGATCCAAGTAGATTTAGCCCTTTAGCTTCTGCATCAAAGAGGGCAGCAGCTTGGAAAGATTCATTAATCTTTATAAAGTAATGCTCTTTATTCGTTGATAGCAAATAAGCATCACTAATATCGCCTCCTGTAACTGGTTGTAAACGCTTTGTTTTTTCACCAAGGAGCTTTTCAATTTCAATAAGTTTAGAAGAAGATTCGATTAGCATTTACTTTTACTTCGCCCGTAAGAAATGATCAACCACCACCAAGGCAGCCATAGCTTCCACAATAGGTACAGCTCTAGGAACGACACAAGGGTCATGTCGCCCACGACCAGTTACTTTATCTGCATTGCCATGAATGTCTACGGAATCTTGCGCTGGAATAATGGTTGCAACGGGTTTAAAAGCAGTTCGGAAATATATATCCATCCCATTAGAAATCCCCCCTTGAATGCCACCGGAAAAATTGGTATTGGTTTTAATTTGATCCCCTTCTTTGACAAAAACATCATTATGCGCACTACCTCTCATTGTAACGCCCATAAAACCAGATCCATATTCAAAGCCTTTACAGGCATTTATACTTAGCATTGCTTTAGCTAAATCAGCATGTAATTTATCAAAAACGGGTTCGCCTAGTCCTATTGGACATCCTTTGATCACCGCACTGACAACTCCACCAATAGTATCACCTTCCTTCTTGATGGTCTTTATAAGATTGATCATTTCCTTTGCCTTAATGGGATCAGGACACCGAACATCGTTGTCGTCAATTTTAGATAAATCTAGGTCTTTATGGCTTTTATCCAACTGTATATTTCCAACTTGGCTAACCCAAGCTTTGACTTCAATTCCTTCTTTTGCTAAAAATTGCTGTGCAATAGCTCCAGCGGCAACTCGTGCGGCGGTTTCTCTTGCAGAGGAACGACCACCTCCACGATAATCACGATGACCGTATTTTTGCTGGTAAGTAAAATCAGCATGAGAAGGTCGAAAACTATCTTTGATATGGCTATAATCCTTAGAGCGAGCATCTTCGTTGAAAAGGGCCATACAAATGGGCATACCGGTCGTCTTTCCCTCAAAGATCCCAGAAAGAACCTGAATGGTATCTTTTTCCTTGCGTTGGGTAACAATAGCGGATTGTCCGGGACGCCTTCGATCCATTTGTAGTTGAACGGCCTCCAAATCTATCTCAAGATTAGATGGACAACCATCGATGATGACCCCTAAGCCATTGCCATGTGATTCTCCAAAAGTAGTAATGCGGAAAAGTTGTCCAAAAGTATTGCCAGCCATGGGATGAGAATTGATTATAAGTCGGTAAGTAATTATTTAAGGAATCCTAAAGGTAGGGAACTGTTCAAAATAAAAAAAACCATAAAGCGTGGCAGTGAATTTAAGGAAAAGCTGCACGCTTTATGGTTGTATATGGAATATTATAACAGCCAAATTTGAGAGAAAAGCAAGCATCCTCTGGTTTCCTATGCTTTTCTACTAGGGTAGACAGGTGGGTTTGACGAAATGGTTGGGTAAGAATGAAAAAAAGTGAAAAATAATTTCGAAGAAGGGTAAATAGGACCAGAAAATCATAGGATATAGCTTATTTCTTATAATTAAGATCGGAAATCGAAAAAGGGATTTGTCAATGAAAAAGGAGCAATTCGCCTTATACCTATGCATATAGTTAGCTACTAAGCTAATCCCTAGAGGAAAATGATATTCTCCTAGCGAAAAAAGGATAACAGAGGATCGAAAATACTGATTTTTTAATTTAAGCGATTTATCTTTTCACGAATCGAACGGTCTCGTTAACCCGACTGCCCTTCAAGGAAACAAAATAAGTTCCTTTTTCTAAAGAACTGATATCCAGTGAATAACCGTTTTTGAGCTCATCGGATGAAATAATGCCAGACCGCACCTTTTGACCAATCACATCAAAGATGCTTAGTGATATGTCAGATGAAAAAAACGCTTCCTGCTTTAGAAGAAGAGTGATCTCTGTATCTGCTGGGTTTGGGAATAATTGTAAATCGTTATTGGAGTCTACTAAACTAGCAGACACAATTTTGCTATACTTTTCAGACCCATCGAGGTCTACTTGACGTAAACGGTAGAAATAAGTCTGGCCTGTTTCAACTTCTTGATCAAGGAATTCATAATCAGCACCGCTATAAGTTGTTGAACTTCCAGGAATCCAGCTTATTTTTCTGAACTCAAAAGCAGTATTCTCTGCGGTTCTTTGCAACTCAAAGCCTGAAAAGCCAAGTTCAGAAGCCGTACTCCAATCTAAAAGTATAGCCTCTCTCTTTGGGCTAGCCTTAAAGTCCACTAACTCTACTGGCAAAGGAGCTTCAATAGTCCTAAAATCAAAAATAACATTGCTGTTACTAATTGAACACCCATTATCTTTTGCAGTTACTCTCCAAAAGTAAGCGGTTGTTTCTTCAAGCCCAGATTGAGTGAATTCAGTGGATGTCAAATTGTAAGCACTGAAATCAATAGAGCTAAATTCGGGATTTGTAGATATTTCCAAATCATAAAAAGTTGCTCCAGATACAGGGTCCCAGTCAAATAAAAGTTCCAGAGGTTGCTCTGCAGTATGATCAGGAGGACTGACCAAATTAGTAGCTGGTAGGTCCATATTTGTTGAGGTAACTTCTAAGGTAACAGCAACTCTATTGACTGGAACTTCTGTGCCTGTCAATACTAGGTTATATATTCCAACTGGAGTGGCAGTTGTGGTACTTACGGTCATAGAAAATGCGCTATTGGTGGCTATGGGATTGCTACTTAAAGTTGCTATAGCCCCTGTTGGAAGTCCAGAAACAGTGATATTATCCGTATTGCTAAAACCAGCATAAGCAGTGGCATCAAAAGAGAAAGTCACTGGTTGTCCTTGACAATTAGAACCGATACCAGAACCTACAACCTCCATAACGTAATGCGGAAGATTGGGGGTAACAACATGGAGCCCACTATAACCTTGATCTATGTTGGTCATAACTATTTTACCGGACTTAAAATAAGGATAAATACTCCAAGTCCCATGGAAACCTCTGCTGTCATTCGCCGGATAATTATCAAAATAACCAGCTTCTGTAATTACATTATTATCTAAGTCACTAAGATCTAGTATTCGCATACCAGCAGTATAATTTGCTTGATAAGCATAAGGCCCCTTAACATATAAATTGTGATCAATAGATTCTGTGCCTGCAGTGTAGGTAAATTTCAAAAAAGGGTTATCTAAATCAGAAATATCAAAAATATAAGTTTTAGTGTTATGAAAAGCACTTAATTCGTCCCTTTCATCATCAACCAATAAATATTTTTGATCCTCGGTAATCCACCCTTGATGGCTATAAACATTACCTGGATAAGAAAAGGTTTTAAGGGTGGATACATTATTTTTTTGAGTAACATCTGCAATGACTATCTTAAAATCATTGAAGCCAAAGCAAATTTCTTTTCCAGTATGTTGGGTATCTGGCCCGCGATAGATAACACAAACTGCATCGTGGCAATAATCTTCAGAGTCGTAAGTCCCCGCAAAAACCGGATTTGTTGGATTGGCAGCGTTGTAAAAGGTCATCCCACCACTATTTAAATTCGTAGTCCCAACAGGAATAATGTACCCACTCGGGCTAGTAACTAAATTATGAGATCTGTTAGCTGAATTCCCCAGATCAATCCAACCGTCCTCCGTAAAAGTAACAGGAAGACCAGTCGCAGAGGGTAAACGATTTAAGTCAAAAATCTGAATGCCATGACCAGAAGCTTCACTACCAATATAAGCATGGTTATTTACGACTTTTATGTCCCTCCAGTCAGAGTTATTAGTACTATGCTTTGGTAATTTACCAATTATAACTGGGGCATTAGCGTTCGAAATGTCAACGAAAGAAGTTCCATTGTCCAAACCTACAATAGCATATTCAATACCTCCAGGTGAGGTCCATCCCCAAATATCATTAGCTTCTGCTGCATTTAAATTAGATGCACCTAAATCAATATAAGCGTTCAAATCAACATTATTACAAGGGTAAGCTCCGGCAATTCCAGAAGTACAAGGTGTTTGAGCAAAGGAAGAAATAGAAAAAAGGCTAGAGCAGAAGATGCTTAGGTAGGTTAATGGTTTGAGCATAATGTTCGATTTTTGACGGAATACTTTCGGGATGTGAATTTAACATTTTTTCTTTTTGAATTTGAATAGTCTGTTATGTTAACTTTTCTGAAAGTAAAAATTACGACATTCTAGAGAGTCCTTTTCGATTTTCAATCATTTTATTATGCTATTTAGGCCAGAAAACATTAGAACAGAGTCCCTTGTTTCGGCGGCTCTTTGTATTTCTTTTCGAAGATCAATTCTTCGTCGTTATTCGCTACTTTATTGACCCGTTCTGAAACAGTGAAACTATCCATCTGAGCACTTGGATAAGGGTGTAAAGTATCCAGAGCATCGGATATGGAAATACTTGGATCGATCCAGTTTTTTTCTTTCTCCTTTGATAGAATAGCGGGCATCCGATCATGTAACGGAGCCATAAAGCGATTTGCAGGCAATGTAATCAAGGTGAAACTTTGAACGACTTCTCCTTTCTCGTCTGCCCATTTCTCCCATAATCCTGCTACTGAAAAGAGTTCTTGGTCTTTACAGAAAATATAATGTGGGATACGACCGTAATGTGTTTTCTCCCATTCAAAAAATCCATCAAAAGGTACAATACATCTTCGTTGTTCTAAAGCGTGCTTGAAGGACGGTTTCTCCGCCAGAGTTTCTACTCGGGCATTGATCAACTTAGAGCCAATGCTTTTCTCTTTTGCCCAGAAAGGGATGAGTCCCCATTGAAAAAGTTGTATTTGTGTTGGATCGTCTCCTGTGATTACGGGATGCAAATGCGTAGGAGCAATGTTATAAGAGGGGAGAAGTGGTTTTCCTGGAGCATTAAAGGGGTTGTATCGTTTCAAGTCATCAGAATAGAAGCGCGCAAGAAAGCGTGCTTCTATTTCTGATTCCTTTTTACTTAGTGTTGCTCTGCCACACATGATAATCTAGCCTTTTATGGCCTGGATGCCTGGTAAATCTTTTCCTTCTAAAAACTGCACATAGTCAAAACCCCAAAGGTCTATATCTAAATATACTTCGTCAAACTCAAATGAAAACATAGAGTCTTCCCTCATATCAA
>CAZDTI010000326.1:0-9828 GCA_964508085.1 uncultured Saprospiraceae bacterium | reverse complement strand
GAAGGTGGAAATCCCTCCCAATATTTGAATGCTTTTTTATTTTTCGAAAACACTTTCGCTAAATCTGCTGGTACGATTAAATTTTCAACTTCATCCAATGCATTCCAGGTTCCGGTTTGCTTTGCCACTTCGATCATTTCCAAGCCTCTTTCGGACATCAAGTTTTGACTCAATAACCTTTCAATTTTTTCTTTATTCACTTTACTCCAATTGCTTTTCGGATTTCTTTTCGAAAAATATTGGTAATAACTGTCGTCGTCTCTTTTATTTGGCTTGCTGTCAATCCATCCAAAACACAAGGCTTCATCAACGGCTTCTGGATAGTAGACGCTTTTAATTCCGGAGGCTTTTTTGTAGATGATTAGCCAGACCGATTCTTCTGTTTCGGAATGTTGTTTGAGCCATTTTCGCCAGTTGGCTCTGGTGGTGGCGTGGAAGGTTTTGATTCCGTTTTTTAGTTCCATTGATTTGAGGTTTTAATTCATCAAACGCTGTCTATTACATAACGGGCCAAGTCTTGCAATTACTTTCCTTTTTCTTCTCTTGGCTTCAAAACAAAATCTGTAAATACTTTTCGTTCCTCTTTGGACAAATCAAAAAGTGCTCTTTTATCTCCTTCTGTTAAATATCGAATTCCGACATTGAGTAATAGTAATGAAATTTTCATTTTATCGACTCCTGCAAATACTTCATTTAAATGTTTTTTAATGAATTGATATTTTTCTTTTTCGAAGTCTTCTATGTTGATTAATAGTTTAAATATTGTAGTGGGGAAAGCATCGTAAAAGGTGTTTAATTCATTCGCTTTTGCGAATTGATTGATTAAGGTTTTTGTGAATTTTTCTATGGAGGTTGGGTTTAGGTGTTTTAACATGGGGGTTAGTATGTCAACATTGGTTACGTTATTTAATTCTTTCTCTTTTTGTAAGGCTAGTATTTTTGCGAGTTGGGTTTTTGCTTTTTTGAGTTTATTTTGGGAGATGTAGAAATGGATTAAACTACCATTAATATTTATACTCTTATTATCTAATTGGATTGCTTTATCAAATAAAGCTTCAGCTTTATTAAATCGTCTTTCTCGAATATAAGTCATCCCTAGATTATTATATGCAAATGCATCTTTTGGATCTAATTGAATTGCCTTTTCATAACTTTCAATTGCCTTTTCAATTTGATCTAAACCATCAAAAACAACCCCTAAATTAAAATAAGCAAGTGCATATTTTGGGTTTAATTCAATTGATATTTTATAATTTTTAATTGCTTGATCATAATCTTTTTCCATGTAATACACATCTCCTAAAGAATTGTAGGCACGTTCATCTTTTGGATTTAATTCAATTACTCGCTCATAACACTCAACCGACATATCATAATCTTTTTTTATGTAATAAATATCTCCTAAATTACCGTAAGCATTTATATGTTCCGGATCTAATTGGATTGCGTGCTCATAATTCTCAACCGACTTATCATAATCTTTTTTTATGTAATAAATATCTCCTAAAGCACTGTAAGCGTTTACATACTCTGGCTCTAACTCAATTACACGCTCATAACTCTCAGCCGCCTTATCATAATCCCCTTTACTACTATAAACATTCCCTAAATTAATATACGCATTGACATACTTCGGATTTAACCCAATTGCACGCTCGTAATTCTCAACCGACTTATCATATTCCCCTTTATTATTATAAATATTCCCTAAACCATTGTACGCATAAGCATACTCCGGATCTAACTCTATTGCACGCTCATAATTCTCAACTGCCTTTTCATAATCCCCTTTATCACTATAAACATTTCCTAAATTATTATACGCATTGACATACTCCGAATCTAGTTCAATTGCATGTCTACAATTCTCAATTGCCTTTTCATAATCCTCTTTGTTATTATAAGCATTCCCCAAACCATTGTACGCATATATATACTCTGGATCTAATTCGATTGCACGCTCATAATTCTCAACCGCCTTGTCATAATCCCCTCTATGACTATAAGCATTCCCTAAATTATTATACACATAGGTATACTCCGGATCTAACTCTATTGCACGCTCATAATTCTCAACTGCCTTGTCATAATCCCCTTTATTCTCATAAGCATACCCTAAACTACCATAGGCGTCTGCATAGTCCGGATCTAACTCTATTGCACGCTCATAATTCTCAATCGCCTTTTCATAATCCTCTTTGTTATTATAAGTATTTCCTAAACTACCATAAGCGTCTGCATAGTCCGGATCTAACTCTATTGCACGCGCATAATTCTCAATCGCCCTTTCATAATCCTCTTTGTTATTATAAGTATTTCCTAAATGATAATATACAAGTGTATACTCTGGATTTAACTCAATTGCTTTTTCGTAACTCTTCACTGCCTTTTCATAATCTCCTTTATTATTATAAACATTCCCTAAATTATTATATGTATAAATATACCCCGGATCTAACTCTATTGCACGCTCATAATTCTCAATCGCCCTTTCATAATCCTCTTTGTTATTATAAGTATTTCCTAAATGATAATATACAAGTGTATACTCTGGATTTAACTCAATTGCTTTTTCGTAACTCTTCACTGCCTTTTCATAATCTCCTTTATTATTATAAACATTCCCTAAATTATTATATGTATAAATATACCCCGGATCTAACTCTATTGCACGCTCATAATTCTCAACCGCCCTTTCATAATCCTCTTTACTACCATATGCAATCCCTAAACCATTGTACGCATATATATACTCTGGATCTAATTCGATTGCACGTTCATAATTCTCAACCGCCTTGTCATAATCCTTTTTACTATTATAAGCATAACCCAAATTACTATAAGCATCGACATACTCTGGATCTAATTCGATTGCACGCTCATAATTCTCAACCGCCTTGTCATAATCCTTTTTACTATTGTAAGCATCACCCAAATCATTGTAGGCAAGTGCATCCTTTGAATCTAACTCTATTGCACGCTCATAATTCTCAACCGCCCTGTCATAATCCTCTCTATTAAAATAAATATCACCTAATTTTTTGTAGGCGATTACATCCTCCGGATTTAATTCAATTGCTCTTTCGTAATTTATAACTGCCTTCTCAAAATAGACCAATGCCTTCTCAATTTCCCCCAACCCCCTATATATAATTCCATTTACATTAAGAGCCTTAGGAGAATCAGGTTCAACTGCTAGCCACTTCTCCCCCAACATTAACGCTTCTTCAAATCGTCCTCTGTCTATCAACTCATAACACTCTTTTGCATAATCATTATCCCCTTCTTTTACTATGGTATCAATTTTATAAACCAATTCCTCCTTCGAGCAAGCTAATAATTCCCCTTCCTGTTCCGGGCTCAAATAAACTGCCTTCTCTTCAAGAGCCTTACTATACATTAACGCCTCACGTGTATACTTATGAACCAATCCCTCTTCCTGATGTCTCGCCCCAAATTTATATCTCAAATAATTTTTCTTCAACTGAACCGGCTCGTAAATAACCTTCAAAAAATCTACAAAAAGTTTTGCGATCCCATCGGGATTTTCGTTAATTTCAAAACAAATTCGCATTAAAGGCTCTTCCAATTCATAGAATCCATCCTTACCTGATTTACCTTTATCAATAAGACCTTTTCTCTTTAATTCGGAAAGTTGTTTACTTACCACATTAGGTGATAGGAAGGTCTTTTTCGCAATAGTTGATCCTTTTATGGGTTGATGACTTAAGCTGAGTAATTGCACAATTCGTTGTTGCTGAACAGGTAGGTCTTTAATGAATTGTTCATAATAACTTTTAAGGTCATTCATTTGCTTAATGAAAACCTTGGAGAGATCGGACTTTATATCTGCTTTCAAAAAACCATAGAAATGAACAATTAATCGATTATTACCGAAGGTCAAGTCATAAATTGCACGGATTTTCGCCTGCATTTCTGGATTGTTATTTAGTTCCTTTAAAAGAACCTCACTAAGTACTTCCTCCTCTAAGGCAGCTAATGCTTTTATTAGTTCAAAAGACTGCTCGAAAGTCAGCCTTTCTAAACGCCGAGTTTTAAAAAACTGATAGAATGGGTATTTACTATCTGTGAGTCGATCGGACAGGCCTTGTGCTGTAGCCACTAAGCTGATTTTATTATGTTCGTGCATTAGATCCCTCAACTTCGCCGCCTCATTTTTCATCCCCTCAAATATGGTTTCCAAATTTTCGAGGAGAATCACTAATACTCTCTCACCAATAAAATCAAGAAGCAATTTTTTAATAGCGGCCTCCTGATGTTTTGATTGCAATTCTGAAATCTCCTCAATGGACGATGGAATATGCTCTGCCCCCGGCTCTTTATAACGGACAAACGAATTAAGGATCTGAATACATAAATGAACAAAATTACTTATCCCGTATTCGTCTTCAATCATATAAGCAACCGCGACCTTCCCATCCAAATCTTTCGCTTTCTTTAGTCTGCAATAAATCACTTTTGTAAGATGCGTCTTCCCACTTCCACGTGGAGCAACCAACAAGCTTTGGTAAGTATCTCCTTTGCTGATCTTTTCATACAATTCCTGAAAAAGCTCATCTACTGTTTCTTTACGACCGATCAAGGTTTTCTCCAGCTTATCACAGCTTACACTTTTTGCGTTAAAGGTTAATATTGGCTCATTCATGATTTATAGGCTTTATTTATTTTCCACCACATTTTGATAATTTTAAATTGAAAAGCAAAATACCTTTCTCCATTTTCTGTAGTCCGCTCCAGATAACCATCGCGCCAAAGTCTATACAAGTCTTCGTTGACGGTTTTCCTTTCTCGATCTATCATACTGTAAGTTTTCTCCATAATTTCTCTTTCAGAAATCGGTTCGTCAACTTGACAGATAGTATTAAGAAGAACATGGCTAAGGTCTTTATCAGGATAATAGTCTTTGATTCTATCATAAAAATGTTCGATACTGGTATTATCTGATGAATCGTTCAATATGTCATCCAACTCTTTATCAATCATAGATTTGTCTATCTCGGATTGGTATCTTATGCTATCATAAATCCGATCAATGAAATACGGAATACCATCCGTCGCATCAATAATATAGTTCCTCACTTCACCTTCTAAGGAGATGGCACAACCTTTTTCCAAACACTGGCAAAAGTAAGTAGCTTGCGTTGGGTTAAAAGGAGGCAACTTTTCCTTTTCCAAATGATTTAATGGATCGCCAAGGTTATGGCCATTGCTTTTAATTCGATCAAGAATCAAATCTATACCGATAGATCCAGTATATACAAATCTTAAGTTTGAAGGAAATCGATCATGCACAATATCTCTAAGTGTTCCCAATACAAGTGCCGCATCTACACTTTCCATTTCATCAAGCATTAAAGAAAATTCATCGAGAAAAATCACTAGAATATTACCAGGCTTAGAAGCTAAGATTTGTGCTATTAGGTAAAGCAACTTGTTTTGCCATATGGTATTTGTTTGAGAGAATTTAAACCCAGCGGCGGAAGGGATGCGAGAAGTTATGGCATCCCAATATTTGGTTATCGTCCCGTCTATACTATCAGAAAAGAGTTTATGTTCTTTTGCATATTCATATAAACTATCAACGAATTGATTTGGCGTACTTGCCCCTTGAATGGACTTATAAATAGTAATAAATCCTTTCGGAGGATTATAATGCATCTTTCGGATAACGCAACTTTTACCAAACCTTCTTTCTGCGAAGAGGTTGATACCTCTTTCTTTTAGTACTCTCCAGAATTTGTCAATAATTTCATCTCTTCCTACAATATTAACCGGTTGAGGAACTCCACCTAAGACGGGAGTAATTGGAATAATTTTTTTCATAAAATCAATTTTTTGTTAGAACAACAATACAAACGTACGACAAAATTATCGCACGTCAAAATCATCGCACGATAATTTTATCGCATATTGCGCCTTTCAGCTTTGTTTTGCCCATATCTAGGCTCAAAAACTATGTTTTCTCAGCACTATTAGAAAAATAGTACTTACTCAAAACATCAAAAAACTAACTGAAAAAGGGTAAAAACACCCGAATTGATTCAATACAAAGAAAAGGCAAACCTAAATCAACCCCCGCGCCTTCAACTCCAAATACTTATTAATCGTATTCACCGACAAATCAGCCGGAGACGTCAACACCGCCTGCACGCCATACTGCTTCAGCTTCTGCACCATCTGCTCTTTTTCAGACAAGTACTTCTGAGCTATCGTTTGTAAGTAAATATCCTCTGTTCTGGTTACTTCTGTTTTTACAAATTCTTTGATTTCCGTGTTCTCAAAAAAGACGACAACTAATAAATGAAGATTATTAATACGACGCAAAATCGGCAGGACCCGATCAAGCGCATACTGACTTTCAAAATTGGTAAACAACAACAGCAAACTTCGTCCTTTGATCAGTTTTCGGGAAGAGTGGAAAAGCAATTCAAAGTTCGCTTCATTGTTTCTGTGTTGTTCTTTATAGAGCGCTGCGAGTATCTTGTTTAATTGATTGGCTTTTCGTTCGGCTTTGATGGTGTTTCCTATCTTGTCAGAAAAAGTTAGGAGGCCCGCTCGGTCGTGTTTCTGTAAGGCAATGTTCGACATGACCAAGGTTGTATTGATCGCGTAGTCCATCAGGCTCAGGCCTTCAAAAGGCATGTGCATCGCCCGACTTTTGTCAATAATGCAATAGACTTGCTGCGCACGCTCGTCTTCATATTGATTCACCATCAATTTCGCATGACGACTACTCGCCTTCCAATTTACAGATCTAACATCATCCCCACGTACGTAGTTTTTAATCTGCTCAAATTCATAACTATGTCCCAGCTTCCGTATTTTCTTAATCCCTTGCAAATTAGAAACCCGATCAAAAGCACGAAGCTCATACTTCTTCATTTGAACAATAGAAGGATAAACCGCAATCGACATCGGGTAGTCATGCTGCAAACGTCGATTAACCAACCCAAGAAAAGTTTCAATGAACATATTCACTTTTCCAAACTCATACTCTCCTCTTTCCAAAGGTCGAATTGGATAAGTTACCTCCTTTTCTTCATCCGCTTCCAGATCCAATCGAATGTCAAAATCTCTTTTCTGAAAATGAAAAGGCAATTCATCTATCAACTGCACTTTCAGCTTCTGCTTCGACTCATTATGCAACTCTATTTTCACCAAACTCTCATCACCCAAAGACAAAACCTTCGGCAAACGACGACGACATTTTATAGCAATAGATTTGTTGAACAATAACAACACATCCGTAGCCACTACCACGATGGCCAAGACCAATGCAGTCTGCGCAAGCGGAAACAGGAAGGGCACCGGAAAGCTGAAAACAAACAGTCCGATAATGCCTCCGAAGAGTATGAAAAAGCGATTGGTTAGATAGGTTTGGTTCATGATTCGTTCGTCGTTATGGTTAGTTTTTTGGTGGGAGATGGGTGGATGGGAGATGGGTGGATGGGTTTCCTTCTAACGCATATCGCTGCGTATCACTGCGAAAAAAGGGAAACCCATCTACCCATCCACCTATCAACCCATCCACCCATCTCCTTTATTGGGAGATGGGTGGATGGGTTTCCTTCTAACGCATATCGCTGTGTATCCCTGCGAAAAAAGGGAACCCATCTACCCATCCACCTATCAACCCATCCACCCACTTCCCCTCCTACCTCGGCACCTCTATCTTCTTAACAATATCATTCACAACCAACTTCGTATCGTAGCCCTCCATCTCTCGCTCTGGCGTCAGAATAACCCGGTGATTCAAAACCGGATAAGCGACATATTGAATGTCATCTGGCGTTACGAAATCACGGCCGCTGATCGCTGCCATTGCCTTGGCCGCTTTCATGATCGACAAGGAAGCTCGCGGTGATGCGCCCAAAAAGAGGTCACCATTATTTCGTGTGTTGTGGATGATGGCCGCGATGTATTGCAGCAATTCATCTTTGATTTGCACCTGCTCAATAAGGTCTTTACACTCCTGAATTTCCGCGCGACTACAAACCGCAGCCACCGACTCCGTTTGCTTGATTTGGAAATCACTTTTAAAGCGTCTCAGAATTTCCTGTTCCTCTTCCAAGGTCGGATATTCCATATTGATCTTAAAAAGAAAACGATCCAACTGTGCCTCCGGCAATTTGTAGGTTCCCTCCTGCTCTATTGGATTCTGAGTGGCAATAACGAAGAAGGGCAAATCCATTGGATAGGTCGTTCCATCTACGGTCACCTGATACTCTTCCATCACCTCAAACAAGGCGGACTGCGTTTTTGCTGGAGCTCTGTTGATTTCATCGATTAGTACCAAATTAGAAAATATTGGCCCGCGACTGAAGGTAAACTCTGAGTCTTTCATGCTAAAGACATTAGTTCCCACCACATCAGTCGGCATCAAATCCGGCGTGAATTGTATTCGTTGAAAGTTCACGTCGAAAGCCTGCGCCATCAACTTTGCCGTCATTGTTTTAGCAATCCCCGGCACACCTTCTAACAATACATGCCCGCCGGTGAAGAGTGCGACCATCAATAAGTCCATCGTTTCTTCTTGTCCGATGATGACTTTGTGGAGTTCGGTTTTTACTTTTTCTACGGCGTTGGTTAGTTTGGAGAGGTCCAGGCGGTTTTGTTGCCAGCTGGGCGATTCCGTCACTGGATTCTCTGCTGTTTCTGGCGCGGGTAAATCTACGGGAATTTGCTCTGAGTTTTCCTCGTGGGGTTCTTGGTTTTCGTTTTGTGTTTCTTCGAATTCTTCCATAAGATATTTTATGTGTTGATGTTTTTTATTGGTAATTGCAACTACACTACGTCCTTTATTCTACTATTTCATTTACTGCTTATTGCTCTTTTATCTACCTTGCGTTTACGCTTCAAATACTCTAACGTTTAGCCGAACACCGTGCGAAGCTAGGCTCAGTTTTTATTCTTCGTTGGATTTATTTTTAAATCTAAAATTTCAATCACTTCACAATCCCCAGTAAATCTTGCTCCTTCTCTAAAATGACCTTTTAGCCCGATTTCGATTTTACCATAGTGATAAAGTCTCGCTTCATTGTTAATAATCCACATTCTTGCGGTTCCTGAATTCGGAACAGGTCTATCTTCATATAGTAAAACATTGCCTTCGTCGTCTTCAAACTCTGGCCAAATCATATATATCTTGTTTGCTTCCCCACCTTCAATAGAGAAATCAGAGCGAATCCCTTGATAAGGTTCGCCTGTTTTTCTACCACCTTCTTCAGGGCTTCTGAATTTATATTTTACCCGAAAGTCCGCTCGATGTTTTAATATGCTTTCGTAAGGTTCATGCATGATTCTAAAGCTATTTCTTCACCCTTTTACGGTATTGATTATTCTTCATCAAAAATCTATTAATCCTTCTAATCAACTTATATCTTTTTATACTATTCGGATCGTATCCATAATCCGCAATTAGAATTCCATTCCGTGCTTTATCCCTCACTTCTGGACTAATCATTTTTAAATCCCCCGAACTCAACCTTCTAAAGGCATAGCCAATATAAGTTGGGTTTAGACTAAAAAATTCCTTTTTGGAAAGTAACTTTTTATCATGATAAAACAATTCAATTTCACTAACATTTACTGACGTATCTTTCACTATCCTAGCTAGGAATAATATTTCAGATATACTTGGCTCGATTGGGTATTCTTCTCCTTTTAAATAATGATCCAACAATGTTAAATCTGTTGTTAAATTTAGTTCAATCGTTCTTGAACAATAGGACACTTCAATTTCCCCGTTTTCCAGTTCTATTCCATAAACTAAGTATTCAATATTTTTCTCAAAGACAAACCCACAAT
>CAZDTI010000325.1:662-9835 GCA_964508085.1 uncultured Saprospiraceae bacterium | reverse complement strand
AAGGCAATTACAACTTCATAGTACGAGATGCCAATGGTTGTACAGCTTCTTTAGAGGATGTACAAATAAGTAATACTGATGCACCGAGCTTCGAAACACCAACGATCCAAAACGCAGATTGCGGAACAGACAATGGTACCATTTCCATCAGCGCAACAGGAGGAAATCCACCTTACCAATTTGCCATCAATGGGGGCAACTTCGAAAACGTAGATAACTTCCAAAATCTCGCCCAAGGCAATTACAACTTCATAGTACGAGATGCCAATGGTTGTACAGCTTCTTTAGATGATGTGCAAATAAGTGCTACTGATGCACCTGTCATTCAACCAAGTGAATTGACAGATTTGAGTTGTGGGGAATCAAATGGAGTAATTAGAATTATTGCAATAGGAGGAAATGCACCACTCTCCTATTCTTTGGATGGCAATAATTTTCAGTTGAATAATGAATTCAATGATTTAGTAGAAGGGAGCTATACTATTTACGTGATGGACAGTGGAGGTTGTACGAGCTCATCCAATGCAATCTTAAGCATCATACCGGATCTTAGTCTTAGTTGTGGCAACACCAATGCGATAAGCGAAGCAAACAATACGGATGGCTCCGCAGAAATCAAAATAGAAGGAGGGACGCCACCTTACACCATCGGTTGGGTTGGAGACGTCAATGGAGGTGATTTACTAAACGATGAAGGAGATTTTCAAATTTCAGATTTGGGAGCAGGAAAATATACTGTTGCGGTAAGCGATGGAAATAATTGTACCGCTTCTTGTGAATTTACAGTCCCTTCCATTCCATGTGCTAACAATACAATTACAATTGATACTGTTCTATGTTTTGGCGAGAGCCTAAAAATCAATAACACGGTTTATGACGCAGATAATTTAAATGGTGAAGAAAGAATAGTAGATGCCGTTTCCGCTGGATGTGATAGTATCATTCTCGTACAACTTGATTACTTTCTTCCTGTAAGTGGAGCCATAAGTAGCGAAGCTAGTATATGTGAAGGAGATGAATTGACCTTAACCTTCAACTTAGAAGGAGATGAGTTTTTTGATGTGGTTTATTCCGATGGAAGTACAACAAGCCAATTAGAAAACATTTCAAATGGACATTTTATTCAGTTAAGTCTTTCGACAAATACCACCTTTACCTTGATCGAAGTAAATGGACAAGAAAACACCTGTGAGTCGATTATTAGTTCGGGGGTTGCCATCGTAGAAGTAAATAGCATCGAAGCTGATTTGGGTCTACTAAATGAAACTGCCTGCGACGTTACGGAAGACAATGTAGCTACCGTTTCAGTCCTTAGTGGAAGTGCGCCTTTTAATTATCAATGGAGTTCGGGAAGTGATAGTGATACTAGCGACATAGCAAATGACGGTTGGTATTTTGTAACCATAACGGATGCTAATAACTGTGAGCAGATAGATTCAATAAATATAGAAGAAGAACTTGAATTACAAATCATTGCTGAAACGACCCAAGCTGGTTGCACAGGTTCTGGAAGAGGAGCCATTGTTATAGAATCAGTAGAAGGAGAAGGCGGATTCCTTTATGCGATAAATAATGAAAATTTCCGTGGCATCCCAGCGCTACCATTTACCATAGAAGGTTTATTGCCTGACGATTATGAATTGACGATTCAAAATCAAAATGGCTGCTCGGTTTCCAATGTTTACACGGTTGCAGATGCTTCTAGTATTGACATTAGTTTTCCAACGAGCACACAAATTAAAAAGGGAGAAAGTACACCCCTAGTTATTAATGCGGCACAAAATCCAACAAGTGTACAATGGCTTCCTGTAGAAGGTTTGAGTTGTAGCAATTGTCCTAATCCTGTTGCCACTCCTGACCGAACCACTACTTATAATGTTGTTCTAAATTTCCCTGGAGGATGCATGGAGGAAGGAAGCGTTACGGTATTTGTTGAAAAACAAAAAAGAATCTACGTCCCTAATGCTTTTAGTCCCAACTCGGATGGAAACAATGACCTATTGGTGATCAAAGCTGGACCAGAATTGACTGTTGTAAATTTGTTTCAAATTTTTGATCGATGGGGTACCTTAGTATTTGAAGCTAAAGATTTTCAGCCAGGCAATCCAAACTTTGGATGGGATGGAAGACACCAAAACCAAAATATTCAACAAGGTGTTTACATATACCGAATGGAAGCTACTTTTGAAGATGAAGAGGTCGTTTATTTATGGGGAGATATTACTTTGGTTAGGTAATGCTGGAAGCGTAATATTTGACGAAAGTCTAATAATAAAGGTTCTTTGACATAGAATGTGGTGGGGAGAAATCGGCGGACGGCAGACGAAAGAAATCGGCGTTTGCAAACTAATCTTTGAATATAATGCTAGTTTATTAACGCCAGTTAATAGCGTTTGTAGTCCACCGTCTGCCGATAGAAAGCAACACCATTAAACATGTCAAAGAACCAAAACAAAAAAGCTCATTCACACAACGCGAATGAGCTTTTTCAATTTCTTTCAATTCTTTTTAAGGTCTATTCTGAGCTTTCAATCCTGCTTTCGCAAACGTGGGAAAAAGCGCCATTCCATAATGTGCAAATTTGACATCAGAGGAAAGGGGCAAGCGGTAACGCTTCATAAAGCCTTTGAAGAAAGCGATCAATTCTTTATTGTCAACATTACGAGAACGTGGTTTTGGAAAAAATGATATTTGACGGACAGACCCATCTGTATTCCAATATACATTCATCCACAACTTTACCCCTCGGATATCATAATTAATAGTTTCTGCATAAACTTCCATTTCTTGCAGCATACTCATCCATTTGTCATAAGCGATATTCATATCATCCTCACAAACAGAAAGTAATAATTTCTCATGTTCTACCGAAAGTTTATCAATCTCTTCCTCAAAATCGCCAATTAAACATACCGCAGGAAAACTATCCTGCATATCAGTCGTTGGATGGGTAATTGTGTCATCCGGCACATTGCCAGTTCCCCACATCAAACCTGATAAGATTAGCGTAAATAATACTTTCATGACACCTATTTTTCTCAAATTTAATTAATCTTGGTTAATTAATGGGGATAACTAACTTAGCAAATTTATCTTAAGACTAAAAACTTACTGAGTTTTTTATTTATGTTTTAACCCAATTTCATAGCATTGGGTTTCATTTGGGTAAAGCCAATAAATTATTTTAGGAAAACAAACGTACTAGCGAGCCGCTAAAATAACTCATTGGTTTAATCTAAAAGGACAAAAACTATACATTATTCTATTTTAAACGTTAATAATTTCTAAAAGTACCATTCCTCCCCTTTGAGCATCCCGAGTAGTAAAGAAGTTGTCTCTTAAATAGTACTCATTTTTTATATTTGCTTTCGCTAAATTTTTCAACAAGCATTCAAACAAGTTGTAGTCCTAAAACATTAATATGTAAACTTTTACGCCATCATAAAATCCAATTCATGACTGAACAAAAATTAAAAGGAGACCCTAGTTTACCAAGCACTACAATTGCACTTAACTCCCTCATCAATGAATATCAAAGAGAACAAAAATATGAGGTAGAGGACTTCTTTCGCAATCCAGAAAAAACGGCTTATCAGCTTTCGCCAAATGGAGAATACTTTTCCTACCTAGCCCCTTTCGAACGACGACAAAATATTTTTATTCAAAAAATAGGAGCGGAAGAATCCATCAGAATCACCAACGAAACCGACAGAGATATAGGAGGCTATTTTTGGGCCAATGATGATCGACTCGTTTATATCAAAGACGATGGAGGTAATGAAAACTTCTTACTTTTTGCTGTCGATAAGGATGGGCAAAATCCAAAAGATCTTACCCCTTTTGAAAATGTACGAATCGATATCATAGATCCACTAAAAGAACAAAAGGATTATTTGATTATCGGCATGAACAAAAATAATCCTCAACTTTTCGAACCCTATCGAATCCATATCAAAACAGGCGAAGTCGAACAGCTAGCGGAGAATACTAATCCGATGGAGCCCATTAGCGCTTGGATGACCGATCATGAAGGAAAACTTAGAGTGGCTTTCAAAGTAGTAGGCGGCACCAATTCTACCATTATGTACCGAGATAATGAGGCGGATGAGCTTAGGGAAGTTTTTACTTCTGACTTTAGAGTGAGCTTGCAGCCACTGTTTTTTGAATTTGATAATGGTTCGCATGTTTATGCGACTTCCAATTTGAATAGAGACAAAGCCGTCATCATAAAATTTGACATGGCCGAAGGAAAGGAAATTGGGGAACCACTATTCGAGCATGCTGATGTCGATGTAAGCCAACTCAGTTTTTCGCGAAAGCGTAAAGTACTCACTTCCATTTCTTATTATACCGACAAGCGGCACTTCCATTTTTTAGATGATCAACGAGCTGGCATTCAACAACGATTGGAGGAAGAATTGGGAGACTATGAAGTGGTTGTTACCAGCGTTAGTGACAATGAAGACAAGTATATGGTTCGCACCTTTAGCGATCGTTCATTAGGTGCTTATTACTTTTATAATCGAACAACGGATGAACTTAAAAAAATTGCGGAAGTCAGTCCATGGATAGACGAGAACGACATGGCTCATATAAAACCAGTTAGCTATACCACACGTGATGGCCTCCACATCAATGGCTACCTCACCCTTCCTAACAATACTCCTCCGAACAACTTACCTGTCATCATAAATCCACATGGTGGCCCTTGGGTACGTGACTATTGGGGCTTCAATCCAGAGATTCAACTCTTAGCTAGTCAAGGCTATGCCGTCCTGCAAATGAACTATCGAGGAAGTACAGGTTATGGTCGCAAGTTTTGGGAATGTAGTTTCAAGCAATGGGGAAAAACTATGCAAGATGATATTACCGATGGGGTAAACTGGTTGGTCGAACAAGGTATTGCCGATCCAAAAAGAGTAGCCATCTATGGCGGAAGTTACGGTGGTTATGCGACTTTGGCTGGGGTAACTTTTACACCCGATTTATATGCTTGTGCGGTGGACTACGTTGGCGTATCCAATCTCTTTACTTTTCTGAATACCATCCCACCTTATTGGGAACCCTATCTAGATATGATGTACGAAATGGTTGGGCATCCAGAAAGAGATAAGGAACATATGGCAACAGCATCGCCTGTATTACATGTGGATAAAATCAAAGCACCACTTTTTGTAGTGCAGGGAGCCAATGACCCGCGCGTAAATATTGATGAGGCCGACCAAATCGTTCGCAACCTTCGAGAGCGGGGAGTTGATGTACTTTATATGGTCAAATACAATGAAGGACATGGCTTTAGAAATGAAGAGAATCGGTTTGAGTTTTATAAAGCGATGAGTGCGTTTTTGGCGAAGTATTTGAAATCGACGGACGACTGAAGGCGGACGATGGACGACGAGACATCGGCGTTGTGAGAATGAGTTTTTATACTTAAAATTAGTCTTTCAACGCCGATGTCGCACCGTCTACCATCCACCGTCTGCCGACCGATCCACCTTTTGGATTGGCTTTTGTCTTTAGTAAAACCGATAGAAAGTGACGAGATGTTAAAAACTCGTCGAAAAATAGCGGAGTTCGTCTAATTTAACTTGCATAAAAGCAATAATCTGTTAATTTACAGTCAGTTACGAACTAAACACTCGTCATTTTAGTTTTGTAATAAAGAGAAAAACCAATTATTAAGATACAAGCACAACCATCATGGTTTTAGATATAATGTTATTGATCTTTGCGGGTTATGGATTTTATCTCGGATATTCTAAGGGAATAATTGGGACGGTTTTTACTTTCCTTGCTTATACTTTAGGGCTTGTAGCAGGTATCAAATTTGCGCCAGCCATGACTTCCACCTTGGAAGATCTTTTCAATAATACGAACCCCTTGATGTTTCTAGCGGGCTTTCTACTTTCTTTTGTTTTGATTATGATCGTTATTCGTACTCTTGCCAAAGGTTTGGAAGGCGTACTTAAAGCAGGCAATATCAACATCATCAACAAGATGATCGGAGGTGCTTTTATCTCAGGAATCATGATGGTGATTTTTAGTATTTTTCTTTGGTTTGGAGACAGCGCCAACATCGTTAATGATGCAAGCAAGCGCGGTTCATTGACCTATCCTTATTTGAAACCTCTTCCAGCTCAAGCTTACGAAATGGCTCAAAATCTACAACCTGCTTTTAAAGATTTTTATCACGAAGCGGTTGACATGATGGATCAACTACAAGGAACGACTATGGAACGTTCGGAAGGAGCACCTAATGTTTTTGATCTTCCTGATGACGAAGGAGCGAGTTCTGGCGATAGCCAGAATTGATGTCCAGTGGACATCAAAGCGACTGAGCCCGAAGGGGTGGGTTAGCCAACGAGTTCTGGCGGCAGCCAGAATTAACGTCCAGTGGGCGTTAAAGTGACCGAACCCGAAGGGATGGGCTGGCCAACGACTTCTTGCGACAGCCAGAATTGATGTCCAGCCCCGTTAGCTATCGGGGTCAAAGCGACTGAGCCCGAAGGGGTGGGTTAGCCAGCGAGTTCAAAACCCAAATCCTAACAATATAATTACATTTCCAACTCCTCCCCTAGCGGAGAGGCAGATTCATCAAATTCTAATCAACCAATTACATTTCATTTATTTTTCAGCACACTATAAACACTGTCAGGCTAACCACACCTCCCTCCTATGCCACAAACACTGACAGGTTCTTCACAACTATCTTTCCATTCACCTGTTAAACTTTCAACATAAAACATTAAACCTAACAAGCTCCACATGTCTCTTTGGGAAAATTTCAAAAACTTCTTCCAACAAGAACAGGATAGCAGTCCTTCCAATCCGTTGCTTCACGAAGTCATCGAACGAAGTGAGGAAGAGCAGCAGGCTTTCGCCAAATGGAAAGACACCTTAGTCAAACGCAGACTAATGGATTGGCTGCATCAGCAATACATCAACTACTTAGTCAATCCAAAAGACACCGAAGAAACTATTGATTTCTTGAATCGTGCCTCTTCCAAAGGGTTTGTCATCCATCTCAATGAAACGGGTTATACCAAAAGCGACGCTATCTTTTTAATGGATTATCTAAAAGAAAAAGTCCTCAGTAACAATTACAAAACTTACGTCTCCGATAGCCGCAGCTACACCAAAGCAAATTACGTTGAAATGGTACAACGCCATTACCTAAAACCTCGTATCAATCTTTCCTCTACTGAAAAATTGAAACAAGCCTTTGGCAATATTACGATCGAATTACTTTTAAGAAATGACCAATTGGTGAATCTGAAATTCAGAGCGAATAGTTATCAAGATCGGAAGTTTGAAGAGGCGGAGGACTTTCAGGAATTGATGGAGATGATTTTGGAAAATTGAGTTTCGTAACTAGTTGCTCGTTTACTAAGAACTCGGATGGCTAGTAGAAGAACTTTATAAATCTGCACTTCCTATTTTGTCAAGTTTTATTTCCTTCCCTTAACAACCTGCAAGAACCAACCGAGTACCGAGTTAACCAGTTACGAGTCCCGAGCCTAAAGATCTCCCAACTGCGGACGCAACACAATATCCTCCACCACAGCAGAGTTACTCAAACTGTAAGCACTCCAAACCGTATCTGCAATATCACTCGCTTGCATCAAACGATCTTCCGGTTGTTCAACGCCTTCCCAAGAAGCAGACCATGTAGCACCAGGCATAATGGACGTTACTTTAATACCCATTGATTTTAATTCTTCTCTGAGGTTTTTGGAAAATCCTAGTAGCGCATATTTTGAAATGCTATAAGAGCCACCATGCGCATAAGCTTTTAAACTTGCGACGGAACACATATTGAAAATGTGTCCTTTCTTTTGTGGAATCATTAAGGGGACTAAAGCACGTGTCAGATGATAAACACTGTAGAGATTGGTGTCCATCATTTTTTCCAATTGGCCCTCGGCTTCTTCGATGATTAGGCCAGGCAAAAATACACCTGCATTATTCATTAAGACGTCAATTGAATTCCATTTACTGGAGATAAATTTGGCGAAAGCCAGCACCTGACTTTTCTTACTCATGTCAGTGACTTTCGTCAAAACAGAAATATCTACATTGATATCAAGTAAGTCTTTTTTCAACTGCTTTAAGTCCGCTGAGGAGCGAGAACAAACGGCTAAATCAAATCCCTCTTTGGCAAATTTTTCTGCAATGGCACGTCCGAGTCCTTTTGTAGCTCCAGTAATAACAACTTTCATATGAGATAGAATAATAAATATTTTGTGAAAAAATTTCATTTATACATAGTAAGCTTTATCTCTAGCCTTTTTAATAAAGTCGGAGTCAAACAAAGCTTCTATTTATTCGTAATAGTAATAAGTCATTTTAATGACTAACATTGAACAATGAGAGCCTGTAGTAGTTTGTATAAAAAACACTACTTTTGCCCGAAATTAAGTTAAATTTTACACTATTCGGAAAAACTAACTTAGTTGAAGCTCTGTAGCATTTCACGAAAGTGTAACCTTCCTTATGAATGGTAATTTTATATATCACCTTGGTCGCTATTTGATTCTGATACGCACGTGTTTTTCACGTCCTGAGAAGTTTGGGATGTATTGGAAAGAAACGATGCGCCAGATGAATGATATTGGAATTGGTTCCCTCATTATTGTGGGATTGATTTCGGTGTTTATTGGAGCCGTATCTGCTGTGCAGTTTGCTTATCAATTGGGTGGACAATTAATTCCTAGATATTATATTGGTTATATTGTAAGAGATCTTGCGATTATCGAACTTGCGCCTACTATTACTTGTTTAGTTTTGGCAGGTAAAGTTGGATCTAATATGGCGGCGGAGATTGGCGGAATGAGACAAAAGGAACACATCGACGCCATGGAAATTATGGGTGTTAATACCGCAGCTTATTTGATCCTTCCAAAGATTATTGCGGCATTAGTAGTGATTCCAATGCTGGTTTCTATTTCTGCTTTTGTGGCGATAGGAGGTGGTTATTTGGCAAGTGTTCCGACGGGTGAGATTACGCACGCAGAATACATACAAGGTTTGTTGGCTTTCTTCGAGCCTTACAATGTAACGATGATGTTTGCGAAGGCATTCGTGTTTGCTTTTATACTAACTACTGTTTCATGCTATCAGGGATACTACGTTAAAGGTGGAAGTATTGAATTGGGACAAGCAAGTACAAGAGC
>CAZDTI010000325.1:0-652 GCA_964508085.1 uncultured Saprospiraceae bacterium | reverse complement strand
AGTGATATTTTAATATTATTAGCGGATTATATTATCGCACTATTATTGACGACTTAGAATGATCAAAGCAACCAACATAAAAAAATCGTTTGGTGATGTTGACGTGTTGAAAGGCATCGACATGGACTTTCATGCGGGTAAAACCAATTTGATCATTGGACGAAGTGGTGCTGGTAAAACTGTATTTTTGAAAATATTAGTGGGTTTATTCGAGCCTACTGAAGGTGATGTTATGTATGGCGATGTTGATTTTTTCAAACTAGATAAGAAGGGTCGAAGAAAGATTCGGATGGAAGTCGGCATGCTATTTCAAGGTTCGGCGCTTTTTGATTCGATGACAGTGGAGGAGAACATTCGTTTTCCACTGGACATGTTTACCAACAAAACCCGAAAGGAAAAAATGATGCGAGTAGACTATTGTCTAGAGCGCGTTAACCTCGAAGGAACCAATAAAAAATATCCTTCCGAAACCAGTGGAGGTATGCAAAAAAGAATCGGGATAGCCCGTTCCATAGTACTAGAACCTAAATACCTTTTCTGTGATGAACCCAATTCTGGTCTTGATCCAAAGACGTCTATTGTCATCGATGAATTGATCAAAAGCATCACTAAAGAAAATAACATCACAACCGTCATCAACACCCACGACATG
>CAZDTI010000324.1:0-9890 GCA_964508085.1 uncultured Saprospiraceae bacterium | reverse complement strand
CATTATCAAATGCAGAAAAAACCACTTCTTCTCTCTGCTTAATGTCTACATATATAGCATTGATTAGCGCTTCCTTATTTGGAAAATAGTTGTAAATAGTTCCCATACCTGTACCCGCTTCCTTTGCAATGGCAGACATAGGAGTTGCATGAATACCATTTGAGGTAAGCGACACTAAGGCAGCAGCTAGAATAGCCTCCTTTTTATTCATAACGCAAATGTAAGATAGTTTGGAATAAGTATTCCAATTTTCGGTAAAAAATATTTTTAAAACTTACTAATCCTTAATCCTTAATCCTTAATCCTTAGCCTTCCAATTTCTCCAACAACCACTCCTTCTCCGTCAACACCTGCTCTTCCCGAATCGCTTCTCCTAAGCGCCTCCGCTCCGCCTTATCATAGGGAGCCAGCGCAATCAACTTCCGAGTAAATGAAATGACATTTCGAAAATTACTTCGATGATAATCACTGACTTCTCGTCGTCGAATGAATTGGCGGAAGCTATTCATGTGTGAATCCAACAAGTTGAATTCTTCCGTTTCAAAATAGATTTTTAGTAATAGTGTTTTAGAAATCAATTGTTGAACCAGATCTTTAGCGTCTGAGGTTTGAAGATGACCCAATGCCTTGTCATAATTTTTTCGGTTGTATTCCAATCGAGCTAAATTGAAATGAACGGTACTTTCTCTATATTCGGATTCCAACTTTGATTCATATTGAGTAATAAATTCTTCCAATTTTTTGTACTCATTCAAGCGCAGGCCAAAGCCAACAACATTGTCAAAGGTAAATCGAGAGAGCAGATTGTTCTCGACAAAGATTCCTGCATCTAAGCCCTCCTGGAAAAGTTCCCAACCTTCGCGACTGTATTCCATGCTGCCTTCATTTAGTTTTCGGATACAGAAATTGATAGCTGCACGGTAAAGTCCTTTTAGTTCTTCCTTTTGGAAATGGTTGCTGTGTTGTGACAACTCTGCTCGGAATTTACGAAAATAAGATTGACTGTAAGCCTCTGTTAGAAATCTATAACAATAATAATACAAAGCAATGGCAGGTACTTTTAAATGATGACTGTCTTCCAAACTATCCACCCATTCTTGTAGTAAGCCAAATTTATAATCGGTTTGAAAAACAGCTCGGTGCGACAATTGGGTACAAGCATGTCGAAGTCGTTGGGCGAGGTAGAGGGTGTCTAAGGTATCTCCGATTTCTTGTAAGTTTAGTTTTCCTGTCCTTTGATTGGTAGTCTGGAATTCCGCAGTCTCGACCTGGAGGCGAAGTACATTTTGGTAGAAGTCTGGATTTCGGACCACTTGTTTATCCTGCATCGTTTTCACCTTGGAAATCGTACGTTGAAAATGCTTTGACAAGTTTCGTTGCCGATAGGTAGCAGCTAGTGCAAGGTGCGTACTGATTGGGTCTTGTTGCAGTGTAGTCCATTTAAGGTATTGCTCTAATACTTTGTGGAGGTCACTCAGAAGACTTCTCAGTTTCTGGTCATTGAAGGTTTCTGTTGGAAATAAATTGTTGTAAAGCTCCTCTTTTGAAGGGAGTACTTTGCCGATATATAAGCAATTCGCCAGATAATTAAATAGTTGCCCCAAATCTTCTCGATGTGTAACGAAGGGAGAGCGGACAAATTTTTTGAATTGGCGCAACTCCGTTTTTTCGAGCTTTAACAGCAATTCATAGGCTAAAGGCATTGTACTCATGTCAATGTTTTTAAAAGCTTTTGGTCCTTTTATCTAGAGCGACCCAGTAAAAGAAAAAATAAAGACCAGATTTCCACTGATTCAAGCTATAAATGTACATAATTATTTCTACAAAATTGATCTTAATTTACCTTTAAATATGATTTTTAATAGCTTTAATATAATAATAATAATATCCACAAATGGCCTAAAATGATCTTGTTCTCCTGTCAATCATTGCTCAACTTTGTAAAGCAAGCGAGAGAAAGAAGGAGCTAGACAAACAACTATTAATACATTTTAAAAAATACAGACAATGAAAAAATTACATATCCCCACTATAATCAGTAAAAATACAATCCTGCTATTATTCATTTTTGGATTCCTTCATAGTGCTACGGGGCAAGGTTGGAAGTTTTCTTTTTCCGCCAGTGGTCCAAACAATGATGTTGTACATATTCCGAATTTTGAAGGCGAAAGAACACTTCCCTTAGCCAAATATGAAATTGACCAAAGTGACTACTTCCTATTTTGTAATGCAACCGGAATGGGAGGTGCAGGTTTTGCTTCCGTAACAAACCCCTCAGGAGGTTTAAGTGATAAAGACTATATTCCAAAGTCTTCTATAATGTTGGGCACTGATACAACTATTGTATTGTCTACTGAGTTTGACCCAGCTACCAACGATTACAACATGTACCTAAGCCGTTATGGAACAGATGCTTCTGGTTTCCCACTTTCTGTAATTTGGAATCAAGCGGCTGCTTTCGACCCTGACCACGTAATCACTGCCGGGGCGTTACAGCGCACTTTAGATGGTCAACTTATTTCGCTGGGGATGGTCGCATCCGAGATCGTTTCAGGGGGATTAGCAAATGAACTGGTAATCGTTAAATCGAACCTTGACGGCCAGATAATATGGTCCTCCAACTTGGTGTCTCCGGGCAATGAAACGGGTGTACAAATTATTCCTTCGGCGGACGGTGGCTACTGGATATTGAAAAATGTGCAAGCTGACTTGACTTTGCCAGATGTAACAATGGTTCTACAAAAAGTAGATGAAAATGGATTGTCAGAATGGGAAGTTGATTTAGGCATAAATGACGAAGGTCACGATATGGCTGCGACCTCTGATGGCAGCTTGGTCATCACCGGAGCGAATGCCGATCAAGATTTATTCGTACTAAAAACAGACGCGCTAGGCTTTGCAATTTGGAGACAGGATTATCCTTTTCCAGATCGTAGTATGACTGGATACGGATTGATCGAAGACGACCAAAACAATATAGTTGTAGCAGGAAAAGCAACCTTCGATGTAGATGGGGAAGAAGATTCTTTTATTGCTAAGCTTTCGCAAAATGGAACAGCACTTTGGGAGAGAACCATAGCGGTCGATGGACAGAAAGATGGTTTCAATGATATTGTGATAACGCCTCAAGGAGAATATTTGATGGGTGGTTTTCTACAAACCTCGCCTGGATCAAATGGAAATCTCGGTCGTTTGGTGAAGTCAGATACTTTTGGAATCGTTCGAGGAGGAGTAGTTCACGGGAATATTTTTCAAGACCTCAACTTAGATTGTCTACCCAGCACAGATGAAATAAATTTAGCGGACTGGAAAGTGCAAATCGTAAATGACAGTTTAAATTATTTTGGAAATACAGATGAAAATGGAAACTATTCCATTTCATTGGATGCCCCATCAGGCTCGATGATTGACTATCTTGTTTCCGTAGTTCCTCCGAATGATTACTGGATTCCTTGTAGTAATAACATTCCAATTACAGTATCTTATCTTGATTCTTTCCACATCGATTTCCCAATGCAGAGCTTGGTGAGTTGCCCATTTATGGAAGCAGAAATTAGCAATTCGCGTTACCGTCCTTGTGAAGATGCAAACATTTATATAGACTATTGCAATAACGGTACAGTAGTGGCGGAAGGTGCTTTTATTGAAGTCGTTTTAGATGACAATCTTATTTATAACTCTGCAACGATCATTCCAAGTGCAATAGACGGACAGACCTATACTTTCCCTTTTGAAGATGTAGAAGTCAATGCTTGTGAGGAGCTTGTTATTTCAGTAACGGTCGATTGTAACTCTCCAGATTCTATTGGACTTGGAGATGTGTTGTGTATCGAAGCTAATTTATATCCAGATACCATTTGTTCAATTCCCAACAATCCTTGGGCTGGTGGATTATTACAACTTTCCTATACCTGTGATAACGATAGTATTTTTTATCGCATCGAAAATGTGGGTACAAGCAATACGGCCCAGGCATTAGAGTATATCATTATAGAAGATGCCGTTTTATTGTTAGAAGGAGATATTGACAATTTGATTCCTACAGGAGAGGAAGTACCGGCTGGATTGCCATTAGATGGAACTACTTATCACCTCATTGCTCAACAAGAACCGGGTGCTCCCGGACCGGAATGGATCAGCCTTGGGACAATGGGTTGTATGAATGAGACTTCTCCTCCTTTTGTAGAATTTCCACAGTTTGCTGGAGGGCCTTTCGAATTGATCTTTTGTGATGAAGTTGTGGGTTCTTTTGATCCAAATGACAAGCAAGCCAATCCATCGGGTTTCACGGAAGAGAATTTTATTTTGCCAAATACCGATATTAACTACACTGTTCGATTCCAAAATACAGGGACCGATACTGCATTCCGAGTAGTCATTTTAGATACCCTTAGTACTGTACTGGATCCTGCGACAATTGTAGCGGGGCCGTCCAGTCACCCATACGAATTTAGATTGTTAGATCAAGGAGTTTTATCTTTCACGTTCCACGATATTGCGCTACCTGATAGCACCACTAATTTTGAAGCTTCTCAAGGGTTCGTTTCCTTCAGAATCGCTCAAGATCGAGATTTAAACCCTGGGACATTGATAGAAAATAATGCAGCTATTTATTTTGATTTTAATCAACCCATTATTACAAATACGGTTTTCCATACCATTACTGATTTCATGGAAATTGTAAGCGTAAGTATAAACCCGACGATTTCAGAATTGGAATTGAAAGTCATTCCAAACCCAATGCGGGATCGAGCCTGGATTCAATTGAAAGGTGTTCAAACAGAGGAGGTGGTTACCCTACGTTTGTTTGATGTCAGTGGTTCTTTGGTACAACAAGCACAAGGAGATAGCGAAGGGGTTTGGTTAGAGCGGAGTGACTTAGTTTCTGGGATGTACTTCTTTACGATGGAGGCTGAGGGGATTTGGTTGGCGAGTGGGAAGATAGTGGTAGAGTAGAGTTGTTTTGAGTATAATATAACAATATGAATACAAGATGAATTTGCCGTCTTGCTCAGGTTTGAAATCTTGAGCAAGGCGTTTTTTTATTCTTAGTTTTTACGAACCATTAATCCTTTGGTTTCGATAAAAACCCCATCTCTTTTTAAAACCAAAACGTAATACCCCGCTTCTAAAAAACTAATATTCAATGCCTGACCATGCCGCCAATTGATGCTGCCAGCTTGCTGTCCAAGAATATTATAAATATCAACATCAATTGTTTTTAAGTCGCTTTCAACATGAAGAAACGCACTAGCCGGATTAGGAAAAATGTGGATAAGTTCAGGAATTTCATGCGCACTTGTAGTAGAAGTGGAGTTGCAATAATCCTCTGTAAACTCACTGTTGTAATGTGCATTGATATACTCAATTACCGTTAAGCTTAAATCCTGAATGAGCTCTGCTCGTATATCACTATCAAAGCGAATGGATTGATTGAACTCTAGTTGCATTCCGTCTGTATCTCCCTGGTCTATTGAGCCATGCCTTCTGGTATTGTAGCCTCCTGTAAAATACGGATCGTTAGCTAAAGGAAAAGGATCGCTGGTACTGGGAACAGAAGGAAAACCTTTGTCATCAAGTAATGTCCCAAAGCTATGTGTTCCTCGTAATAGATCTGCATGCTCTAAGGTTTGAACGTTATCAGTAGCTAGAATATGAATACTGCTTTCTTGAATAAATTCATCCGTATTCAACTCCGCATATGTTAATTGCAATTCACTCTTAGTTAACAAATACCCAATTTCAATTCGTTGAATATCATGTCCGTGTCCGTGTAAATCCAAAAATAAACCCCGATCATAATTATTGACAATCTGTACTTTTGAAGAATCAATAAACCGATGGTAGCCATACCAAGCTTGTTCCATTAGTGGAAATCCACCTGTTGCCTCCTCTAAATTCCGATTAGCATCCATCTTTTTTCGATGCAATAAATTTATAATCACGTGTGGATAACAACCTGTTTCCTGATAAAGAGCCTCGCTTAATCCGCGGCCTATTTCTTGCGTATAAGCATCTCTGACCATAGCGCAATTGGGACAATTGGGAAGACTGTCCGGCTCCAAGTATCCTCCATGAGGAACGGAAATAATGATTGGCAGGTTTCCCGCTAAGTATTCAATAAAACCAGTTGAATCAAAATAGGAATTTCCAGGTAAGTAGTTTTGGGCAAAAAGACAATTAGCAAATGAAAAGAAAAAATAAAGAAGAAATAAGTTTCGAAGAGTCTTCATTTATAAATGGAGTTTATTTTTTACTACTAGCTGTCAATCCCCACATCCTTTCCCAAATATACGCAAAAACAGCCTCCTCTTTTCCTTTTGCTGGTCCACCGATTGTCTCTTCCAAGAAATACTCATCTTCTCGGTCAGCTAATGAAAGGAAATGTTATCGATAGGGGAGAGGAAAAATTTGCCTAGTATACCCAGGTCAGGGATGGTACCACCTACAGCTCCCCAAAAGATAGCCTTGTTTCCTACTTTCTTTCCAAGCACAACTTCTCCGGTTGCGGCTCCTAAGACTATTTGCGTAAATGAATCCATTATTTTTGTTTAAAGAGCAGAAGGGCATTAGAAAGCAAAATCTTGTGTGTTTTATAGAGAACCCTTATCTACTCTTTTCCAACCCTTAATCCGCTAATTCGTCTCCTCAAAAACCGTAGAAATAAGTGTTTCCACCGGTTTGTTCTGCGGCGTGAATCTATTGTTAGAAGATCCATCTACTTCATTGTCTTTCGGATGCCATTTCCAAAAAAAGCCTCCTTCAAACCAAGGCTCCTTCCAAAATCGAGCGAAGGTTGCTTTATATGCATTTTCTTGCGCTTCGTTATTATAAGAGCCATTATCGTTTTGGTCCCAAGGTTCTTTACCGGTGAAATCTACATTTCGGAAACCATATTCCGTGAAGATGACCTTTTTGTCCAAGCTTTCGCTTAATAATCTTATCGCCTCAAAATTATCCTTCCACCCCGTATAGCATTCCTCTACGGTTGGCGTTTGCGAGTCCGAAACCGGAAAGTAAGCATCAATCCCGATAAAATCAAGTTGATCCCAAAAAGTAACGTTTTGATAATTGTCCCAATTCGCAGCGTAAGTAATCGGTCCAGAATAAACAGCCCTAACGCCTTCAATCAATACCGGCCAAAAATCAGGTCGTTGCTGTACTATCTTCTTCATTTCTACTCCAATACAAAAAGCCTCTACATTCAGAGATTCCGCGATTTCCGCAAAATCAAGGGCATAGGTCAAATAAGAATCTTCAAAGTTTTTCCATTCCGCTTCCGTATCATATTCAACGTCTCCTATCCATTGCCCCATGGACCAAATATGCGGCTTCAGCATCACCTTCAAATCGTTTTCATGGCAAAGGTTAATGATCTCCATTACACCTTCTCTTTTCTCCCCATACCATTGCCAAGTATGATTGTATTCTACCGAATCAGAATCGGAACGGATAAATCCAAAAGGCATTGTAGTGATCCAGCTGGCATTAATTTCTTTCATCGGAGTGACATGCTCAGTCCCACATTGAAAATCAACATTTTCAAAACTGACCCCATTCATTTCTGTCTTGGTCAAATTAATATCTTCTCCTGCTATCGTCCAGAAAGCAGTGGATGGTGTAGGATTGGGATTTGTGGTAACATCATCGTCGTTGTTACAATTGGAAAGGAATAACAATAAGGAGAACAAGGTTAAGGCAAATTTCATAAGGTGGGTTATTTTTGTCCAATGAGTTGTAGTAGTCATCTAACAAAAGTAAGGAACAGAACTAATTTAGTTTGTTCAAAATTGCTGATTTGTCTTTTTGACGATGTAAGCGACTAATGTTTTTTCTCTTGCCTAGCTTATGATACGAGTCGATCGCAGAAATTACCACAGAAATTAAATAGACCCTAAAAAGATAAACCACAAAACGATAATATTACAAATTTAATGATCGAAGTAAATCTTGATTTTAATAAATGGATCATTTTTATTTAGCATTAATTAAGCCTTGGAAATCACTACTTCACTAAGGTGAAATCCCCCTTCCTATGCCCAACAAAACCATCAATAAAAACAACCTCTACTTGATAAATAAAAACCCCAGGATTCAATCGTGCTCCTTTAAAAGTACCATCCCATTCCGCCGCCTCATCACCAGAGGAAAAGTCAGAAACTTCAAAAACCAATTCCCCCCAACGATCATAAATTTTCAAATAATTGAATCGCTCCACTTCTGGGCCAGCGTAAATGGTAAAGACATCATTAACCGTATCCCCATTCGGAGAGAATGCAGAAGGAATATAAACCGCCCGATCCTTTGTAACTACTACCCGTAAATTATCACGGGCAATACAACCTCTGTCATTCATTACCATAATGTCATAGATACAAGTATTATCCGGTTTTACCGTCTGCTCCCAACAAGTAATACAAACTTCATGCGGTGCCCCTTCCCAATGGAAAGTATCAATAGTAGTGCTTACATTTGGCGTGAGTAAAAGGCTATCTCCCAAAGGTAAGTCAACGTCAATTCCCAAGTCAACTGTTAATTCTTCTGGAGAGGAAACCCAGGCCTCAACAATAGTTTCACATCCAGTAGCATCTTGTACCGCTAAATTATAAGAGCCTTCCTTTAAGAAAGGAAAAATAGGATTTGCTCTAAAAGGCTCATCCTCTATCGCGTAAAGATAAGGAGGGCTTCCACCTATAATGGTATCAATTGAAAGTATACCATCCCCATCTCCATAACAAGTCACCTCCTGCTCTGACCAACCTATAACGATTTCTCCAAGCGTCGTAACTTCTTGCACAATAGAATCGCAACCAAATTGATTCGTATAGTATTTTGTTTCGGAGCCAGTTTCTTCTGGGTCGCAAGTAACCAGGAATAGAATTTCATTATTCGATTCTAGTAAAGACACCGTCGTGAAAATCAAAGAATCACAGCCATCGCTATTACTAAGCGTATCGACGAAAAGTCCAGTAAGTGCAGGGTCACAGGAACTTTCGAAAAGGTAAGTAGAATCCATTTCTAATAGATTTACGGTAAGGAAAACAATAGAGTCACAACCATTCGTATTGGTCAAACTGTCTATGAAATCTCCAGTAAGTGCAGGGTCACAGGAGCTTTCTACCAAATAGGTACTATTGGATTCCAGTAAATTGACAGTCGTATAAACGATGGAGTCGCAACCGACGCTATTAACAAGCGTGTCCACAAAATCGCCTACTAGGTCTGGATCACAATTGGTTTCTATTAGAAAAGTACTACTCGAAGCCAATAAGTTCACGGTCGTGAAAATGGTAGAATCACAACCATTCGTATTGCTTAGTATTTCAACGAATTCACCAACTTGATTTGAGTCACAAGAATATTCGGTGAGGTACGTTGAGTCCGAGTCAAATAAGAATATCGTATTTATAACAACAGAATCACATCCAAGATAATTGCTGTAAGTTTGCGGAAAAATTCCGGTGAGTGCCGGATCGCATGAGCCCTCGGTGGTTAGGGTCGTGTCCATTGGTATATAGTTGACTTGATTTATTACAACGGAGTCGCAACCGAGATAATTGTCATAAGTGTTTATGAAGATGCCAGACTGATCGGGGTCACAACTATTAGATACAAATAAGGTAGTGTCCATTGAGATGAAATCTATTTGTATCGTAACAATAGAGTCGCAGCCATAACTGTTTTGATAATTTAGAACTTGAATTCCAGCTAAATCAGATTCGCAAGTGGTGTCGTAAATGAAAATAGAATCACTGGGTAATAATGAAATGGTAGTATATACGATAGAGTCACAGCCATCAATGGTTGCTAAGGTATTCACAAAGGTGCCAGCTTCCTCTGGGTTACAGCTGCTGGTATTATTGAAGCTGTAAACCGCATTCACAAAACTC
>CAZDTI010000323.1:0-9910 GCA_964508085.1 uncultured Saprospiraceae bacterium | reverse complement strand
AATAGCAGCTTTTCTTTTTTAGATATTAATCCCGGAGTTATCGTGACTCCAGGAAATGACTTTGCGCAAACAGACATTAAGGAAGATTTTGAAAAAGGCTCAAACTTGTTGAATGTTGGAGTGAAACACATTGCTAGTATTTCTCCTAAAAGTTATATTAAAATAACCTTTCTTTTTTCAAGAGAAGGAATTGAAGATGAAGTTTTTGAAAACAGAATAACAACAGATTCCATTCTTGAAAAGCGATTAAATTTCAACTCCGACTTAAAGAAAAATTCCTATAAACTGAGCACCCAATATAAGTATAAGATTAATGCTAAAAATAAATTTTCGGCAGGGCTGCAATATACCGTATTCGAACAGGATCTAACTCAAAGTGTATTGGATGGATTTGATGAGCGGCAAACATTGGTAGATTTCAATGACAATATGGGTTCCTTAAGAAGCTTTATAAATTGGAAATATATTCCATCCAAAAAATTGAGTGTTGTGGTCGGATTGCATAACACCAACATTATTTTTAATGATAAATTCACCTTGGAACCTCGGTTGGCGGCCAATTACAATCTCAATAATTCCAGTTCAATAAGCTTTGGTATTGGTTTGCACAGTAGAATGGAAAGTATTCATAATTATTTTGCGCGAGTAGAACAAGCTGACGGCACAATAGATACGCCCAATTTAGATTTGGGATTGATAAAAGCGACTCATTACGTAATTGGATACGACAAGTATTTTTCAAAAAATCTACGAGTCAAAATTGAAGCCTATTACCAGGATTTGTACAACGTCCCCGTAGAAAACGATTCAAATAGTTCTTATACTACTTTAAATGAAGGCTTGGAATTCAATTATGTTGGCTTGGTCAATGAAGGAACGGGAAAGAATTATGGAGTGGAACTCACCCTTGAACGATTTTTGAAAAAAGGATTTTATTTTCTGTTTAATACTTCTTTGTACGAATCTAAATATACCGCATTAGATGGAGTGGAACGAAATACTCGCTTTAATGGAAATTATCTTTTTAATATTTTAGCTGGAAAAGAATTCTCAGGATTAGGCAAGAAAAACAATCAGGTATTTGCGGTAAATATCAAGACATTTTTCGGTGGAGGCAGGTATTACATTCCATTACTTAGAGATGATAATGGCAACCTGGCCGTAGATGTAGACAATGGATTGGTCTTCGATTTCTCTAAAGCTTATGAAAGTAAATTGGATGATTTAAGAAATATTACTTTCAGTTTGAGTTACAAATGGAACAAGAAAAAAACGACGCATGAGCTATTTCTAAACATAGATAATTTGACCAACAACCGAGCTCGATTGCGAGAATATTATGATGTTGACGAACCTGGCGGCGTGGCCTATGAAAAACAAGTTGGTATTATTCCAAATTTTCTATACCGGATTTATTTCTAAGAAAAATGCAGAAGAATGAATTAAGATTGTTTAATCCTTTTTATTCTTCTCCAAAGTTCTTTTTCGGATTCTACTAAGTGATTGCGGCTTCATGCCTAAGTAACTTGCAATCTGATGGTGTGGAACCCTATTCAAAAGCTGGGAACGTTTTTCTAATAAATTAAGATATCTTTCTTCAGGAGAGGAAGAAATAAAATGACTCCATTCCTCTTTAGCTCGATTTAATTTCTCTTTGGCTATATGAGTTACAATTGCATCAAGTCGAGGGATTAAAGCACGTACCTGATCTTCAAATTCTTGATGACTAATCGTTAGGACACAATCTTCTACACATTCCCAATAATGATTGGAGGGAACCCCTCTCCCATTATTAACATAGGAAGTACATTTTTCTCCTTCTGTATAAAAAGCAGTTGATTTTTCCTCGCCATCTATGATTTTATATTCTCTAAGACAGCCTTCCAAAACCATATAGCACTTTGTAGGCACTTGTCCTTCTTTCAATAGAATAGTCCCCTTTTTATAGGAATCTACTATGGTTATGTCAACAAGAATATCAATTTCTTCTTCAGTCAATATTTCTATTCTACTGACAATTGCTCTGACTTTTTCTTTTAAGTTCATTGATTTTATTTTTTAGTGCGTTGCTACTAAACTTTGTTCACTTCAATATTCTTTTCGATTAAGTTGTCCTTACTCCACTGCATAATTTCTTTCAACAAATGTTCCAACGATTTTCCTTTATCTGTTAAGCGATATTCAACTTTAGGTGGTATAACAGGATATGATTTTCTAATGATCAATTTTTGTCGCTCCAGATCCTTTAATTGTTGTGATAACATCTTCTGACTTATTCCATTAATGGCCTTACTTAATTCATTAAACCTCATTACTCCTTTTAATAATAAAAGCCATACAATTACAGGTTTCCATTTTCCACCAATCTGAGTCATAAAAATGGTTATTGGACATTCCTCCGCCTTATCATAATTTTTTTCCATTTATTTCATTTTACAACTCCCTGATTATCAATATTTCCGAGTGAAAGGTTAGTAAGTAACCAAAAGGTAAGTACTTGTGACAAAGTTAGTCTTAATATACATTTGTGCAAAAATGAATCATGAATAAAAAAAATATTGTAATTACAGGAGGTACTTCGGGGATAGGATTCGCCTGTGCAAAATATTTGGCTGAAAAAAATTATCAGGTCATCATAACAGGCAGGAGTCAGGTGAACTTAGATAATGCGCTACAAAAACTAGGAACGAACGTGGAAGGATATCTTTCTGACACCTCAAGTATAAAGCAAATCGAATCTTTGGTAGAAAAAATCAAATCGAAAAACCAAAAGATTGATGGCCTTTTCATCAATGCTGGAATCTTTAAGGCTTCCAATTTTGAAAATACAGCCAAGGCGCTGTTCGATGAAACGATGAATATAAATTTCAAAGGCGCATTTTTTACGATTCAAAAATTCATACCTATTTTAAGAAACCCATCAAGCGTTGTCCTAAACACTTCCATCGTTGTCTTCAAAGCATTTGCCGATACGAGTGTTTATACCGCAAGTAAAGCCGCATTAGAAAGTATTGCGAAGGTGCTAAACATTGAATTGGCAAGCAAAGGAATCAGAATAAACATTATAAGTCCGGGAGTAACCAAAAGCCCCATTCAGAAAAAATCAGGAATGACAGAGGAAGCCATCAATAATTTAATCAACCATTTTTCCAATACCTCTCCAATTGGTCGCATCGTTGAACCTTTGGACATTGCTCCAATTTTAGAATTCTTAGTTTCAGACAATTCTTTAGTGCTTAGAAATGAAAAGATTATTGTCGATGGAGGAACGACACTGTAGAAAGTGATTTTTTAATGGATTTGTCTATCTCATACTGTCCAAGTGCTTTTGAAATTGGTTTTTTCGTTCCTCAAATGCAGTGCTGTATTCTGCTTCGATAATTTGCCCGTCTTTGAAAAAGTGATTAAAAGAAGGTAAATGAAAATCGGCGATAATATTAGCTCCAAAATGAGGGAACATGTTTTTGGACAGTTCCAGTACATTAAGCGTTGCTCGTCTGCTGGGGCTGGTCGCTAATAGAAACATGGGCTTACCGCCCCAAATGTTCATTGGCTTAGCCATAGGAATTCTGGACATCCAATCCCAAAGGTTTTTAAACGCTGCGGAATGTAAACCATTGTGTTCCGCTAAGGACAGGACAATAGCATCGTTCTCCTGAATCAACTTATAAAAGTTCATCGCATTTTCATCTATCCCATGTAGTTTTTGTAAATCTATCGAATACAATGGGGAAGCATAGTCATTTAAATCGGCAATGGTGACTTCAACGTTCTGTAGTTGGTTGGCTGCAAAAGTAGCGAAGGCTTTATTGATAGATGTTTTGCTATTACTTCCACCGAAGGCTAGTATTTTTTTCATGTTATGATTTTTATTTTTTTAGTAATGGAGATACACTACGACCAATCAATTCAATAGATTGCTTCATTTGTTCATGAGATAAACCGACATCCATTTGAAAGCTAAATCTGGAGATGCCTCCTAATGCTTTACTATGACGAATTATTTTTTCTGCCACTTCTTCAGGACTACCTAACACAATAGCTCCAGAATCGTCTATTTGCTTTTCAAATGATTCTCTTCGCATTGGTGCCCAACCTCTTTCTGCTCCTACTTTGTCCATTGCTACTTTGTAACCAGGATAGAAATCCTCAATCGCTTTTTCTTTGTTTTCAGCCACATATCCAAATGAATGTAAACCTACCTGAAGTTGTTCTGGAGCAAAACCTGCCTTCTCTCCTGTCTTTCGATATAGATCTACCAAAGGGCGAAATTTATGGGTTTGTCCTCCAATGACAGCCACCATTAAGGGCAAGCCTAAAGTTCCAGCACGGGCAAAGGATGCAGGAGTTCCTCCAACGCCCAACCATATGGGTAAAGGCTTTTGTATCGGTCTTGGATAAATTTCTTGCGCTCTAAGTTCCGGTCGAAATACCCCTGACCAATTAATCACTTGGTTATCTCGAATCTTAAGTAGCAATTCCAATTTTTCTGAAAAGAGGGCATCATAATCTCTCAAGTTATAACCAAACAGAGGAAACGCATCCGTAAACGAACCACGTCCAGCTACAATTTCAGCGCGACCATTTGAAATCAAATCCAAGGTGGCAAAGTTTTGAAAAACGCGAACGGGATCAGCGGCACTAAGCACAGTGACGGCGCTTCTTAATCGAATGTTTTTGGTCTGTGCTGCGGCAGCCGCTAAAATCATTGTTGGTGCAGAGTCTAAGAAATCTTTCCTATGGTGTTCTCCGATTCCAAAACTGTCTATTCCTACTTGGTCAGCAAGTTCGATTCTTTCCAAAAGCTCTGCTATAGCCTTCGCATCGTTTTTTTCACCATCTTTTTCATTATTTTGAGGAGATGCTGCAAAACTGTCTATTCCTACTTCCATAATTCCTAGTTTAAATTTAGGCTAATTGATTTCTTTATTCGTAATCTCCTATTTCATTGGTCGAACTTTTTCCTCACTTATACTCATCAAAAGTAATAAATCATAAGTCCAATCTCCTTTCAAAATTCAAAGCCCAAATGAAATCCATGTGTAAATTCGTTTTCACTTCCTCCAAGCATACCTAAGACCGGTCCGATGTGAATTTGGTCAATTACAAAGAAGTTTATTTCAACTTCCACATAAGCGGAAACCCCAAAATCTCTATGTTCACTAGCCCAAGAAAAGTTGGGTCCTACGTTGGCCGTAATCCATTTTGCTATGCTCCAACTTCCAATGATTGCGGTATCGTATAGTAGTTCTTCTTCGTGTAGTTTGGTGGTGAGGGATAAGCCGCCGCCCAAACGGCGGTTAAACCAATAAGTTAGATGTAATTCATTCCCAATATTTGCCTCGTCTTCTTTAAATGAATTGGCGTTGACGATAGAAGCGATGACCTCGAAGTATCCTTCGTTGTGATCTTTGGTTTCAGCTTTATGCTCCGTGTGTGTTTGAGAAAATGCATAATTGGCAAAAAACAGTAGGGATAGATTAAGGGCAAATAGTTTGACAATTTGCATATTATATTTAGTTATTTTTTATGGTTAAAAACAGTTTTTCTATCTCCCCCTCTTTTTCATTTTTCAAAGTCCCAACTTGATGATCAAAAAGTCCGTTCAGATTATTGCCACAGGGGTCTTCCAAACGACCATGAACATATAGAATATAATCTCCTGACGACCATTTTTCTGTTGGTACAAAACGCCACTCTGTTTCTTGTTTCGTGATTTCGACTTGGCCAGAAATGGGCTGATTGTTTTCATCCGTCAATTGTAATCTTTGCAGTAATGAAAGTTGGTCAAGCATTTCTGGAAACTGGACGATTAATGGCGCTTGACTATTCGCTTTTGGAACCTCCATTTTCCATAGTGTTGTATTTGGCGAAAGCTTATCTTCCTTAGTGACGTAAAATGATTTGGTAAAAACCTCTTTGAGCGGCATACCTTCAACATCCTCTAATTCTCCAATTACTAATTTGTAATGCTTGCCCTCCCGTAAAGCTCTACCCATTTCTTCATTTGCTTTTAATGCGGTCTTTACTCTGGCAGGGTCTAAAATTAAGGTCAATTGCCTTTGTTCATGATCCCATAATTCCTGAACATTATTGAAAATAGCCCCGATTAATTCCTGTCCATTATTATCGACCAGTTTTATTTTTTCCAAATTGCCAATCGTTTTCATGGGCTTGGAAAAATGGATATACATCCGAAGCAAATTTTCAGGCAAAGTATCAGAAGAAGGAAATACTGCCGTTACTTCGGGCAGTACTTCCAGCTTTACTTTTGGGCTTTGACAGGCAAAACAAACAAAAGAAAAGAGGGCTATTAGGATAGCAATCAAGCCCTTGTCCATTTAGTTTCTTTCCATTTTTTCAGAAGTTAATTCAGGATACCCTTCCATTTGTTTAGCCATATCATGAAATTGCTTAGTGCCTTGCCCCATTTTAGATTCCGGATAACGATAATCAGGAAAGTCATACTCTGAAATAAAATCACTGAGTCTTAAGAAAGAGCCCGTTATTTCGGAAACCAAATCAATGTCACCTGTCTCTATATTTCGTCGCACGATTCCCAGCATTTGTGGATTTTGAACATCTATATGCATTACATTTGCAGTGGGTATTTCATTAATACCCTCCAGCCCCGAGGCAAACATAGCTTGCTGACCTGCCATACCTTTGCCTTTAACTCCTGCCTCCACTGATGCAAAAGGAACCATAGTTCCGCCTCTATTCTTATGGGTCACTAATAAGCTTTTAGTCATACTACCATCAAAGCCTTGTGTTGTAACCACCAACATGTCTATCGGAGTATTTCCGTATCCCAATTCCGCTATGGTTTTTCCTTTTATAGAAGCACCTTCTTTAATTTCTTCGGTCGGTATGGTCACTAAAGGTGTACAGGTGTAACTGGCAAGAAGGGTAGATTTTCCATTCAATTCATCAAACAACATGGTACGAATTGGTGCTCTGGTTTCATTTTGCGTATGTACGGCGTGGTATACTTCTATGCCATTGACGGATTCCTGTGTGCTATTAAAAGGGTATTTAATTTTTCTAAGAGTGGAGGCAAATTCACTATTCGTCAAGCCTGCCACATATACATATCCATCATTGTAATCTATATCAGTAATGGTCAATGCACTTGCAGGGGTTTCCTTCCAGAATACCAATTCAGAGGAAGCAGGATTCTTAATTGACGTGCTCGTACTGTTAGAGGCATTCACTTCCAAAAATCGTATGTCAGTCGTCGCAGGATTTACTATTGCAACTACGGGTTTAGCATTCGGTTGGTGGCCCATTTTTACAGCCACATAAGCTTCCTGACTTACCGGGTGTATTTTCATGTCACGGACAATTACGTCTCTTGGTTGTATCCCCAACTTTTTGGAGAGCATCACATCGAAGCCTTCCATATTAAAAGGAACAGGATTTTGTAATCCTGTAGCAACCGTTTTAACCGCATGAATTTTAGCCTCTTTGCTGTTACCAATAAATAAAACATTCTCTGCTCCAAAAGCTAAGACCGTTGCTCCCGTTATTTTGTAATTATCAAAATTTGGAATAGTTGGTGTAGGTGTTTTTACCGTAGTTCCAGTTTCATTTAACTTTTGATTACAACTGGTGATAATCAGAAAAACAAACAGAAACAGAATGGAAGAAACTCTGGGGTAATTCATAATTAAAAAATTTTATCATTAGGAAATTAAAACAATAGATTAAGTGTTGGTGTAAATTGAAAAATGGGTTCCGATGCACCAGAAACTTCAATGAAATCCCCAGCAATGAAATAGGAACTTCTTATGTCAAAACTCACATATCGGTTGTGCGTGTATTTTAAGAATAGTCCAATTGTATTACCAATGTGGTGGTCAGAAATTCCAGCAGCAGGTCGGGTCTGAAAACGAGGAGGGGCATATAATCCATCATCAGCTGAGGAGCGAAAAAAGGTGGCAAACTCTATATTGACCATCCATTTTTTACCAGGAAAAAAGATAAACGAAGGGTGAATACTCAATAGATTGACGGAGGTATTCACAGCAGCCAAACTATAAATACTTGGATTAACAAAAAGTGGATTGAAGCTATTCAGCTTACCATCATTTATTTCCCTATCGCCCGATGACCAATCGAGTTTCAAACCAATCATCGGTCGCCATTTTTTATGGATGAAAATATATTTCCAATCGGTTTCAAAATTAAAGGCACTGATATTACTATCCCCTAGTTCTCCAAACTGATAAACGAACTCGGTATTGTACTGAAATTTCTGATTGATAGAACCAAAACTTCTCACGCCAATACTGTGGCGAGTTTCTTCACCTGCCACATCACTATACGCCGAAACATCAGACTGAAATCCTAAATAATAAAGCTCTACTCTATGATTTACAACATTATTCTTACGAACGGGTAATTGACTATATATTCCCCACAATTTTGGACTGGCAGCCCCTTCTTTGAAGAGGTTGAAATCATTGTCAAAAGCCTCAAAACCAATTGAAGCCTCCTTACCATAAAATGCATCAATATTAATTTTATCATTATGGAAAGTGATTCTCCCCATATCAAAAGCCCGTCGCAGGTTCGGGCCCACTCTTAAATCTACCAATCGCCCACCCCCCAATTTCATCTCCTGACGACCAAAGCGAATGGATAATTGATTGCTGTCAAGTGGTAGATTTACTTCTATAAATCCCTGGTGCCAATCTAGATCATCTGTTTGCAGAAAGACTGTTCCATCTGTTTTATACCCATGATAAAGCTCTCCGAAAAACCTAAGGTGCTTTCCAAAATGCCAATCGGTGTGAAGACTAAATCGTTGGCTATAATAATTTTCATTATTGTCAGCCACCCAATTCTTGTTGCTGAAATGTTCAAATCGTGGTCGGTAAGATCCACCTATACTTAAATAGCTATTTCGGTTGGCACTAAGTGCTATGTACTTAGCGGATTCATACCAACTAAGGTTTGTGCTGTCCTTTAGAAAATCGTAATCTTCCGCAGCTCTTTCATCCTTGAAGGTGTAAGATTGTTGTGCAACAATAGGGCATGTGTAGCTGCAAAAAAGCAAACACAAATGAATGGTAAAAAAAATAGATTGGTTTTTCAAGTTTGGAATTTTGTGCTATTAAAAAACATGCACAATATTACAAAGGATAAAAACCGCAGGCATTAACCTATATTAAGATTTTTGGGTAGGGAGAGTGTTCAAATCATCCTACTTCTAGTTAAGTTTTTTTTCTTCTTTTCAATTCTGTATCATATTCCAAAAATATCCAATTAGAATAAACATAAGCAAATAGGAGGTATACCCTAAAATCACAACTAGTAAGGATTTAAAGTAGCTTACCCAATTCTTCTTCCCAAAGAACTGCCCAATTGCCCAAACAGGATAGATGAAGAAAATTAACATTATACCAAGTACCATCATTCCATTATTTGTTACCCCTCCTATAACTAAAGCAAATGAAAGTATTAATGTCGCTTCTCCAAGAACAAAACATAGCATAACTATAATTTCATATATGTTATAGTTCCGAGCAAAAACCCTAATCCACAGCGCAATGAAAACCCCTATTATCAAATTAGTATATCCGATATTATTATTCAACCATTCGCCAAAATCACCTGTATTAAATTTGTCTCCTAATCCTTGAATTTCATTCACATTAAAGTAGCTATATTCAATATTTAAAAAATAGGAAATCAAAGAAAAAATTATTGATGTAAAGATTAGAAAAACGATGGGTTTCACATGTTTATCTCTGTCCTCATATAGAAACTCTTGGGTTGATTTCCCTGGCCTTAAGAAAAACTCTTTTGTCGTATATAGCAATCCCCTTTCAACATTAAAAACTTGCTGAATTTGTCGAGAAAAATAACGTTTGTCAATCCTTTCCGGTTTTGATGTTTGCTCGGA
>CAZDTI010000322.1:0-9946 GCA_964508085.1 uncultured Saprospiraceae bacterium | reverse complement strand
ATGCAAACTTAATAATTCAGAATGAAAGCAGATCAGATGCTACTTCTTTCGTTGTTATTAGCAACGCTGGAACTGACCAATACTATTTTGAATACCTGTTGCCAGAAAGGAAAAGACCTTGGAATCATGCTGTAGTGCAAGGAGTTGCACCGTCATTGATAAAAGCAAAAGAGTACTTATTAATAGCGATGAAAGAATCAGAGGGATGGATAGGTAATTCAGAATTAAATAGATTATTAAAAGAAAATAAGTTAAACTAGAACGTGCTGCTTAGTATGCGATTATAATAAGCAATTTTTTAACTTAATACTTAACCAATGCAACACCCCAACTTATTCATCGAAACAGAACGGCTCCTAATTCGTCCCTTCAAAATGGAAGACATAGAAGGTGCCTACACCATGAACCTGGACACAGAAGTCAGCAAATACACCGGAGACGGAGGTGTTGTTTCTAAAAAAGAAATTGAACGAAGGATTGTCGAAGATGTATTTGGAGATTACCAGAAACATGGATATGGAAGACTGGCAGTTGAACTGAAAGAAGAAAATAAATTCATCGGATTCACGGGACTAAAGTATCTGGAAGATATGAAAGAAGTTGATCTGGGATATAGATTTATGAAGGAGTACTGGGGGAAGGGAATTGCCACTGAATCGGCAAGAGCCTGTGTAGATCTTGGATTTAATAGCCTTGGACTAAACAGAATGATCGCTATGGTTCTTCCTGAAAACAGCGGTTCTATTCGGGTGCTTGAAAAGCTCCATTTCAATTATGAAAAAGAGATTACGGAAGATGATATGCTGATCAAAGTATATTCACTAGAGCATAGGTGACCTTATTCTACAATGCTTACAAACATTGTGGTTGCCAAATAAACAGCCAGATTGTACAAGTGCTTTGAAGTAAATGACCGTAGTTTTGTCAAACTAATACATTTAATGAAATTAGATAGTGGAAATAAAGGACATACTTCAGCGCTCTATGTATGGGATGGGCTTTCTGTTTTTTGGGGAACTTCATTTCATACAAACCCACATAGTCATAATACCTTACAATTGGTATTTGACATTGAAAAAAAGTTTTTATTAAAAGACAAAAATAGAGAATGGACCTCTTATTCAGCCGCAATTATTGATGCAAATCATATTCATCAATTAGACAGCAATGGAAGTATTCAGTTGTTCTTGTATTTAGATGTGGATAGTAAATGTGCAAAAGACTTAAGAAGTAAATACTTAAAGAAAGAGCAAATAAGCAGTATCGCACAAATAAGGATTGGTCGATTAGATGATCATTTTTTTAAGAAACTCCTTGTGCAAAATGATTGTGATGAAATGTATTTAGGCTGTATATCCATACTTCAAAAGTTGCTCAGTTTTTCAAAGCAGAAAGAATTGGATGAAAGAGTACAGAAAGCCATTGACTTCATAACTAAATCTCCAATAAAAGATTTTAAGGTCAAGGATATTGCTCTTGAGGTCTATTTATCAGAGAGCAGATTGAGACACCTATTTAAAGAACAGGTAGGCCAATCCATCCAAAATTTTATAATGTGGATGCGGGTAATTGATTCGCTAAGTGATGTTTTAAAAGGCAAAAAACTTATTGAAACGGCCTACGATCATGGGTTTTCCGATGCCTCGCATATGACTAAATCTTTTATTAAAATAATCGGTGTTCCTCCAAGTAAAATTAAAAGCTATGAACAAGAAACTAAAATTGTCACGCATAGCAATGTCAAATATTTCTCTTTTAATACTGAAATTATAAAGGATTGGGGAAGTGATGAAATTATCAAAAATATTAAAATATAAAATAATGAGGATGAAAAATATTTTAAAACTTTTATTTGTTTTCAGCTCAATGTTTATTTTTTCCTGCGCTAAGCCCGATGGAAATTTGACGGCATCAGAAATTGTAAAAATTGAAAAAGAGGTATTGTCCTCATTCGAAAAATTTGAAAACAGTTTATCGAATGGAGAATTGGAAACAATTTCGAATTATTATTCTGACGACCCCAGATTCTATTGGGTGGAAAACGGTGCAATCGCATATCCAACGGGAGCTTCAGCAAGAAAGACGATCAAGGAGTTTTATCCCTCCTTAAAAAGCACGACCTTTACTTCTTTAGATAAAAAGGCCACTCCAATAAGTAATTCCTTGGCCATGTTATATGTGGAGTACGAACAAGTCTTAGTACTTCCTTCCGATCAGCAAATTGAAATAGATGGAGCAATGACTGTGTTGATGAAAAAGACAGATTTGGATTGGGAATTCATGATTGGTCATTCTTCTGGTAAAAATGAAAATCAACGATAAATGAAAGCTAACCCCGCATTAAGAAAATTTCTCCTTCCTTACAATAAAGAAATCCAAGAATTAACCATAGCCTTGAGGGATTTTGTAGTGGATTTAGTGCCCGAAGCAAATGAATTGATTTGGGATAATTACAATGCGGTGGCGCTTGCTTACTCGAAATCAGAAAAATTAAAAGATGCTTTTTGTCATATTTCCGTTTACTCCAAGCATGTGAACTTTGGATTTAATAGAGGAGCTGAGCTGGGAGAAACTAGTTTGAAACTGAACGGTAAAGGAAAATTAATACGACACATAAGTGTCAAGAATATAGCATCCTTCCCAAAAGAAGAAATTGAAAAAATGATATGGGAAGCTTTGAGTATTTCTGAGAAATATCATCCTGAGTTAGTGGCTAAAAAAGACAGTGGTAAAAGCATTGTTATGTCTGTGTCGGTAAAGAAGACAAGGCCGAACAAAAAATAGTGACTAATAAAAGGGTGATATCCCCCTAAGTCAACTGAGTTACCATTAAGCCTTTGTAACGGTGACATGGAATCTCAAATCAAAACAATTCAGATTGTTTAGAAAGTTTAAATACTTATCTTAGCGAAGTCTAAAAACCACACCAATGAAAATAGACCCAAAACAAGGGCCTTAACAAAAGAATCTTGAAACCTTCCAAACACGGCTATACTCAAATCAATGGCAGTTCTTTTTTAAGTACTGCACAGTATTGCAAAGCCTTGTTTGTGGTCATTTTACTATTTGCTATTTGTCCCAACCTTTTCGCTCAACAATACCTTAATATAGAAGATCAGCGATTTCAGCAATACACCATAATGGATGGATTGCCGGAAAACAGACATTTGGATTGCCTCTTTCAAAGGGCTGCTTAAAGCGGCACCACTAAAAAATAAAGGAAGGCAAAAAGGGCCGTATGAGGTATCGGATTTTCAATTTAGTCATTTTAAGAAAACAAACGACAATTCCTCAATAAGTTGCGATTTGGTTTTAGCACTTTGCAAACGAAAAGCAGGTGGTATCTGGATAGCAGGTGAACGATTTATAAACAAAAAAGCGAAGTCCAAGCAGAATAATCCATGTTTCAATTCTTGAACCATCTGCTCCAGTTCAATCGCGTCTGTTGCATTGGGATCTGTAAAATATTTTATAGTATCTCTTTGGCTGGCAAAAATGTTAAAGTTCGTCTGATTTAAAGAATCAATAATTTTTCCACAAAACTTTCCCGATCATCTTCGTTCCAAATTTGGACAAAATATATTCCGGGTATCAAATTAGCGGTGTCAATTAATTGAGTTATTGCTCCTGTGAACTCTTCCTGAAAAACCAATTGGCCTTTGCTATCGAAAACTTTGATTAGGAAATCACCACAAGACAATGGGCGGGAAACAGTCGTGAAATACCGAGCAGGATTAGGGCTCAATTTTAATTTGTCGTCGGTGAAAATCTCAGGATCAAAGTGGTAGACTATTCCAGCAGATGGAAATGCGCCTATTCCTAAAATGTTTGTACTTGCTAAGTTCCCTTGAAAAAAATCTGGTTGGTCGGGGTCATTGTAAGGCATAGCACTCAAATTGGCTTGAAGCCTTAACCGACTGCCATAAGAGAAGGAACCATAACAACTATTTTCCGTATCAGAATAGTTTTCAGGATTATCTAAGGATTCTCCAAAATGAATTTCAAACACTCCCGTATTTTCATGGATCCACAATTGAGCATTTGCAAAATAGGAATCGCTGGCATCGCATCGAAAACCCATATTTTGATATTCAACCTTCAAAATGCGATTTCCACAATTGGGCTCACCGTCGATCTGATAGGAGATTTTACTATCCCCTTTTAACTTTAACTGTACCGGAAATAATTCTATGCGTTCCTCCATATTTCCTAAAACGATTACACCTATATTTTTGACTAAAACAGCGTACACTTTTTTCCCCTGGTAATAAATTGGAAAATCGACTTCCACCATCATATCGTCATAAAAATCTGGATAACTGGAATCATTCAAAACGTTTGGGTTTTCCAGATTGCGGTATGTTGCTGAGGAGGCTTCGAAAATGTATTTTTCCTGAGCAAAACAAATAGACAAAACCCCTATTAACAGATAAAACTGTATGATTATATTTTTTATTTTCATAGCGCTAATGCTTCAATTGGTTTGTGAAAAAGCCCACTTAATGTAGCCACATAAACCCGCTGAAAAAAAGGCATGACTGCGGTAATTTTACTTCCTGTCAAGCCTTCATTATTCAACATTGAAAAAGAAAAATCGTCAGGATTGACAAGATATAAGTCATCTTCAAAAAAGAAAACTAAATGTCCATATACTTCTTGGAATTCTCTGAATCCAGAAAATGTAGACGTATTGTTAATTTCTTCCCAGGTTTCGCCGTCATCAGCAGTGAAGGCTATTCGGTTGCCAAAATCAGCATATATTTTCCCATCATATTCAAAAAAATCAGCTGCGCTGCTCTCCGTCACAAGTTTGAAACTCCCGTCGGGGCGAATCACATAAGTATGTTCTGCAGTGCTCACATAAAAATTCTGTCGGAATGATTCTATTCGATTGATTTCAGTTGTAGATTCTTGCGGAAAAATGATTTCTGTATATTGCTCTTTTGGTAAATTAAAAAGCGGATTATACTCAACATTGGGGTTAAAAGGATTTGCGGAACCGACCAATTCACGCAAGTCAAATAAAATAAAAACAATAGCCGTCGAATCTGTTTTTTTGATCATAGGTAATACCGCTTTATCAAATTCATTGATCGCCGTATTATCAAATGGACTGGTATTGAATTTCGAATAATCCAAGGTGGAATCTCCTGACATACTCTCCACTTGACTTACACTGAATGACAATTGCTCTTGGAAAAAATTCACTTCACTGGTGGTGATGAATTTAATATATTTGTCATCAAAAATTGAAGCAGTTAAGGCCATATAATTTTTTGAAAGACAATGCTTTTTGAAGTAAGACAAACTCGTGTGATGAATAGGAGAAGAAATTTCTCTTTCTGAATCTGCCGTAAAATTGGAAAAGGTCGTATGGTTGATTAAATAGATTTCATTTTTTGCTACAATGGCATTCAAAATTATTTGATTGGAATAATAAGTAGTATCTTCCTCAAAAATCGGAATCAGAATTTCTTGTTCCAAATCAAATACGAGATCATCAGCTTGCTTGCAGCCTTGAATTAAGAAAAGTAAAAATAGTAGTTGTATGCTTAACCTTTTTGTTTTCATGCTTTCATTCTTCTTTGTGGATGAAAAAATCTTTTTGATCTTTAAAATATAAGCCATCGGAGGTGACGAAATAAGTTTGATCTTTAAATTCAAACAAACTACGGATGAGGCTAGGCTGCAAACAATTCCCATCCAATTCCTTAATATCAAAAATAGCATCAGAATGGTTGATTGTTAGTTCCCAAAACTGATCTCTATTTACGACAACGAATCGCCGACCTATTTGATAAAACTTCCCCCAACATCCATCATAAACCCCTAACATAAAGGTTTCCCAGTAATTGTTTTGTGGTGGTTTGAAGGAATAATTAATATTACAATTCAAATCATGTCCAAGTGCAAAAAGCGTATCATTTCGTGAGAAAATTCTTGCATCTCTCATCGGAAATAAGGCTTCGTATTCTCCTTGGCTATTAATTTTATAAGTCATTACTGGATTGTTGGTACTACAATAAAATTCATTTTCATAAACAACCATTTCCGTCACACCTTTCTCTCCGATTAAACCTCCACTCCCTGGTACCTCTATTTTTATTTCTTTGTCAAATTCAAAAGTCAAATTATCATTTTCGATCGTAAAATCGAACATCCAAAAATATAGATAGGGGTTTGGAACATCTGGAACAAATTCTTTATACACACTAAATAATAGCTTGTTCGAGCCATTCACGCACATGCCGTTTCCTGAAAAATAATTGATTTTTTGAAAACTCGAATCAATAGCTAACAAATCAATTACGGAGGATATATTTGGATTCTGGGTGGAAAAGATTTCTAGACTTTCTAAGTTGTATCGATCAAACCCGATGGCAAATAATTTGTCATTAAGCATGGGATAATCAGAAAGGGATAGATTTCCAGACTCCGAAATGAGGTGGTCTTCCAGAAGCCCGTTTTCGTCCATTTTCAAAAAATAGTTATTACTCAACAAGTATATAAAATCATCTGTGGTAAAACTCTGAATCAATAAGCGACGATCCAATTCTATCTGAGGATAGAGTTCCCAGCAGGGGATTGAAACTATTTCATCTGGTAGCATAGTGTCCTCTTTTTTGCAGGAGGAAGAGAAAAGTAAACAGAGGAATAAAATGAACCATAAAGGTTGACAGGGAGCTTTCATTTGTTTTGCTTTATTTTCGATAAAGATAAACAAAATAGAGTTATGGAAGAACTTCTAATTACTTTTAACATAAGGGCTATTGCTAAATAGTACTTGGTCATATATAGTGGATTTGATGTATAATCAGAAAAATGACGGAACCTCCTGGGCCGATGCCTACACCGAACTCCACGACGCTTTAGAGAATTCCAATACTGGTAATAAAATCTGGGTAGCTGCCGGTACTTACCCTCCTCAAGCCATCAGTGGATGGCCCGGTGACGCGAAAAACACATTCTACATCTACCAAGACCTAGCTTTATATGGTGGCTTCAATGGCACAGAGACGGCCTTAACGGATCGTGATCCGGGGATCAATATCACAATTCTCTCTGGTGATCTGAATGGTGACGATATTGTTTTCTATAAATTAATTATTCAATAGACATCCGCTAAATTGAAGACGACCTTTTATACTACAAAACCTTTAAAAATGAAAAACTTATACCGCTCTTTACTTTTTCTACTATTTCTCTTTATGAACATGATAAATATCCAGGCCATCACCTATACTTTTTCAGGAACAGGCAATTGGACAGATTCGGACAACTGGTCGCCAAAACTTGATGTTTCGGTCTATCCCAATCCTACAACAGATGAGTTGTATGTCGATCTGAGCCAGTCATTAAATACGTTAAGTCAAAACACCGCTGGTCGAATTCAATTATTCAATAGTCATGTAAAATCATTGTTAGAAATGGATGTTCCTTCTGATAACCCCCACCTCATTATTCATTTAAAAAATTATCCAAAAGGAATTTATGCTCTACTAATTGCTGTAGGTCAGGATTTTGTTACAAAGAATATCCGGTGCTCTACTATTTAGATGCATTGGGCACTTCAGGAATGATGAATGAATTGGCACAATCAAATTGGTGCGAATTAAAGGAGGCCTCACCTACCTCATCACCTTATCCACCTCATCTATCCAACCTAAATGACAAAGAGTCATATAAAAACAAACTAGAAGAAAATCGCTCTAATAATTTTAAGCTTATTTCTTTGTTGAAGTACTTACTTAAACATCAGGAAACAGAATAATGATGCTTAACAAATCCGAGTCGAACCTCCTCTAGCGGGCGCTCAAATAAATTTTCCCATGGATAGGAAAAAAGGTTTTCGCTCTGGCTTCCTCTTTTCCAAGCAGCTATAAGTCGATCAATTAGAGAATGGAATTCTAAAGGTTGCTTAACCATCGTTCGTAACAAGACACCAATGATAATCAAATAACTGATGGGCATTCCTGTCTGTCTGGCTGTAAAAGCATTGACTTCTGATTCTCCTAACAAGTCAGTTCCATATCCTAAAACAACGTGTAGGTAGTCGTGAATTTTTCGGCGTCGTTCTCGCAAATAAACCTCAGGACTTGGTTCGATATTTTCTAACAATGGATACACATCTAAGTTTTGAGCGCTCATGAATTCGTATAGTTCTTTTCCAAATGACCCCTCTGGCATACCTTTTAGTCTTTCTAAGTCAAGCTTGTTATAACCATAGTTCATTCGAACTTGTTCTTGTATACTTGCTTCTTGTAGGAGCTCCTTGGTGGCTTGATGAGCGACCTTGCTTTCCGATAGTTTATTGCCTACATATAATAAACTGTACAAGCTTTTACTTGGAATTAATAATAATCTAATCGCATGGTAGAGGAATGCCAAGGTGTTTTTAATGCTTTTTATCTTTTTCATGTTGACTGTTTTTTTAATTTTGAAATAGGGTGGATGGTTGCGAGGGGTAGATAGGTGGATGGGTAAATAGGTCGATAGGTTTCCTTCTAGCGTAAATAGCTGCGAACAAATGGAAGCCCATCCACCCTCCACCTATCTACCTATCCACCCCTTGTAACCAACATCCTCCAAAAACCAATCTTCCAATTCAATATTCGGCAAGTTCAAATTCATCTTTTCAATGAACTTCAATAAAGTGCTCGCAGGTCCGATATTTACGAACTTTACTTTTTTGTATTTCGCAATTATATTGTTAATGGTATCCGTAAAATACAGTGTTGAGTTGATGTTCAACTTAGAATCATTGATGATCTCTTCTTGTTCTTTCAATTCTTTGGCGAAAACCGTAGAGTAAATTGGATATAGTTTTTGATCCGTTCGACAGACCTTGTCTATATCTTCTGCTAGTGCTTTCGATACGGGGTTCATTAATTTACTATGTAGTGGAAATGGATATAACAATTTGCAGGTAATCTTATTTGGCTTGGCAATTTTTACCATCCATTTCTTAATGGCTTTGATGCCTCCTGCCACTAAAAAGAAATGGTCGTTCTGCAACACGCTGATTTCTAAATCGGAAGCTTCGAGTTGTAAGACCTCTTCCATTTCGTGCAATGGTTTGTCTAAGATTATTTGCATCGTGGCACCTGTTGCAACCTGTCCACTCAATAGCGTAAATTTGTATAACAATAAAACCGCTTCCTCAAAGGTGCATAGCTTAGATACTACTGATCGAGCAATATCACCGAGGGAGAGTCCCATCAACATGTCCACATGTCTACCTGATTTTTTGTACTGTTCAAACATGGCTACTTGTGTGGCTAAGGAGCAGATTACTAGTTTTTGGAAACCTACCAGTGACCGGTCATTCTCTTGAACCATGTAGGAGGATAGGTCTAAGGCCTCTCCTGTGTTTTTTAGAATGATTTGATCGGCTAGTAAAACCTTAGTTTGTACTGCTTTTATTCGATAGGCCATCTTTCTAATGTTAGCATTTTCAATGGCGTCTGTTCCTGGAAATAATGCAATCGTTTTCATCTTTTATTAATTTTTAGCGTTAGAAAAAATGTAATTAGAATGACTGAATTAGGTACTATTTTTTTATAAATCGCAATTCGGTTTAATGCTGAATGAGGTCACTTTTTTATCTATAAGTCCTCTCATTGCTTGAAACTTTTTAGTTGTTTAAATCTCTCTGTTCTTTGTCTTGAAACAAAGAACCAAACCAGCCCGACTGCCGTCAAGGCGGGCGGGATTCAAGGCTTTATAACTTTGACCTAAAAAGACGCAGCTCGCCCGCTATCAATCCGAGGTCGACCTAAAGGTCTCTGGATTGATATTGATGCTCTGCTTTGCATCTTTTCTTAACGGTCAAAGTTATAAGGCCGAGATTCTACGATTCTACTTTATCTTGAGTTTATTCTTTTCTAACTAGATTCTTTCAGACTTGTCTCTTAGATTGTCCTTTTTAGTCCCAACTTAATTTTTC
>CAZDTI010000321.1:0-9950 GCA_964508085.1 uncultured Saprospiraceae bacterium | reverse complement strand
TCAATTTTTCAAAGAACTTTTTATTATCAATATAATTCAGTCTTGGTACTTATTTTTAAAATATCAAATCAAAAAGTATGAGGTTCATATTCAATAAAAATCGAATAAAATTATTCGCTTGCTACTCATCAAATGGAACAAGGGTAATATAAAGCTCATGTTTCTTATTTGATCATAATTGTTCTTGAATTTTAGCAAGAAGTTCCTCAACTTCAAATGGCTTCCCAATAAAATCATCCATCCCCGCCTCAAGGCAAGAATCTACCGCATTTACCTTGCTTTGAGCCGTTGCTATGCTATTAATGCATAGAGCAAATAGGCATATTTGGAGTATGTTTTTCATTGGTTTATGGTCGGATTACTTCGTTGTATTGAAGGAAGATACGATACTAAATTCATAACCATGCAGTTTAGAATAGTAGTTTATTTTTTCGCTTAGATTTATAGGAGATAAATTTGCGATATATTCAGCTTCGATATTCTTAAAAATTATTTCACCTTCGGACGACAAGTTCCCTCCGTACATGGAGATGCCTTGACTATAAGTATACGAACCATCCAAGATCAATTGTCCAGTAGTCGTAATGGTCAGTTCTGCACCGGCGTGAATTTCCAACCAGACTATATGAACTTCCTCATTAATGACCGGTTGTGAGAAATGGCTATTATTATCCATCTTGATTATGACTTTGTCATCTTCATTAGGAATTCGATAAGCATCCCAATTCTTTGGTTCATTCCATTTGGTTTCTTTGCCGGGGGTGCTTCCCGTCCAGGTGATAGTTGTTTGTGCATTTATAAGTAGTGGTAGAAAAGTCGATATAAGTAGAATTGCTAAAGATTTCATGATTTGACTTTTTATGATTATCAAATTAATTACACAACAAAGAAAAAGGATGTTTCTTATAACAGCAATATCTACTTATCTAATGGTCTATTGGCTTATCAAGTGGTTAAAAAATAGGATTTTCAAAGGTAAAACCTTATTGTTGTATCATTAAAAGGTAAAAAATCAAATGAAAATACGGAGCATAATCGTTGATGATAATCTCTTTAATATAGCGGTACTTTCTGATCTTATTCTTGAAAGGAATGATAGGATTAGTTTAGTTGGAACTGCCAAAAATGGGAAAAAGGCTTTGGATTTAATTCAATCTGAACAACCTGATTTGGTATTTCTGGATGTAGAAATGCCAGACATGAATGGATTTGAAGTGCTGGCTTCGTTAAAGGAAATTAACTTTCAAACCATTTTTGTAACTGCCCACAGTCATTATGCCATAGAGGCCATCCGATTCAATGCTTTAGATTATCTGGTGAAACCTATAGACCCAAACGAGTTGAATCTGGCTATTAAACGATATCGTTCCAATAGGAATACGAACCATCAGCATCAGATCCGAAATACATTGGATAATTTTAATAAAAAGAATGCGCTGGATCAAGTGCTATTTCTCCCTACCCAAGAAGGAGGAATGAAAATGGCTTTGCGTGATATTATTAAAATAGAAGGAGACCGGAACTATAGCACTTTCTTTATGTCAACCAATAAAACCAAAATATCTTCTAAAACGCTGGGGCACTTTGAAGCTATACTTAAGGACAAGGGCTTTTTTAGATGTCACCGTTCTTTTATTGTAAATCGCCATCACATTGACAAGATGCAAAAGGAATCCTTTTTGCTAAAAAATAAAACTGAAATTCCTATTTCAAGACGACGAAAAGCTCTAGCAAAGTCATGGTTTTCTGATTAAGGGGCTATAGGAGAAACTGCTGAGAATATTAAACATTAGTCATGCGAATCACTAGTAAACAATTCGTTAGTTTACTATTTTTCAAAGCTCCAGCGGAGCGATATCTTTGTAACAACGAAAGTTGTGTACAAAATCGAGCTCCATAGGAGCGGCACTGTATTTATTTGTTAAAGGTGCCGCTCCTATTGGAGCTACCCTTGGGACGGAAGTTCAACTGGTGATTCGCATGACTCATGTTTGTTGAACAAAGCGTTTCCAAGCCCCACCTCGTTTTCTCATGCTATGGAGTTTAGTCTCAACCCGTAATTTCCAATAAAAAGAAGATGGTGTTATTCGTATGTATTTATAATGTTACAAAAAGAACTTATCTAGTCAAAAAGCATATCCATTGTCAGTGACTGCTGTACAAGGCTTCCTGAGTGTTCATTCTGAACTAAGCCGAAGGTGGTAATGAAAGTAAGAAAGATAGACTTCTTTGTATTGGTAGCGGCCTTAAAAATGCTTATTTTTTTTCTTAAATTCTCTCCATACGATTTATCAATAGCAAAAGGATTTATAGAAAATTTTATTTCACATAAATTGAGCGCATGATCACGTCGATCAATCACAAGATCAATTTGCGCATGTCCGGAATCGTCTGCTCCTTGCCAAGCACTGGAATAACTTTGTATGGCTCGAATACCCAGCGCTTCTTTGATTTGAGAAAGATGTGATAAGCACACTTGTTCAAAGGCGTATCCACTCCATGCCCGAACTTTCGGATCATCAATTCGGTTCAACCAAGAATTTTTATCGCTGATGTCAAAGTCTTTAATGAATCGGATATAAAAAAGAGAGTAAAAGTCGGAGAGCTGAAAGCGACTGTCTCTCACTTTATTTCCAAAGGATTTAAACTGTCTGATGAAACCACTTTTTTCTAACTCTGCTAGTATTCGACTAAGTCCTCCGCCATTTGTAAAACTAGTGTTATTTATTATTTCCAATCTGCTCATGCCTTTTGCCTTTTTGGAAAGCGCTTCTATAATTTCTAAATGTCGATTGGCATTTTTAAATAAAGAGGCATAGAGATTTGTGAATTCGGTACGGAGGAGTCCATTCTTAGAGAAACACATTTTATCAATATTTTGTGCAGCAGTCAATCCCTTGTCAACCTGTTCAAGATAGAAAGGAATTCCTCCCATGACCATGTAGAGTTGTATGATTTGATATTGACCAAATGAAGCACCCTGAGCTTTGAAGTAGTTTTCACATTCCCCTAACGTAAAAGGTTCTAAAAGCATTCGGTGAGTGACTCTGTTGTGTAGCCCCCCTCTGTGATTTATCAGGTTGTTTATCATCCAAGAAGCTGCCGAACCACAGACAATGAGCAAGACATCATTTTGAGCACTCGCCCAGCTATTCCAAAAATATTCCAAGGCAGGTAAAAAATCAGATTTAGCAGTATCTAGCCAAGGTAATTCATCTAAGAAGATCACTTTTTTTTCCTCCTTCTTTGACTCAATTCCCTTAATCAATTGATTAAATGCTTCAAACCAATTTGTCGCAGGAGGAATCTCTTCCATGGTAGAGAAACTTCTTTGGAGCATTCCATGGAAGCTACTCAATTGTCTTTTAGTGCCTACATTCGCAATACCGGTCAAATAAAAAGTGAATGAATTATTGAATACTTGTTTCACAAGAAAAGTTTTGCCTACTCGTCGTCTGCCATAGATGGCTACGAAAGCAGCTTTATCTTCTTGGTGCAATTTTACTAGTAAATTAACTTCTTCCTTTCTTCCAACTAATTTTTTCATCATATTTATCTTTGGCTTTATCTAGAGGAAATCAACAGATAGAGCCAAAGATAGGTTATATATTTGGCTTTATCTCCTAAAAAAGCATAGATAAAGCCAAAGATAGCTTCAAAAGATCATCTAATACCCATTTTATCTTTAGCGCAATATCCACAATTGGCAGCGGGCCAAATTCGATTGCAAACCAGTGATTGGAAAGCTGGAATGTATCTGATACATTTTAGAACAGAAGAAGGTTATGGGGTTTTGAAATTGGTGGTTACGGGGGATATTTGATGGAGGGTTTGATTATTAGATATTTGCAATAGGGGTTTATAAAACTCGATTGGGTACATTAACCTTAGAGGTGCATTTGGAGTTGGGTATGAAAAAGCATTTACTCATGAAGTCGTGAGAAAAAAAGGCAAATGTAATTTATTGATAATGAGTTTATTGTGCAGGTCGATTTGTTGCCATATCTATAATACCACCTAGCTGGTATTGAGCCTCCTCCCTTTTCCCCGTACTTTTACATCATAATTCCCCACCAAGCCCTCTCCTCCAACAATTTTCCCTCTTCCCCCCTTTCTCAATCACCATTAACAACAGGCTAGTTCCTCCAACTACCTTAGCGAAAGCGGCAACTACAATATATGCGGAAGCATTTGTTAACCACATCATCAAAAAACTCCGGTTCCATCAGGGCTATTGCACTGAATTGGGCGGTTTTTGTGGTTATAGCGCTTTCTTTCCTTTCTGGCCTCTCAGCCAATGCCCAGTGTACCATCGCTTGTAACGGGTTTTTCTCCGTTTCACTAAATCAATCAGGAGAAGCCTTGATTACGCCAACTTCATTATTAGTTGATCCTGATTGCAATCCTGATGATTTCACGGTAAGTATCTATTGGAATAGTCAGAACATCGGTAATGTACTGAGTTGTGACCATATTGGTCAGATACTAGAAGCAAAAGTGACGAATGATGCCACTGGTAACTACTGCTGGTCCAATGTTCAGGTAAATGATTATTCTTTCCCTCAGATTTCTTGCACCGATACGATTATTAATTGTAATGAAGAAATAACGCCTTTAGCTGCTGGATATCCCACAGCTACTGACAATTGTACTGTATTTTCAAATAACGATTTTTCTTATGCTGATACTTATTTCAATCTTTCTTGTGAGACTATTCAAAACGGAGTAAACATTACTGCCCGCATCGAAAGAAAATGGTGGGTGACTGATGCCGCTGGTTTGACAGACACTTGTGTGCAAATGATTTACTTGAAAAGAGCAACCGTTGCTGATATTGTTTTTCCAGCGAATCTGGACGGTTTTCAAGCACCATTATTAGATTGTAGCCAAGATCCGACGGAGCTTTCTTTGACTGGAACGCCAACTGTTTTTGGACTACCAGTTGTTAATGACGATGCCTGTGAGCTGAGTGTTACCTATTCTGATTTAGAGGTGCCGAGCTGTGGGCCTAGTAGCTATAACATCATACGCACCTGGACGGCTGCGGATTGGTGTATTGGGACCATTATCAACCATGCTCAGATCATTAAGGTAAAGGACATTACAGCACCAGAAATTAGTTGTCCTCCCGACTTCACAGTTTCTGCTTCGGTTATTTCTTGTGGCGCAACTGTATTGTTACCAACTGCTACTGCTACAGATGATTGTTCTGATTTTGAACTAAATGTTTCCTGGCAATATGGTTCTGGAAACGGACCATTTTACAACGTCCCAATAGGAACACATCAGGTAACTTATTCGGCAGAAGACGACTGCGGAAATATCAGTGCCTGCACCATGATGGTTACCGTAGTCGATGACATAGCTCCCGTAAATATTTGCAAAACGGCTTTGTCTATAAATATCTCTTCCGGTGGTTCTGCCACCATTCCCGCCGTCACTTTCGATGATGGCAGTTTTGACAATTGCGAAATATCTCACTATGAAGCCAAGCGCTCCGGATTGCCATTCGGAGCTTTTGTCAGCTTTGACTGTAGCGATATTAATAACGGTCCTATCCCTGTTACTTTTAGAATATTTGATACTTCTGGGAATTTTAATGACTGCGTTGCTTGGGTAACGGTTCATGATAATATTTACCCACTCATTAGTTGTCCATCAACAGTGACACTTACCTGCGGGGATGATTTTTCTAACACCAATATTACAGGTGTGCCAACAGTAGCTGACAACTGTGGAATTGATACACTGTATTTTAATGATACACAAAACATCAATGATTGTGGAACGGGAACGGTATCTAGAGTTTGGACTGTAACAGATATTTCTGGACACAGTACAACGTGTGTTCAAAACTTAATTATTGAAGACAACACTCCAGTTACGGTAAGCTTTCCTTTAGACTATAATACATCGGTTTGTGGAACCATTTCCGCAGACCCCTCAGTGGCCGGAATGCCAGTGATTACGGGGGATGACTGCGAATCTGTAGACTTTACGCATACCGATAATGTTTTTGATATCGCGGCTCCTGCCTGTTATACTATTCTACGTAATTGGGTTGTTGTAGACTGGTGTACTTATGTGCCAAATAGTGGTTCGTTAGAAGGCTATTACACACATACGCAAGTAATCACCATCTCTGATTCTGAAGCGCCAAGCTTGACAGTTCCAGCCGGAATGGTTGCTGCTAATATGTCTTTAACTTGTGGAAGTGATTATGTAGCTGTTGAATCAGCAACGGCAATAGATTGCAATCCAAATGTAGTTATTACCAATGATTCTCCGTACGCATTTAGCGGTGGTGCAGATGCCAGTGGTAATTATCCGATAGGAGAGTATAACATTAAATTTACAGCAAATGATGAATGTGGAAATGTATCCACGGCAACTATGAATCTAACCGTAGTAGATGGCCTGAGCCCAAGTGCGTTTTGTCTGTCGGATCTTGCCATTAGCTTGAATAGTGACGGTGAGTTTACTTTACTTCCGCAAATGATTGATGCAGGAAGTAGTGACAACTGCACTGCGACTGCAGATCTGATATTGACAGTTTCTCCGTCTAGTTTCGATTGTACTCATGTTGGAGATCAGTCAGTAACACTTACGGTGAAGGATGAAACAGGAAATACATCAACATGTACGACTATTGTTAATGTACAGGATAATCAATTTGCTTGTGGGCAAAATGATTTTGAATTAAGTGGATTAATTATGACTGCGCAGGGCATACCGATGGGCAATATGGAAATGCAAATAATTAATGGAGATACTACTTCTGTTTTTACAGATGAGGGCGGAACCTATACTTATGATCAGGCCGAGGGAAATAATTCTTATCAGCTACGCCCATATAAAAACAGCTATTGTGGTAACGGTGTTTCTTCTTGGGATTTAGTTTTAATTAGTAAGCACATCTTGGGCTTATCTCCATTTAATGATCCATTGAAAATAATTGCTGCTGATGTCAATCGCTCTGGCGGTGTTTCTACTTTTGATATGGTTCATTTGAAAAAATTAATATTAAATCTTGATACTGCTTTTACTAGTAATACCTCCTGGAGGTTTATTGATGCTGATTTTGTTTTTCCAAATCCATCAGCACCTTTCAGCTCTTATTTTCCAGAAACAAGATTTATAGAAACCTTGACAGGAGATGTAGCCAATCTGGATTTTATGGGGGTTAAAGTGGGAGATGTGAATGGTAATGCGAATCCGAACTTATTTTCAGCGGTGGAGTCAAGAACGGAGCGAGAAGAATTGGTTTTTGAAATGGAAGAGCAAATTTTGGAGGCAGAAGAAATGGTTGAAGTTGTTTTTCGAGCAAAGACAAGTGCAGCTTTGAAGGCTTATCAGTTTACTATTGAATTGGATACTCAATTGTTGGATTTCGTAGAAGTTATTCCATCTAATGACTTACGACAAAGCAGGGTAGGGGCTGATGATTTTGGTTTGAGTCATTTAAGCCGTGGGCTAATTACTACCCAATGGATAAATACTTATGATGAAATTTTAGGAGAGGAGACTGAATTTTTCCGTTTGCGTTGTACCGCGAAAGCTGCGGGTTTACTGAGTAAAGCGATAACAATCCATTCGGGCTTAACGGAGGCTATTGCCTATGAAGGTGAAGATGTGGAGGATGTAGAAGAACTAAATGTTGTTAATCGTTTCACAGGAGAAGGAGCAACAGAAAAACCTGCGAATGAATCAAAGGAAACAAAGAGTTCTATTCTAAATAACTACCCTAATCCATTTAAAAGCCATACTACCTTAGTTATTGACTTAGAGAAAGCGGACGTCGGAACCATTGTTTTGGTTGATCAGAAGGGTCGGGAGTGGAAACGTATAACATTAAATTTACATAAAGGCCGAAATGAAGTATATCTTGATAGAGACGACTTGCCTAATACGGGTACCTACTTTTGTCAGCTACAATTGAAAGGAGAAATTATACAGTTGTCTAAGAAAATATTGGTTATAGATTAATCTGTGACAGGGCCTCTTATCTCTTATAAATAAAGATTGATACAATCGAATCTCCAGCTGATTCCGGAGCGAGAAATGGTAATGTTTAATGCTATAATGATCAGGATTATATACCTGTCGAAAAGTAATTATATCATATATACAGTAATGCGGGTATAGACAAATAAACAAAACATAAGTAAATTTATATAAAAAAATATGCTACTTAAAATACTGATAGTCATGTTCATAGTTATGATTCTCGTTGATGTAAACGAGCAAATCCTTAATTAAGTAACATTATAACAAGGAAAGAAAAGAAACTTACAATAGAATAAAAACAATTATTAAGTAGTAATGCTACTTACTAAACAAAAACTATGGTAGAAAGCCCGGGGAACGAATTTTGCTGCTGCTATTTTGACCAAACAACTTCAATTATATTCCCATCTCATATCCCCGGCTTTCTTTTTTTTCCTCGAATTCCTATGAAAACACTCACAACACATAAATTTATAACATATGTATTTAATGTCACTTTGATATATAGAAAAGCTCCTATTTGTTAATTACAGATTTTGGGGTATGTTCTTAAAAAGTAGATAGTTGTATCTTTGTGTAGCAAGATTTGAAGGACAAACAACAACAAATTTTGAAACTCCTGTCAAATGAAATAAAGGCCACCTTGTCTCTAATCCAAGTAAAAGAACCAAAAAACAAAAATTGAAAACCCTCTCCGACAAGTGGTATTAAGAAATACTAGAGAATACTTAGGAAAACGAATTAATTACAAACATTATAACAAATATGAAACTCATTTTTTTTGATCCGAAAATAAAATTTACCAGCTTTTGGGTATAGGACGAAAGAATGTTTAGCGTATATTTGTAGAGCAAGAATGAACAATATCAACCATAGAAAAAACATAAGTTTCAGGACATAAAACTCCTGATAAAAAAATAATCTAACTAGAAGCGAACGAATTATAATCCAGAACAATCAACACCTCCCATTATCTTACCACCTCGCAACACCTGCTTCTATTTGGTTTATTTAATCTGCTAACAACATTTTTACATTGTTAGAAACTTATTCCCCCGAATGAAGTGCTTCATTTGTACTTCAAAAATGAATTAACTTTTTAAACTTAAGCACTAGAAAAAGTATTCCCATGAATGTAAAGTCTTTACACTACTTACCAATCATTTTCTTCACTACTTCAAATAGTATATTTTGATCGAACCACTCGGGAACCTATAATAGTTAGCACTTTCTTGCTACTAAATTATGGCTACTGAATGATTTACTTTCATATGTAATACTCCTGTTATTATACAGGACAGTCACAGGCAAAATAGCTTTGGGTTGGGCATGCTATGTCTACTCAAGTCAAGAATAATTATATAAATCATTTTTTAATCTTTATTTTTTTAACCAAAATTTTTAATCTCATGAAAAAAAGAATGCAAACCATTTTCCCAACACTGTTGGTACTGGTGCTATTTCTGTTTTCTGGATTGACAAGCGTTCATGCTCAATCTTTGAACACCAGTCCTGCTGTTAAATATACAGCTGACAAAGTTCAAATAAACTACCTAACAGGTATGGATGCAATCAATTCTTTGCGCGCAGAAATGGACTCCAACTTTGACATGTTGAATCCTCCACAGGATGAAAACACGGCAGCGAACAGAGAGGCAATTTACAAGTTGAAATTTTACATTGCTATTCAAGGCAAAATCGGTACAGGTACCGAAACTGGCCTTGCGATAGCTGTAGCTTTTAATGAAGTAAGTGCAATAAACGAAAAATACTCTGGCTTAGTCTCTCAAGCTTGGTTCGACCATGCAATTGACATCTTATCTCTCTAAGCTGAAATTATCTAATGAAATTCAAAAAATTGAAAAACATTAATCTCATGAAAAAAACGAATTTTACTAAATTAATCTGCTGGTGCATGATGCTTTTAGGCTTCGGATTAACTC
>CAZDTI010000320.1:0-9980 GCA_964508085.1 uncultured Saprospiraceae bacterium | reverse complement strand
GGATAAAGCTGACGGACACCTCTGTTTCTCATGATCAAATGAATTTAGAAGAAGTAGAAGCGGAGAGTAAATCGACTGGTAAACATTTGAGTTTAGAACTCTTTTGCCGGGGTTTATGTAGCAAAGATAATTTGTTGGATTACTATGAAAACTTCACCCTTTACCATAAGAACAAGGTGAAGATCATTGCGAAGAATCACCAGTTTTTAGGAGTAAACAATGCAATTGCAGCATTGAATAATCGAGAAGGCAAAGAAGGAAAGTTAGGCGTGTTTTGGCATACGCAGGGTTCCGGGAAGTCGTATTCTATGATTTTCTATACCCGAAAAATTCAACGAAAAGTGAAAGGCAATTGGTCATTTTTGATCATCACGGATCGTCGAGATTTAGACGATCAGATCTATCGTAATTTTAAAGAAACGGAGACAATTACGGAAACTAAAGATCAAAAAGAAAACTACTATCGTCCCAAAAACAGAGCGACACTTCAGGAGTATTTGCAATCCAACCGTACGTATTTATTTTCCATGATTTACAAGTTTGGAATCGAGAAAGGAAAGACTTTTCCACAGCTGTCTGACCGCGGAGATTGGATTGTTATTGTGGATGAAGCTCATCGGACACAGTACAAAGGCTTAGGAGAAAATATGCGCATTGCTATTCCAAATGCACAATATATTGCTTTCACCGGAACGCCTTTATTACGCAACGAAAAAACGGAAAATTGGTTTGGTGATTATGTCTCTGAGTACAACTTTGCCCAAAGCATAGAAGATGGAGCGACCGTTCCATTGTATTATAAAAAAAGTGTACCAAGGGTAGAACAAGTCAATGAGGATTTGATAGGAGAGGCGACTGGAATCTTAGAAGAAGAGAATTTGTCAGAAGAACAAAAGAAAAAACTGGATCGGGAGTATTCCACTTTGCTGCAGGTGGTACGACGGGAAGATCGACTTCAGGAAATCGCTAAGCATATTGTTCAACATTATCCTTACAGATTGGATGTGGTTGATGAAACAGGTGTCAGAAAGCCGATGAAGGCGATGGTGATTTGTATTGATAAATTCACGGCTGTCAGAATGTATGAGCTAGTACAACAAGCTCAAAAAGAGGAAATCAAGGCGCTCCGTAAAAAAATGAGAAAGGAGAAAGACCGAACGATTATACATCGCTACAAAGGTGCGATTGCGTTCATGGAGGAAACAAAAATGTCTGCCGTTTTAAGTTTGGAAGGAACTGAAAAAGAAGAAAAAGAGAAGTTTGAAAAGGAAGGATTAAATATATCACCCCATCGAAGACTCATGGATTATCCGGACGATGATGGTCGAAATATTGAAGACTACTTTAAAGACATTCGCAGTCCATATCGAATTGTATTTGTGACTGCTATGTGGTTGACGGGGTTCGATGCACCAGCGGTCTCTACTTTATATCTGGATAAACCATTACAGAATCATACGCTGATGCAGGCGATTGCCAGAGCAAATCGAGTTTTGGAAGGCAAGAAAAATGGCTTGGTGATCGATTACTTTGGTGTGTTTAGAAATTTGAAAAAAGCTTTAGCAGATTATGCGGAGGGCAGCAAAGGAAAACAGGGAGAAGAAGACGAAGAAGAATTTCCGGTAAAGGAGTTTGATGATTTGTTGGCTTTGTTGGAGCAAGGGATTAAGGAGGCAAAAACTTACTGTAAAGAGCTTGGAGCAGATCTGGAAGCGATTTTGGATTTAGGAGAAAAAGGATTTAAAGAAATAGAATTGTTTCAAGCTTATGCAAATGTAGTGTTGGAAAAAGATGAATATAAAAAGCAATTGGGCTTGTATGTCAATACGATATCTGGTTTGTACGATTCCGCTAAGCCGGAAATTTACGGTTATCCAAAGATTAAAAAGGACAGAGATGTTTTGGAGTACTTGAAAAAAGTTGTTGACCGACATGTTGACCAAGATGAAGCGATAGAGCGAGCAAAGAAAAAGCTAGATGATTTATTGGATTCTAGTGTGGTTGGGAAAGGAGATTTACAAGAGTCGATCTATGAGTATAAATTCGACCCGAGTAAGCAGATAGATTTAAGTCGGCTTGATTTTGAAAAATTGCGGACGGAGTTTCCTGATAAGAAACATAAGAATATTCAGTTTGCGGACTTACGCGAATTGATGGAAATAAAGTTGAGGCAAATGTTGGCTCAAAACAAAACGAGAGGAACGTTTTTGGAGCGATTTGAAAAAGTAATTGACGATTATAATTCAGGAAGTTTGTCTATTGAAGAAGCCTATGAAGCTTTGTTGAAGCAAGCAAAAGGATTATCAGAAGAGCAAGAGCGTGCTGCAAAAAATGGAATGGACGAGAGGGAACTGGAACTTTTTGACTTGTTAAAAAAAGACAAACTCACAAAAGCAGAAGAGAAGAAGGTGAAACTTGCGGCTTCGGATTTGTTGAAAATTTTGTTTGATGCTAAGAATAAAATACTAATTCAAGAATGGCACAAAGAAAAGGCCACACAAGAAATCGTCAAGCGGGAGATACAAAAAATACTGGATAAGGATTTACCAGACTCTTATGGAAGACATATTTTTGCGGAGAAAACGGAAACGGTGTTTCGACATTTTTATGAGTTAGCGGAGCGGGGAATTGGGTTTGCGGCATAAGTCAAAGTGAAAAGCTAGTTACTTGATTCCAAAGCGTTCTACAAATAGTTAGTAGCCAGCTGAAGGGGAATGTTCAATAAATGGTGCCCAAATTGAAAGCGTAAAACATAACAGATTAATATTGAGGGCTTTGCGTGCTTAGCGAACTTTGCGTTCACCAAAAAATGAAGACTCCCGCTGAAGCTCAAGGCTTGCCTTAATGGCAATTAAAAATATTATTTTTAATAAATTAAAACCCCAAATTCCCTCTTCAATCCAAACCCCTCAAAACCAACCCCCACAAAACCTCATAAGGGATCATTTCCATATCCGCATCATACCCCTTCTGAGCTGGCATCCGATTCAAATATCGCGCAGCCTTCCGCTCTACCTTCTCCCTTTCGAAATCACCAGGCACAATCTGCAGAAGCATTTGAAAAAACAATTTCGTTCTACTTCCTTTCTTGAGGTATCGATGGGCGTACTTTTCTATTTTTTCCTGTTGGTCGATAACAGCGGCACGGCCGCGCTCTGAATTAAGGCGCAGAATGATTTTTAAAATGACAACATTGCTATTCGCGCCCGACTTATCAGAAACGAATACGGTAATGTTGTTAAGAAATTTTCCCACTCTAAATTCACGAGCATCTAACAATAGTCCGACGGTACTAAGAAAATTAAAATAAGCCTTCACAATGACCCAGGTTTCCGTCATGGCGCTTATTATTCGCTTTCGTTTTATCGCTTCGCAGTATTTATCATAGGCGTCCTGATATCGGCCTCTGTGTAAGTCAAGCACCACCTGATAGTAAAGGAAGGTAGACCAAACTGTGCCTCCTTTTGATACAATTCTTACAGCATTACCAATGGCCTGTTCCGCCTCCTCGTATCTTCCAAGCCGAATCAAAGTGGCGGCCATGTCTTTGTGAAAAGGAGGTGTCCGGTTTATGTTGTGTTTCTCAAAGTAATCAATTACGGTACGACATTGCTCTACTATCCGTTCGTAATCCTGCTCAATATAAGCAAGTATATTACACAAGGAATGGGTGAAAACCCAGATGTCCTCTGAGTGGTACTTTAGGTATGGCTTTAATTCGGTGCAGGTCATCCGTAGTTCTCTTGTTACTTTTTCTCCAGGAGACCTTGTTTTTATTAACTCATAAAAGAGCCTTGAATATTTAGACATCGTAATGGTCTCTGCACGACTAATCTCGATATAATGCAATGCCAAGGCTTCGTACTTACGGCCGATTCTTTTGTCTGAGACCTCCAAATAATAGTAATCTTGTAGGCAGGAGGCCAATTCGGCGGCCAATTTATTCCATCCTCTCTTTTGTGCTCTATTAAACTGAAGTCTGACTTCATCGATGATTAGTGAACGTTTGTTTAAGGCCACCTTTTGTTTCATTCTTCCACAGAACTCCCAACACTCCTCCTGGCTTGTTTTTGACGTCTTTTCGGCAATGTTTATTAATTTATTCATCGAAATAGAATTCGTTAATTGAAAAAAAAGTGGAGTTTGGGAACAAAAAAAAGGGAGCTACTTTCCCTGATTATAGCCATAGTTTTGAGTATTCATTTTTCATAAAACTATCTATAATGAGACAGAAAAAATATTCACTAGATAAAATTAAAAAAGGAGCTATCCTCCCAAAGAATAAATTAGCTCAGATTAAAGGTGGCAGTAACAGTGTCGATATTATTATCATTGATGGTCATGTCATCTAAATAGAGGGAACGCCTAACACGTTCCCCCGAACACATGCTTAGACACATGATTCGTGTCAAAAAAACTTAAGTCAAAAGGACCCCCCGGTTCTTTGGCTTTCGTTCGTTTAGGTATAAAACATCTAACGGATGGAAATACTAAATTCGAACACAGTTTATTGGACAAAGCCCTCACATGCCTGCGTATACAAAATCTTTAATGGGGTTAGTTTTCTTTTCTTAGTATTATAAATATAGTTCTGTGGGGTGTATAAACTATCTAAATTCTCTCGTATAATAAGGTCTGCTCTTATCTTAATGCTCAACAAAGGTGACATCTCTACCCGTAAAATATAAGAAATTGATCACCAAATCACCCAAAAAGTACATCAACAGCATTCCTTAGAGAAACGCTAAATTGATGGATTGGGGCATCAAATATAGAATTAAGGGGATTGTTTTTCATGTATTAAGGAAAAGAGACAATAAATATAGGAATTTAATCCAATTTCTCAAAGAGTAAAGGGGGCTAGCGGAACATCTTGTTGCTTAGTCATGGCTTTGGTGAGTCCAATACTTAGGTATAAAACTCAAATTCTGGCAGGGGTGACCTCCTAATACCTATAAAAAAGGTCCTTTTCAAAATGTAAATAACCTCTTTTCAAGAAGGGAAGACGAGAGATTGGGTCTTTTCCATAAGTGAAAGAGCGCCACGTAACAACAAAAATAGCCCTCTACTGGATGCAACTGGTAATTGGTTTTGATCCTTGTTGTCTTGGATCAGCACTTAAACGAAATAACTATTTCAGTTTTCGGTTGTGATACATGGTCTTAATCCTTGTTCTGATGGACGACTACTCAGGTCCGAATGGAGAAGACCTTGCAGGACATATTACAGAGTCTTAATCCTTATTACTCTGGACTATCACTTAGACTATATTATTACTACTTACCACCGCATCTTTTCTGGATTCTGATGGGTCTCAATCCTTGTTCTAATGGACAAACACTCAGGCGCAGATCAAATAAATGCTTTATCTGCAGCAGGGTAGTCTTAATCCTTGTTCTAATGGACCACTACTCAGATGGTAGTAAGCGGACAGCTTTGGTTTAATTGTGAAGGATCGTAATCCTTGTTGTGTTGGACGATCACTCAGACTAATCAAGCTGTGCTTTTCCAGGCAATGACATCATTGTCTTAATCCTTATTGTTATGGACGACCACTCAGACATTTGTACACGATTATATCTCGGGTGCAATGTAGTTTTAATCCTTGTTATTTTGGACGACTACTCGGATGTTGATAGGTATACAAAGTGGAATTGATGGCGTGTCTTAATCCTTGTTGTTTTGGAAGGCCAGTCAGACTTTCAACCCAATTGGACAAAATTCAGTTTTTATCTGTTTTAATCCTTGTTATTTTGGAATACCATTCATACGCGACGGATCGATTGGAACTCAAGTAATATTTAAGGTCTTAATCCTTGTTGTTTTGGAATACCAGTCAGACCTTAAAGTGTCGGACAAAAACAATATTGATGGAAAGTTCTAATCCTTGTTATTGTGGACGACTACTCAGACTACCCACACCCCAACCCGAAAAAAGCGGCAAAAGGGTCTTAATCCTTGTTATTCTGGAACACCATTCAGACTGGCGAGATTGGTAATTTGAAAAGGTTGAAATTCGAGTCTTAATACTTGTTTTATTGTTACATTTCCTACAAATCTGCCCCTAATCTACAGTGCTTTTTCCGAAAAACAAAGCGGATGCTACTATTTTGTGAAGGATCAATTGAAGCTTTATCAACCGACTCACTTGGGTCTCTAAACGTTGATAACATGATCGTTATTAGTGAGTCTTAATCCTTGTTGGACTACCATTCAGAGACAATTTTCCTGCAACGATGACTGAAGTTCCCGAAGTCTTAATCCTTGTTATTTTGGAATACCATTCAGACCGCAAGAGTTTCTTGTGTACTCTGATGCCTTTAAGTCTTAATCCTTGTTGTTTTGGAAGACCACTCTGATTGGGTGTCAATTGAAGTTAACAACTTATGTTGTGAGCTTTAATCCTTGTTATGTTGGACTGCGATTCAGACTGACCCACTTGATGCATCGAATTGTTGGGGTGGAGAGTCTTAATCCTTGTTATTTTGGACTACCATTCAGACCGCATACATTGGACCGTATCGGACCACGAGGGAAAAGTCTTAATCCTTGTTATGTTGGACTACCAGTCAGGCATATATAAAAACACCATGTATTTAAATTCCTAGTCTTAATCCTTGTTATTTTGGAAGACCAGTCAGACTTATAATAGCACCCAACGTGATTTTATCACAACCCGTCTTAATCCTTGTTGTTTTGGACTACCATTCAGACGCGTTTATACAACAAGGATACACCGACGATTTTGGGTCTTAATCCTTATTATTTTGGAACATTCCCTACAAATATGCCCCTAATCTACAGTGCTTTTTCCAAAATACAAAGCGGATGCTGCTATTTTGTGGAGGATCAATTGAAGCTTTATCAACCGACTTTTCCCAAGCCCCGCTCGCTAATTGATTCAACTTTTATCAAACTTATTGGATCAATATTTTCCACTAATTTGATCCTACTTGATGCAGGGTTCTCCCTCCAATTTTTATAAAATGAAATCATTTCAAAATACTCAAAACTATTTTGATTAATTGAAATTTTCAAGTTGTCAAACCTCACGGTAGCAGTACTAAGCTTTAATTCAAATTCGCCTTCTTTAATTAATTCAAAAGTATTTGAAAAAAAACTAATTAATTCCCCTTCCTTTACCTTCCCAATAAACTTTTCTAACTTCTCTTTTCAATAATTTTCCAGCACCAGAAATAGGAAAAGGATCTGTACGAAATTTAATGCTTTTCGGACATTTATAATTGGCAATCAGGTTTTTACAATGTGCTGCGATTTCTTCTTGGGTCACAGACATTCCTTCTTTCAATATTATTTCAGCATGAACAATTTCGCCCCATTTTTCATCAGGAATGCCGATTACAATGCATTGCTGAATGGCCGGATATTTCATAATCGCATTTTCGACTTCAGTGGAATATATATTTTCGCCTCCTGAAATAATCATATCTTTGGCTCTATCCACCAAAAACAGAAACCCTTCTGTATCTAAGTAGCCCATATCGCCTGTATAAATCCAGCCGTCTCGTAAAGAAGTAGCCGTCTCCTCAGGTTTATTCCAATATTTTAGCATTCTATTAGGTCCTTTAACAATCACTTCGCCAACTTCGTTTGGTTGTAAAACTGCATCCTCTTTGTCAACAATTCGGATTTCGACACAAGCAACGGCCTGTCCCGCTGATTTTAATTTTCCAGACTTTGGACCTTCAGTTACATGATATTCTGCAGGCAAAATGGTGACTAAAGGGGACAATTCAGTCTGCCCATAACCTTGTACAAATTCAGTGTTTGGAAAGGCTTTTAAGGCCGCCACCAAAACAGCTTCTGTAATTGGTGATGCTCCATATAGGACAAACCTTAGCGTATCCATGGTTGCATTTGTCTTTTTAATGTAATCCGTAACCACTTGAATCATAACGGGGACCATTAAGGTATGAGAAACTTTGTTTTTTTGGATGGTCTCCACTACTCCTTGAGGAGTAAAAGAAGGAAGGAAACAATGCGTAGCCCCCAGAATAAGTGCACCATTGGACATAGCACCATCTGCAATATGAAACATTGGAGCAGCATGCAAATAACTATCATCGGCTTTCATCTTACTTTCAAGTAAAATAGCCATAGCACTTGTCCATAGACTTTTATGTGTCAACATTGCTCCTTTCGGAAAACCAGTTGTACCTCCTGTATAATAGATTCCAGCTAAATCATCATCATGCCGAAAAGAATCTTCTACAGGCTTTGCTTCTTGAATGAGCTTTTCATAATCCAACATCCCTTTTGGACATTCTTGATCACCGATATATATATAGACGCTGACAGGAACGTCCTCCTCCTTTAGCATTTCAACTTGATGTGCATAAGCATCGTCCACTAATAAGATCTTTGCTCCCGAATCGTTAAGAGAATACGCATTTTCTTTGACCGACCAACGTGTGTTAAGCGCAACAACAGCAGCTCCTGCCCACGGAACACTCATGTAAAATTCTAGGTATCGGTCGGAATTATGCGCAAGTATGGCGACTCTATCATTTTGCTCCACTCCTAATGTGTGGAGTGCTCCAGCAAATTTGGCTATCCTTTCTTTAAACTGCGACCAAGTATGTTGTCTATCATTACAGATAGTCACCAATTTGTCGGGGAATTTTTGACAGTATCTATGTACGCTTTGAGTTAGATAAATCATTTTCGTTTAAGGCTTTTTGTTGAAAAAACATTTTAATTAATGCGAATATCAAAATATTAAAGTTTCACATAACAATATATCTAGTCATACACTTTAATGGAACTTCACTTTATTATTTTCTTTTTAATTTATTCATGATTCCCAGTCCACTTTAATATTTTTATCCATCCAAGATAAATTAACTATAGATATTCCCCAAGGCAACTGTCTCAACAAAACATCATATGGTCTATTCGCCACACTTAAGAAGTAATCTTTCTCGTCGAAACCAAAATTAGCTTCTCTTATCAAAAAAGATTCCCGAAATGAATCAACGGAAGTCTCGTCAAGGGATGCCCAATGGTTAACTGTAGCATCTATTAATTCTTTACACAGAGATTGTAAATCTTCTGTGATTTCCAAAGTTAGATCAATCGGCGCTGCTATCGGATAATTACAAAGAGTTTTGTTAAGAACCAACTGATATTCTTCAGGATTTTCTGATCCAGTAGCTAAATATTCTAATAATAAAATAGCCTTTTGTTGGCTTTTATCATCAATAAACTTGCTATCTTTCATGAGGCCGGCCCGTTCAAACAGCATGTTAAAATAAGGCCAAAGAAGGACAAGTCCTGCATTTTGGATTACTAAAGATTCATTCATATCAAATTATTTTTTACGATTTCGAAATTCTATTACTTTTTCTGGAAACCATTTTGTCATGAATACTTGCGATGGTATAAGGTTTCTTGTTTTAGGCTTTCCACCATAATAAAAGTAATACCTATCCTACTAGTCTTGAATCGCAGAATTATACATCCTTAGTACGAGACGTCTTTTTAATAGCAAGAATCTAATGTATCAATTTTCTTTTGTATAATTTTGTTTTTCGTAACTTTTCATTCCTAACCCTACTTTTTTAAACCTGACTTTCTTTTCTTAATAAGATACGTAACCCCAGAGTGCAATCCTCAATGGCGTACCCGCTGAAAATGACCCTGATTGAACAAGCGGACCAACTGGGGCTCGATACTGCAGCTATAAAAGCAAAATGGCGGGAAGAGGAAGAGCGATTGCAAAAAGAGTTTGCCGATAAGGAATTTCAGAAAAGACAAAAGCAAATCAAAAAGGAATTGGATGCGGAGCGGAAATTGGCGGCTGCTAAAGTCAAAGTACGGGAAGCGCAATTAAAAGCTTACAAGGAGTTAGGAGACAACCTAAAAGATCTCGCTGGAGAAAATGAATTGCTTCAACAGGGGATATTGCTCTTTGAAAAAGCGCAAGCCATTGCAAAAGTAACAATAGAACTGCAAAAGGA
>CAZDTI010000319.1:0-9984 GCA_964508085.1 uncultured Saprospiraceae bacterium | reverse complement strand
TAACATAAAAATCAGTACCAATGAAACTAAGCATTAAGAACTTAAGCAAAACTTATCCCAACGGTGTCAAAGCTTTGGATGACTTGAATCTTGAAATTGGCAAAGGGATGTTCGGACTCCTTGGGCCCAACGGAGCTGGTAAATCCTCGCTTATGCGAACCATTGCCACACTTCAACAACCTGATAAAGGAAGCATATCTTTTAATGAAATAAATGTATTGAAAGATCAACTGAGTTTGCGAAAAATACTTGGCTATCTACCCCAAGAGTTTGGTGTTTACCCTAAGGTATCAGCGGCTAAATTGTTGGATTACTTTGCGATTCTAAAAGGAGTAGCCTCCAAGAAAGAACGACAGGTTTTAGTAGATAAAACATTGGAGCTTACCAATTTGACTGATGTTAAAAAGAAGGCTGTCCACCGTTTTTCTGGTGGAATGAAACAAAGATTTGGCATCGCCCAACTTCTTCTGAATCAACCAAAACTTATTATTGTTGATGAACCTACTGCTGGCTTAGACCCTGGAGAGCGACAACGATTTCTTAATATTCTCCGAGCCATAGGGACAGAAAGTACCGTCATTTTTTCTACTCATATTGTAGAGGATGTCCGAGAATTATGTAATGATATGGCGATTATGAATGGAGGTAAAATCTTAAGCCATTGTAATCCACAAAAAGCGACAACAGCTTTAGAAGGCCAAATCTGGACAAGAGATATTCATCTGGATGATTTGGAACATATGAAAAAGCATTTTGAGCTCTTGTCTTCTGGCTACAATAAAGACAATTCTATCGCCATCAGAGTTCATGCATTGCATCAACCTTCACCACATTTCCGAGCTACGCCCCCTAGTCTGGAAGATGTATATTTTAAAACCTTAAAAACAAAACAACATGCTTACGTCAATCTATAAATATGAACTCAGACATTGGTTTAGTCAAATCAGTACCTATATTTTTCTAGTTCTCTTTTTCCTGTTGTCATTTGTTACTATGTTCAGCATGGCTGGCGAAAGTAGTGGTCGATACGGCGGTAAGCTGCTCAACTCTGCAAGTAACATTCATCGCATGTTAACAATGATGGGAACTTTTCTTTACCTCTTATTACCTGCAATCATTGGAAGTTCAGTATTTCGAGATACAAAAAACAATATGCACACCATTTTGTATTCTTTGCCTTTTACAAAAAAAAGTTACCTCTTTGCAAAATTCCTAAGTGCACTCAGTATTGTTTTATCCATTTTGATTCTTTTAAATGTTGGACTTTTATTAGGGACTATTCTCCCTGGTGTCAACCCCGATCTACTCCTTTCATTTAAAGCATCTAATTTCATTCAGCCTTTTATTCTATTTCATCTGCCAAATATCATTATCCTTTCCACTGTTGTGTTTTGTGCTGTTGTAATGTCCAGAAATATTTACGTGGGGTTTATGGCATACTTTTATTGACTTTAATAAAAATAAGTTGCGCTTACCTTTTCGCAGATTTGAATAATCCAATATTTCTGGCATTGACAGATCCCTTAGGTGGGAAAGCTATAAATCAGTACACCCAATACTGGACGATGGATCAAAAGAATAACTTGTTGCTACCAGTAGGAAAACTGATCGTTTTAAATCGTCTTTTTTGGTTGGGAATAGCCGGACTGCTATTCACTTTCACTTATCAAAGATTCAATCTTAACGAATCGATTAATAGCTTTTTCAGAAGAAAGAAAGACACTCGAGCAAAAACTAAAAACGACTTTGGAAATATAAAGAAAGTGACGTTACCCGAAGTTAAATTAGTGTTCAACTTTAAGCAGCAACTAAAAACAAGTTGGAAATTATCAAATATTGAATTTTCTTCAATACTTAAAAGCCCTTTATTTCTGTTCCTTGTTCTAGCCTGTTTAGGATTCTTGTTCTTTTCTATGTCAGAAATGAATACACGATTTGGCGTAGCACTTTATCCACGAACCTGGCTCATGTTGAAACAACCCATTCAGGTTTTTTCAGGGATCATTAACTTTGCAACCTTCCTCTATGCAGGTGTATTAATACATCGAGCTAAGCAGTATAGAATGGAGACCTTAATCGATGTGACACCCATTCCTAATTGGGTCTTATTGTCTTCTAAATTTCTGGCCTTACTGAAGATGCAAATATTTTTGTTAACTTTAATTCTCTTTGTTGGAATAGCCATTCAATCTTTTCATGGCTATCATCAATATGAATTAGGGCATTATCTTTTTGAGCTGTATGGCTTGCATTTAATTCATTTTGTATGTTATGCCTGCCTTGCTGTTTTCATACAATCTCTCTTCAAAAATCCTTATTTTGGTTTCTTCTTGTTACTGTTAACTCCTATTGCTTTTATTTCTTTAATGCACTTCGGTCCAGAGTATTTAGACTTACATTTTCTCGAGCAAGGTCTTTTCCGTTTCAATCAGGGCCCTGGACAAATATATGGTCTTCCCTATTCTGATATGGATGGGTATGGCGCTGGTTTAATGTCTTACTTTTTTTACAAATTTTATTGGCTGGCTCTTTCAATGATACTATTGTTAGGAACTTTATTGATGTGGCCCAGAGGAATTCAGCATCGCTATTCAGAAAGAATTTGGCTGGCTTACTCAAGATTTAATGCTAAAATAAGAACAACTGTATTATTGACATTGGTCACTTTCCTCGCTATGGGATTCAGCTTATTCTACGAAAACAATAGTAAATCTTTCGCACTATCCGGAAAGCAGAAAATAGCCGCTTTAAAATTAGCGGAAGCAAAATACAAACAGTTTCTTTTCACAGTACAACCAAAAATAACAGCGGTTAACATTGACGTCAATCTACGCCCAGAAGACAGAACATTTGATGCGAAGGGCAGTTATCAACTGGTCAATAAAACCAATGTAGTCATTGACACCATCATTGTAAATCATCTGACTGAGCTAACTCGAAATTATGATTTCGATAAGCCTTATCAACACCTTAGTAAAGATACAGTTGCTGAAATAGTTCACTTTGATATTTTGATTTTGGAAGAACCTCTCTTTCCTGGTGAAGAACTGAAAATGACTTTTGAAACCAGAAATAACCCACAGTCTTTTCTAGGTTCTAACAGTTTCGTTAAATCAAATGGAACAGCTCTAAGGGATGATATTTTTCCTAGAATCGGAAACTGGCTGGACATCGTAAGAGAAATGTTACATATTCCAGTTCCAGAAAACAAAAACCACCCTTCTAACAAAGAGGCTTTGAGCAATAGCTACACCTCTAAGGATTCGGATCGGATTAACTTTGAAGCTACAATTAGCACTTCCTTGGATCAGCAAGCCATTGCTCCAGGAACACTTCAGAAAAGCTGGATTAAAAACAACAGACGATATTTCCATTACAAAACAGCAGATAAAATAGCGCATACCTTTCTTTTTCTTTCTGGTGATTATGGAATTCTTCAAGATAAGTGGAATGACATTGACTTGGCGGTTTATTATCATAAAGATCATTCTTATAATATTGATCGAATGATGTCAGGCTTGAAAGATGGTTTAACCTATTGCTCCGCTAATTTTAGTCCATACCAATACAAGGAATTGAGTATTGTAGAATTTGCACAAACGGGAGGCGCTTCTGCACATGGATTTCCTAACATTATTCCTACAGGAGAAGAAGCAGGTTTCCTACAGCATGTTTGCGATCATAATTTAGATTTACCTTATCTCACAGGAGTCCATGAAACTGCACATCAATGGTGGGGACATCAAGTTATGCCTGCTGATGTCCTTGGTGCAAAAATGGTCGTTGAAACGATGGCTGAATACATCAGCCTTCAAGTTTTAAAAAAGAGGAATGAACAAGAAAAACTGAACATTTTTTTGACAGAACATCGCAAGAAGTATCTTCAAGGAAGAAATCGTGCTAGAACTCCTGAATCGCCATTATTATATACCAGCCCTAGCCAAAATCATATTCATTATAGCAAAGGCGCACTGACTTTTCACACTTTATCTGAATTTATTGGAGAGCAAAAACTGAATAAAGCTATTAAGAAATACGTCGAAAAGGTCGCTTTTCAAGAGGATGAATATACCACTTCAGAGGAATTACTTAGCTACATTCAAACAGTTATACCAGATTCTTTACTGTATCTAAATTATGATCTCTTTAAAAGCATCACTTTTTACAAAAATAAAATGATGAATACAGAAACGACGAAGTTACCCGATGGAAAGTATCAGCTTGATATTGAGTTCTTGACTAGTAAGTACCGAACAAATGGGCCAGGCAGAAAATTTTATTCCGATAATCAAAAAGATTCCTTGACGTACATAGATCCCTTGACCGAAACCAATCTGCATTCGTTACCCCTTAACGATTACATCCCGATTGCAGTATTTAGCGAAGAGCTTGTTGACGAAAAAGGTACACAGAAGCAGCTATACCTCGAGAAGCATAAGGTTAGCAAAATAAATAATAATCTACGAATCGTATTAGATGAGAAACCAACTAAGGTCGTCTTAAACCCAAATTATTTATTAATGGAAGAAGATTTAAATGATAATTTCTGGGAAGGCAAATAATAGCTCTTTTTTGGATTAAGGATTGTTGTTGGTTGTTGGATTAAAGATTAAGGATTAAGGATTTTCCCCAGAACGAAAAAAAATCCTTAATCCTTAATCCTTACATTCTTAATCCTTAATCCTCTACCACTTTACTACTAACCTCTACCATTCACTATTACAAACTCGCCGCTACGAAGTCCTTTATTATTTTTCACCTGCACAAAATAAACACCATTTCTTAACTCAAGATTAGAAATTCGAATTTCGCTTTCTCCCTTGCGCAATTGATGACCTCTTCGTAACAACACTTTCCCATTTACGTCCAAAACAACCAATTCAACCACCTCTTCCTCTAAAGTCGGTTCAAACAACAAACGAACATGATCACTAGCTGGATTTGGAATAACCTCTAGACGAGTATTTTTAACAAGCGCTAGAGGGCTTTCATCTTCATATTCTCCCGCCGCCCCTTGAACTGGAGCGGAACTCAAATCCCACTCTACGCAAAGCTCCGTAGCGGCATCTTCATCTTTCTCATAAGCCATTGCAACTCTTCTACCAATCCCTTCTATGAGTATACAAATTGGAGATCCAGCTCCATAACCTGGACGGCTAACCAACTCTTGAAGCACTGGAGATAAATCGACGGATTTTTGATCCTCTCCCGCTACTCCTTCTTCTGTCCAATTCTCAGGGGACCAGAATACGCTTGCATTCGTTTTCGCTCTGTCAGAGATATTATAATTAGTATTGACAAACTCTGAAGGGTTATTATTTGCTTCTCCATAGATGGTCAAATTACAAGGATTGATATTGACATCTTCATCAACTGTAAATTGCAAATTCGCAGAAGAAATAGTAACTCCAGCAGGGATTTCCATTCCCGTAAACCGCAAACCTATTACTTGTGTAGAATTGTCAACTACCAATTCCAAATCGCTACTAGAAATTTTCATTTTACCACTAGCTCGTTCTTCTGCATCGTCAGTTCCACTAGTAATTTTGGCACAAGCATCACCTACTGGTAGACTTCCTTCACAAATACAGTTTTCATTAATGACATCTCCAATAGTTGCAGGGTCACCATCGTCACAAGGAGTACCAGGATTATTCGGACTTGTAGGACAATCATCTAAGTTATTACAAACCCCATCCCCATCGTCGTCAATACAGATATATCTATACTCAACGACTAATTGGGCCGCTTCAAACTTGTTCTTGTCAAAAGACTTCGCTACTCGTCTACCACTTCCTTCAAACAGAAATGCAATAGCATTGTTAAGTTCATAACCGGGTCGGTCAACAATTTCTTGGAGCACAGCAGATAGATCGCTTGTTTGTTGTTTAGCGGTTTGTTCATCCACAATCCAGGGTTCTGTAGGTGACCAATTTGCCATCGTGTTCGTCTTTGGTCTATTGCTAATATTATTAGTTGAACTTATAAAAGTATTTGGATCATCAGCCGCTTCTCCAAAAATAGAGATGGAAACTGGATCTTGATCATTGGTTTCATCGCAAGTAAATTGTATAAAAGCACTAAGGATAGTTGCAGCATTTGGAATGCTGGGATTCTGAAATCTTAAACCAATGTGTTGAATTTTGGAGCCATCGACCATCATTTCTAGGTCACTACTTCCTATAGATACAGAACCACTAGGTTTCTGTTCCGCATCATCACTACTGAGGGAAATCGGAACAGTTACCGTCTCCACAACACCAGGAACACCAGCACAATTACAATTTGCATCAAGCACATCGAAAGATGTAATTGGGTTGTTATCATCACAAGTTGCTCCTACGTCAGCAAGATAATCTGGGCAATCAAAAAGAGTACCAACGCAATCACAATTTGCGTTAACCACATCATCATAGGTCGCTGGATTTCCATCGTTACAAGCCGTCCCAATGGCTGCAGCCAATAAAGGACAGTCATAGGGTATTCCAACACAATTACAATTCGGACCAATGGTATCATTAAAAGTTCCGTTATTAAAATCATTGCAGGGAGTGCCCAATTCAAAACCATTTGTACAAAGGTCGTCTTCGTCATTAGTTCCGTCTCCATCGCTATCTGTAGGATATGCCGGAGTGTATTCCAAACAGATTACTGCACCACCCAGCGCATTACCGTCATTAGAAAAAGCCGTACGACGTCCAGTTCCCGTAATAATAAAAGCCATCGCATCATCCGATTGATAAGTTGGACGGTTTACTAACTCCTGAACGATAGTACTTAAATCTGGTGTCGTCTGATTAGGGCCGGAGCTACCCGCTGTTTGCCACGCTGGAGGCGTCCAAGCCACTGAGGCCTGTGTTTTAGAACGATTGGAAATAGAGAAGGGTATGTTTTCATAAATAGCTGGATTGCTACTTGCCTCCCCGTAAATCGCTAAATTACAAGGATTTATGTTATTGGTGCTTTTAGCAGTAAAACGAATGTCCGCAGAATGAATAGTTGATTCCGCTGGAATATTTAAAGCACTGAATCGTATTCCAATGTGTTGATTGGTTCCGTCATTAGCCAGTTCAAGGTCACTGGAACCAGCGCTTACATTCCCATTTCCTTTTTCCTCTCCATCATTCTCATTTTTAAAAACAGCTTTACAAAAGCTCTTGGGACCAACTGAAAAGGAGGTATTGTCCTCATAAGTCAATCCCGCCACAGTAGTTCCTATTGCTTCAATCAGATATTCTCCATTAGCAGGAATCGCATACTCCATAAAAAACGGATGCACCGTTTCCGTAGACACTAACAATCCATTTACAAAGTACTCCACTTGAGCCAACACATCATCCGGATCATTAAACTCATTGGTAACTGTTATCTCTTGAGGTTGTGCATATCCTTCACGTAAGGGATTTGTTATAGCAAAGGTAGAAGGCCCAGTCGATGGCAACTCTTTTTGAATAGTAAAGTAATCACCAACGATCCCTTCATGTGTCATAAAAATGGCATCCAATTGATCATTTGTTATTTGCAAACGAACAGACCCCAAGACCATATGGTTGGCATACATAGCCGGATGATCTAAGTCATCATTGACACTAGAGATCGATCCCGCTGAACCAGAAACCACGTATACCGTTCCTTTTCCATCTTCTCCTTTTTGATAAGCACCATCACCATCCAACTGCCCATCTCCCATATCCAGCGCATGAATTGCAGGATCAAATTCTGAGCTATAGCCATAGTAATTATCCATTAAAATGGATCGCTGGTAACTATGTGAATGACCAGCCAAAACCAAATCGATGCCATAGCTTTCCATCAGTGAATTGTAACGCTCCCGCATTACTATTGAACGTTCTCGACTATCTGAATATCCATTTCTTCCATCATGTGGAGCGTAATGACAAATCGCAATGGTCCAACCTTTATCATTATTCATGAGGTCTTCCTCAAGCCATTGATACTGAGCACCATTAGTGGTCATGTCTTCATCATAATCATTAATAGAAATTACATGGATATCTCCATAATCAAAAGAATAATAACTTTCTGTTCCAGATGGCGCTCCACCAAGCTCTCCATTTCTTGGAAAGTTGAAGATCTCAAAATAAGGCCCTGATTCCGTTTCGCTATCAGCGGTAAAAGCATCGTGGTTACCATAAGCAGAAAAGAGGGGCATATTGATCAGGCGATCTTCGTACATATCTTCAAACCAAGTATCTTGATAATTACTTTGGGAGCCATCATTATAAGCGTTATCTCCTAGCAATAAAGCCATTGCAATAGGTTCATCGCCATGCAGGTCATAAAAAGCATCTCGGACATTTCGTTGGTTAGTACCTCCTTTACCAGCATCTCCTAAAACCCAAATATTGATGGGCTCTTCGATTGCTCCTGTCGGACTTGTGGTAAAATAATGGTTGATGTCCCCTCCAACTAGTTGTTCAGAGGAAGAACCTACCGCGTAGTAGTATTTAGTATTCGCAGAAAGCCCATTAAGTTCTACTAAATGATCTTCGGTTAAGCTACTGCTTGTCTTCGTTAGATTTAGATTATTTGGTGTTTGGCCATACCAAACCTTGGAGGATGTGTTTGAGGTAGTGCGCCATCTGATGGTAATCGTCTCTTGTCCTACCATTTGTAAGTAAGGTCCTCGATCGACAGATTGTGCGGAGAGGTCTACACTTTGGCAAAATAGCAAAAGCAGAAAAGGTAAAATATAATGTCTCATTGTGGATAGTGGTTCGTTAGTTCGTTTTAAATGGAATTGTATAAGTAAACTGATCTCACAAGTAAATAATGATATTACCTTGAAGATGAGCGATATAAGCAAATCAATGCTTTTTAAAGGTTTATGCTAGGTTTCTGGAAAGGACTTTTTTAAATGCACGAGGATTAACTCCAATGGAGCATCAATGTAAAGTAGTAGTCTTGAGTTGGAAGAAAATAATATTTACTTAGATAAAGCAAACACGATCAACCGTTTAGATGAATGTAACTTAAATATCTTTAGCTTAAAACGGTTCGGTAAGACGAAGATAGGGCTTTTCTTTCGGATTACAAAAGGGTTTTATCGTCAGTAGCGCAATCAATTATTTGATTATAAATTAAAGTATTAAACCCCAATATCCTCATTCCACAGCTCTGGTGAGGCAGCAATAAAATCCTGCATCATTTGATAACAATCTGCATCATCCAAAACAGTGACTTTTACTCCCCTACTCTTCAATAGTTCTTCTTCCCCCATAAATGTACGATTCTCGCCAATGACAACTTCTGGAATTCCATATAACAATACAGTCCCGGAACACATTGGACAAGGAGACAAGGTGGTATACAATACACAATTTTGATAAACAGTGGCCGGTTGACGTCCTGCGTTTTCAAGGGCATCCATTTCCCCATGAAGAACAACAGAGCCATCTTGGACCCGTTTATTATGCCCCGCGCCAATTACCTTTCCATCGTGTACGAGAATGGAACCGATTGGAATACCTCCTTCTTTGAGGGATTTTTGAGCTTGGTCGTAGGCTAGTTTTAGGTGAGGATGCATATATAAGAATAAAAATGTGAATGGAAACCCGCCCGCTAATCCAGTCGGGCTGGTCTTAATCAGAAAGTGCTTAATTCCCAAAGGGAAATACATAAAACAAAAATAGGAATTAAAATCTTAATCAAACACAGAACTAGTACGACTCTTGTATTTTGATTTAGATTCTAACTCCTACTCTATTGCATTTTATAACCAAAAGTAAAATTTAATATCACTTGGTAAGTCCAAGAATATTGATCTTAACTTAGAATATAATTTTAGTCCCTAAAGCGTTCCCCTCAACTCCTGCTCACGTTCAATTGCTTCGAACAAGGCTTTAAAGTTACCTTTACCGAAAGATTGTGCGCCTTTTCTTTGAATAATTTCAAAAAACATCGTTGGACGAGCCTGAACGGTTTTAGTGAAAATCTGAAGTAAATATCCTTCATCATCACGGT
>CAZDTI010000318.1:8944-9998 GCA_964508085.1 uncultured Saprospiraceae bacterium | reverse complement strand
CATGAATTTTCGAATATGCAGATTACGAGCATTCTTCTATGGAATATAAAATGAACTCAAAATGCAAAACAATATGAAAAACAATTTTCTAATAGTTTTCTTCGTGATACTTACAATAAATGCTTTTTCACAAGCTACCAAAGTAAAGATTGTAAAAAATGAAGATGGAATGAAACTAATTGTCAATGGCAAAAATTTCATGATGAACGGAGTGAATTGGGACTATGTACCCATTGGTACTGATGTTACCAATGCCAATTTTTATGAAAAACCAGATGATGTCATTAAGGCAGGTCTAGATCATGAAATGGGACTCTTGAAGAATATGAATGTAAATGTTGTAAGACAATATGTGGGCGTACCTGCAAAATGGGTACAATACATTTACGAAAAATATGGAATTTATACCTTACTTAACCATCAATTTGGACGCTATGGATTAACTATTGATGGCGTTTGGACCCCAATTACTGATTATTCGGATACAAGAACGCGAGAACTATTGGTTTCTGAAATGCTTCAGTTAGTGAAAGATTACAAAGATGTTCCGGGTATTCTCATGTATATGATGGGTAACGAAAACAATTATGGACTATTTTGGCAAGGTGCAGAAACGGAAGATTTTCCTGAAGGGGATGAGCAAAAAAGAGCGGTAGGAGAACGACGAGGAAGACCCATGTATAAATTAATGAATGAAGTCGCTATAAAAATGAAGGCATTAGATGCCGACCATCCAGTTTCTATTTGTAATGGAGATGTTTTGTTCATTGATATTATTGCCGAGGAATGTAAAGACGTTGATGTCTACGGAGCAAATACGTATAGAGGAGAATCTTTCGGAAATTTCTTTCAGGTTGTAAAAGACAAATTAAACATGCCAGTAATGTTCACAGAGTTTGGTGCAGATGCATATAACGCGCTGGCTGATAAGGAAGATCAGTACTGGCAGGCACATTATAACTTAGCAAATTGGAAAGAAATTTATGAGAATGCAGCTGGATTAGGGAAAGTTGGTAATTCTATCGGTGGGTTTACATTTCAGTTTAGTGATGGC
>CAZDTI010000318.1:0-8934 GCA_964508085.1 uncultured Saprospiraceae bacterium | reverse complement strand
AGCGAGAAGATGCGAATACCCATGAAACGGGAGCGTCATGGAGTAATGGTGGTTACTATCATGACACGAAAAATGGTTCGAATAATATGAATGAAGAATGGTTTGGTATTTGTGCTAAAGGGCCTACAGATATTCGAGGTTTATATGAATTATATCCGCGTGCGGCCTATTACGCATTAAAAGAAGCGCATGAATTAAATCCGTATGCTAATGGAATGACTGTTAAGTCTATCAATGATCATTTTAGCGGTATTGAAATTATGGATGCGGTGCTTAGAGCAAGAGGCGATAAAGCGGCTTTAGATGCTAAAAGTGGCAGTGGGTCCGTAATTAGTCTAAGTCAATTAAGAGCGGAAATGACGGGTTACTATACAGGGGGTAAGTTGTTAACTACCCCAGAGAATGCAGACCCTAATGAGAATGTCTTTCCTGCCGAGCAGGGCTTTGATCACATGCAATCCTTCTATGTTGGTGTACAAGCAAACCCCGCTCCTAATGTAAAAGCCAATGTAAACTTTAATATTTTAGGCAATGTTGCAAGGAATCCGATCAATGAGATTTTCTACGAAGATGTTGGTCGTCCAGTAACTTTAGAAGGTACAGGAGCAAATGCTGGCGAAACAATAACTATTACTGATCGCAACAGAGTGAGACTATACCAAGCTGAATTTGAGTGGAAAAATAAGCTAGCAGACATTAAATGGTTTTATAGAACTGGGCATTATCATTGGGGTTATGAAGGTGATTTTTTCGGATTGTATCCTGAAGCAAATTACGGGCCTAACCTGGACCTCTATAAAGGAGAAATACAAGGTACTGAAATACAAGGTAAAGGCAAGTTAAAAGGATTGGCTGCTGCTTTTGGTCGTCAATTATGGTGGGGAGCTAACCCTACAGCTTTACTTAAATATCACAAAGAAGTACATGGTTTCGAGGTCACTGGGATCTATCATAGAGATTTTGAAAATGATATAGAACTAGATGAAAGCGGAAATCGGGTGCTAGACCCAAATTTAGTTTTTAGTCGTGTGATTCCTGCATGGCCTATAGAGCGCGCAACAATTGCAGTTGAAAAGGAGTTTGGTGATTTTGGTTTGACTGTTGGTGGTATTTGGGGCGGTAGTCCTTTAAATGGAATTGGTTATCAGGATGTAAGGGGCGAGTCTGGTAATTATATTGTGTATCAGGATAGAATTAATTCTGATGATAACTGGGGAGCCAAAGCAAAAATAACCTATTCTAAAGGGAAGTTTAACTGGTATGCCTTAGGTGCCACTGCCGGGTTGGTTGCGAATGGTGGCGTAGACCAAACACAAAATTTTTCTGGATGGAAATTAAAGGATAACGGAAGTGGAAACCAAAATAGTTTCTTGACCGGTTTTACCTATACAATTGGAAATTTACAAATCGCGCCAAACTTTTTATGGCAAGAACCTTTGGTAAAACCAATACCATTTGATGCTACAGGACCGGCTGCACCAAGAAATTTTATTAATGATCCATTTGCCGTAAGAGCAAATCGTAAAACTACAGCGGGAGAGATCATATTGACTTTTGATCCAACACCAGGGTCATGGTTCTATGCCTGGGACAATGACCGTACTGAAGATGCAAAATTTGCTTTTAATTTAGGGTATGTCTATCGTCATTTGCCAACTGCTCAAGATTCGCATATTGGTTTTAACGCAGAAGGAAATTTTTTAATTTTTCCTAATTCTGCTCCTGCTAAAGATCTATGGGAGGTACACTCGCGTATAGTCTCTAAAATAAGTCCTGAAGTTAGTATAATTGCCAAACTATATGGAGGTAACGGCCAAGCAAATGGTAGTGATCCGCGTACCATTGAAAGATTTGGTATAGATGCTAAATCTATTTATAAAAATTGGCAATTTCAAGGAATGTTTAGTGTAAATGATTGGGGACCTTATGATTATCATCGTGATTTTAACCTGACTTATCCATTACAAATGTCTTTAGACATCTCTACAACTATAGGGAAACCAGACTGGTTTATTTTACCAGATACTAGAATTGGTATCAGAGGAACTTGGCGTTCATTGAATGAGTTTTCACCAAGATATTTACCAAATCAGATAGCTCCAAACTCATTCCCTCCTGAACCTATTTTAAGTCCAGTAGGTTTTGATGATGGCCAGGAATGGGAAATTAGAACATACATACATATTAACCTTGGAAAATAATAACGTCATGAAAATGAAGAATAAAAAATATTTCAGTTCGATAAGCATCTTAATGGCTTTAGTTTATATTTCACTGGTAAGTTGTGAAAGAGATCTTTCAGATGAAGCAATTTTTGCTACATTTCCTCAAAACGGAGACGTTTTTATTGATGGTTTTTCGTCAGGGTTAAATTACTTTCCTTTTGTAGATGCAGGAGCTGATCCTGAAGCTTTTAGTGTTGTTACCGATGATGTGTTTTCTGGAACCTTAGCTATGCGTTTTGATGTTCCTGCCTTTGGCAATGGTTTTGTAGGAGCTGCATTTAATACCACAGCGAATAGAGATCTTTCAGAGTTTGACGCTTTGACCTTCTACGCAAAAGCCTCACAAGCGGCTACTATAGATGCTATTGGTTTTGGTATTAACGATACCAATCAAAATAAATTTCAAGTAACAAAGTCTGGGCTTAGTATAGATACCAAATGGAAAAAATATGTAATTCCCATTCCGGACCCTTCCAAACTTTTCAACGAATCTGGCTTGTTATGGCTTGCAGAAGGGGCGTCTTTTGAAGGAGATGAAGGCGGGTATATCTTTTGGTTAGATGAAGTAAAATTTGAAAAATTGGGTACTGTGGCGCAACCACAACCAATGATATTAGATGGAGAAGATGTTGTATTGCAATCATTTAATGGTGGCGTAGTTAATTTGGCATCCAGTGGTCTCTCTCAGACCTTCAACGTGAGTGGAGAAAATATAACAGTAAGTATTCCACCAGGGTATTTTTCATTTGATTCAACAAATCCAAGTGTTGCGACCGTTAATGAGAGCGGCCTAGTGAATGTTCTAAGTCAAGGAAGTACAGCTATAACGGCAACTTTAGGAAACGTTTTGGCTGCAGGTTCTTTAGAATTAACTTCTAATGGAGATTTACCTTTTTCACCGACTCCTACTCAACCGGCTGATGATGTCAGATCTATCTATAGTGATTCTTACACTCCAGTTACTGGAAGTAATTTCAATCCTGGTTTTGGAGGATCAACAACACAAACTACCGAAGCTAGTTTAAATGGAAATAATGTACAGATATATGCTAATAATAACTTTACAGGCATTTTGTTTGATAACACGGTTGACGGATCAGAAATGACACATCTACATGTTGATGTGTACACGCAATCACCTGGTGCCAGTGTAGAAATTCAAATAAGAGATGTTGGTGCAAATGGAGAGCTTGAAACGAATGTTTTTAACGGTTTCCCAGATGGTGATGATAAAGACTTTAGATTTACGGCAGATGGTTTACAAGTTGGGCAATGGACTTCTTTTGAAATCCCATTAGGAGGTGATATCTCAACACAAAAGAATAATTTGGGAGCTTTCATATTGGTTGGAGGGCCAGATTTCATACTAGATAACATTTATTTTTATAAAGAATAGGCCGATATAAAATTTTAAAAAAAAGAAGATGAACAATTTCAAAAATAATATAAAGGTTAAAGAGTTACTATTTCCTTTTCTTTTAGTAATTGCGCTGTTTTTCACGGTAGGCTGTGAAACAGATGAAGCACAAAAAGTAACAACTTTTACCAATCTGGTAATGGAGGATAACTTTGATGTTGAAGGTGCACCAGATGCTTCGATGTGGGCCTTTGATATTGGCAGAGGACCAAATAATGATGGTTGGGGAAATCAAGAATTGCAGTACTATACAAATCGCACAGAAAATGTAAAGGTAGAAAATGGGTTTTTGCTAATTACTGCCAAAGCAGAATCTTTTGAAGGTGCTGGATATACTTCAGCTAGACTTTTAACAAAAGGACTATTCGAACAACAATATGGACGTTTTGAGGCACGTATTCGATTACCATATGGTAAGGGTATGTGGCCAGCATTTTGGTTGCTAGGCTCTAATATAGACCAGGTTGGCTGGCCTCAATGTGGCGAAATTGATGTCATGGAAAATGGAGGATCAAAACCTACTATTGTTAGTAGTGCTGTTCATGGGCCTGGTTACAACGGAGGTCAGGCTATTTTCAAGGAATATGATTTTGAAAATGAACGCGTAGATACTGAATTTCACGTTTATGGTATAGAATGGGGTCCTAGATATATAAATTTCTATGTAGATGACGCCCTATATAACACGATAACTCCAGATGATGTCACCGGAGAATGGGTATTTGATAACGGTCCCTTCTATATATTACTCAACCTTGCTGTTGGAGGTGTTTTTGATGGGCCTCCAAACGACGAAACCGTTTTCCCACAAACCATGGTCGTAGACTATGTACGTGTATATCAATAAAAAAACAAGCTAATTTAACTAATAAAAATAATCATGAAAGAATTGATCAAAAAAACTAAAATAATATGGTTACTTATTGTTGCTATATCCTTCGTTAGCTGTGAAGATGATGACGATGTTGTATTACCTCAAGTAGTTGCAAGTTTTGTACATACTATTGATGAAGATACCGGTGTGGTATCGTTTATTAACTTATCCGAAAATGCTGATAGCTATTCATGGGATTTTGGCGATAATACAACGTCGACAGAGGTAAACCCAACCAAAGTATATGGAACAGGTACGTATACTGTTGTCTTAACAGCGGAAAATACTGCTGGAGCTTCAGGTACTTTTGAAGATGAAATAGTGATTGATATTCCGTTACCTGTTAATTTCCCTATAAATTTTGATGATCCTAATGTAAATTACAATGTTAACACTTTTAATGGAGTGTCCTTTGAAATTGTAGATAATCCTGATCCTTCGGGGTCTAATACAAGTACTGCAAAAGTTGGTGCAATTACCAATGTTGGTGCTGCTTTTGAAGGCTTATCTTTTGATTTAGGAATGGCTTTAGATTTATCAACGCTAAAATCTGTAAAAATTAATTTTTGGTCAGATACGCCTATAGATGTTTTAATGAAACTTGAACAGGGTACGGGTGGTGATGTTGAAACCACAGCCAGTCATGGTGGTTCAGGCTGGGAAATGATTACCTTTAATTTTAGTTCTGATGCTAGTTACTCACGAATCACGTTTTTTGTTGATGGACCAGGAACAACTGCGGGAACTTTCTATATAGATGATATTGAACAAATAGAAACGCCGGCCCCTACAAGCGGATGTAATGATGTTCCAGTAGCCGCTACGGCACTTCCTTTAAACTTTGAAGGTTGTGAAACATTTCCTTCTGGCGATAATTTTGGAGCTGGAATTACCTCTGAATTAGCACCAAATCCATCTAAATCAGGAATCAATACTTCTGATTTTGTACTAAAAGTGGACAAACCTACGGGTTCTGATTTCTTTGCAGGAATACAAAATACATTTGCGAGTAATTTTGACCTGACAGCAACAAATGTATTTAAAGCCAAAGTATATTCTACAAAGGCAGGAGCTATTTTTCGATTTGAACTACTAGCAAACCCAAATGACGGAAGTATAGGAAACCCTGCTCCAGTATTTGTAACTGTGCCAACAGCAGATGAATGGACAGAAGTTGAATTCACTTTTGTAAATTTACCAGCATCGACGACTTCATATAACCAATTGGTTATTAAGCCAGATAATGATCAATCAGATAGCCCAATAACTGCGGGAGGAACTTATTATTTTGATGACATTATACTATCAGATGGTGGTGGTTCAAGTAATGGTCAAGGAACCATTGATGAGGCATGTACAGGAAGTTCACTTCAAGATTATGAAACGGCAGACAATAGTATTTTTAATGATTTTGGTGGAGGTACTGCCGTAATTATAGACAATCCAAATACTACAGTAAATACTAGTGCTAAAGTTGGGCAAATGCAGAAATTTGCTGGAGAAGTTTTTGGAGGAACAACCATGACTTTAGATGCACCAGCAGACTTTTCAAGTGGAGAAGTCTTTACAATGGACGTATTCTCACAAAGAGCATCAGCTTTAACTTTCAAACTAGAAGGTTTAAATATAGAGAAGGTTATTAATACAGCCGGTACAGGTTGGGAAACCATGACTTTTGATTTTACTGGAGAGACCGGAGCAACAGCTGTACCTTCCATTACTCTTATTTTTGATAATGGAACTGCTGGAGATGCGGCAGGAGATCCAGACGAATGGACTTTCTTATTTGATAACCTAAGACTTTGCGATAGCGGTGGTGGTTCAAGTAATGGTCAGGGAATGATTGATGCAGCATGCACAGGAAGTTCACTTCAAGATTATGAAACGGCAGACAATAGTATTTTTAATGATTTTGGTGGAGGTACTGCCGTAATTATAGACAATCCAAATACTACAGTAAATACTAGTGCTAAAGTTGGGCAAATGCAGAAATTTGCTGGAGAAGTTTTTGGAGGAACAACCATGACTTTAGATGCACCAGCAGACTTTTCAAGTGGAGAAGTCTTTACAATGGACGTATTCTCACAAAGAGCATCAGCTTTAACTTTCAAACTAGAAGGTTTAAATATAGAGAAGGTTATTAATACAGCCGGTACAGGTTGGGAAACCATGACTTTTGATTTTACTGGAGAGACTGGAGCAACAGCTGTACCTTCCATTACGCTTATTTTTGATAATGGAACTGCTGGAGATGCGGCAGGAGATCCAGATGAATGGACTTTCTTATTTGATAACCTAAGACTTTGTGATAGCGGTGGCGGTTCAGGTGGCGGATGCACCACTGGCGCTGTTGCTGCCACAACATTACCGGTAAATTTTGAAGGATGCGAATCATTTATCAGTGCATTTTCAAGTATTGGAGATGGTGGTGTTACACCAAGTTTAGATGCAAATCCATCAAAATCGGGAATCAATACTTCAGATAACGTATTAAAAGTGGTTAGAGCGAGTGGTATTAACCGATGGGGAGGAGTGCAAAATTCATTTCCAGCAGGTGTTATAGATATTACTACGAAGGTGTTTAAGATTAAGGTGTATTCTAATGTAGCGGATGTCACATACAGATTTGAATTGGCGCTAGATCCTCAAACAGATCCAGTAACGGGTAATCCAGCTCCTCAATTTCGCCAAGTATCTGGTGGCGCAAATGAGTGGGTAGAATTAGAATTTACATTCACAAACTTACCTGGAACTCCTACAACATATAACCAGTTAGTAATAAAACCCGATAACCCAGATGGTTCTGACGGAGAATTAACAACTGAAGAGCGGGTATTTTATTTTGATGATTTAAGACTAGAATAAACTTTTAGAATATTGAGATTAAAAAGGTCGAGAGATAAACTCGACCTTTTTAGACCAAGAATGACACAAAATATGATGAATGATTTAATATTGAATGAAGATATTAATACCATAATTGATAAAGAGGTTTCAATTGATTTTGTTCAACTAGAGAACGAAAATTTTTATAAAATCTCTAATAGTGATGCCATGCGCCCATTTTTTATGAGCATTGTTAGTGATTCGGATCATTGGATGTTTATCTCTAGCAATGGTGGTTTAACAGCAGGAAGAAAAAACTCCGAATTTGCGTTGTTTCCTTATTATACCGATGATAAGATCACAGAGTCGGCCGAAATAACTGGAAGTAAATCTATTTTTCAAGTTAAGAAGAATCATAAAGTGTATATCTGGGAACCCTTTTCTAAACGCTTTGAAGGACGTTATGATATCACTAGAAGTTTATATAAAAATAATTACGGCAACAAAATAGTGTTTGAAGAGATTAACCATGACCTTAAACTTACTTTCAGATACCAATGGAATTCTACGAATACCTTTGGATTTGTAAAAAAATCAAAACTGTTGAACAATTCTGAGGATGCGGTTGAGGTCGAAGTCTTAGATGGAATTCAAAACATATTGCCGTTTGGTGTTGGCAGCGATTTACAAAATGCAAGTAGTAATTTGGTTGATGCGTATAAGCGCAGTGAACTGGATAAACAATCGGGTCTTGGTATATTCGCACTAAGTGCAATTATTGTAGATAAAGCTGAGCCGAGCGAGGCGTTAAAAGCCAATATTGTATGGTCATTAGGCTTAGAGAATCCTACCCATTTATTGTCTTCTTTACAACTAAAAAGCTTTCGAAATGAACTACCAATTCATGAAGAAACTGATGTGAAGGCAGAGAAGGGAGCTTATTTCATCAATGCAGCTATTGTTTTACATCCACAAGAAAATAAAGAGTGGATGCTTGTTGCTGATGTCAATAAAAATCATTCAGCAATCGCGACGGTTGCAAATGAAATTCTTCATAATGAGGGGCTATATCAAGACATCAATGAAAAGATTGACATTGGAATCGAACGTCTCATTAAATTGAATGCAGCTGCCGATGGGTTACAACTAACAGCAGACAAATTTCGAGATTCACGCCATTTTTCGAATGTACTATTTAATATCATGCGAGGTGGAATTTTCGATGATAATTATCGAATAGAAAAATGGGATTTTAAAAATTATCTAACTAAGGCGAACAAAAAAGTCGCAAGAACATCAAAAGGAATTGTTGAAAGATTACCAGAAATATTTTCACTTTCGACCATAAGAGCGACGGCAAATAAAAGCGATGATAAAGACTTTCAACGGTTGTGTTTGGAGTATATGCCATTAAAGTTTAGTCGTCGTCATGGAGACCCTAGTCGCCCTTGGAATAAATTTTCCATTAATACAAAAAGTGAAGTTGATGGTTCGAAAATTTTAGATTACGAAGGGAATTGGCGAGATATTTTCCAGAATTGGGAAGCCTTAGCGCATTCGTATCCTGAATTTATAGAAAGCATGATTCATAA
>CAZDTI010000317.1:0-10035 GCA_964508085.1 uncultured Saprospiraceae bacterium | reverse complement strand
ATTAAAAATTCGCCGCCTTTAATAGTTGATATTTGGGTTGACATATGTTTTAGTTATTTGTTGAAAGGGTTTAAGGTTAGGATTGTTTAAGTCGGTTTTATAATAGAATCATTGCGTCAATGCTATTGAAAAAAAACAGCAAAGAGCCGTGTCGTTCATAGGTTTTAGCAGATATTACGAACAAATTGGTTCGGCCTACTAAATTTCAATTATTACTTCTCAGTTTTCAATTACCTCTGGCAATAATAGCAATTTTTTGGACACAAACTCCACCCGTAACCAAATATTATAAGTCATTTTTTTGAAAAATAGAAATAAGGGTTTACCTTAACCGACTTTAATTCGAAACCAAACAGGTGATAGGAGGGAAATCAATCACATCACCACATTTAAGAAACAATCAACTTTAACATGAAACAACGTATACTTTTATTTTTTATGATGGCTTTGATGCCTCTATGTTCTTTTGCACAAGATGCAGCTGAAATGGGGATTGATGAAAAAATCAATCAATGGTTCAAACCATATTCCGATTGGATCGGGGGCAAAGTCTTTTTTCAAATTGCAGAAGGAGTTCCTTTCGTATTGGTCTTATTGGTAGTAAGTGCATTGTTTTTCACCCTCTTTTTTGGCTTTATCAATATCAGAAGATTTGGGACAGCAATAAACGTAGTGCGGGGGAAATATGATGAAGTTGATCAGCACACGGTAGATGAAAATGCCAATGTCAATGTTGTTGATGGAGATATTGTAGATACAATTGGTGATGAATCAAAGGATGGAGAGGTTTCTCACTTTCAGGCTTTGGCTACCGCGGTGTCTGGAACAGTTGGAAATGGAAATATAGCAGGGGTAGCGCTTGCGATTGCTTTAGGAGGTCCTGGAGCAACTTTCTGGATGATTATCTGTGGATTGCTCGGTATGTCTACCAAATTTGTGGAATGTACTTTAGGTGTTCAATATAGAGATATAGGCCCTGATGGAACTGTTCATGGTGGCCCAATGTACTATTTGTCAAAAGGATTAAAAGAAAGAGGTTTGGAAACACTAGGTAAAATCTTAGCTGTTTTCTTTGCGGTATTCTGTATCGGTGGTTCATTTGGAGGTGGAAATGCCGCACAATCAAATCAAGCAACTATCGTTTTGAAAGATTTATTAGGTTTAGATAGTACGAGTGCTGGATTTATTATAGGATTGGTTCTTTCCGTTTTAGTAGCGATTATTATCATTGGTGGTATTAAAAGAATTGCTTCTGTAACAGAAAAAGTGGTTCCTTTCATGGCTGGTCTTTACATGCTAGCTTGTCTATATATTATCCTAACTAACTTCACCTATATTGATGACGCTTTCGGTCAAATATTTAGTGAGGCGTTTACACCAAGAGCAAGTGTGGGCGCACTAATCGGTGTGCTATTACAGGGATTCAAACGAGCTGCGTTCTCTAACGAAGCAGGTGCAGGCTCCGCATCCATTGCTCACTCCGCAGTAAAAACAAAATACTCTGCTTCTGAAGGTTTGGTAGCATTGCTGGAACCATTCATTGATACTGTAGTTATTTGTACAATGACTGCTTTAGTAATCATCATTTTTAACAGTGGTGGTGCCTTTGAATATGGAGGTTTGGATGGTGTGGTTATGATAGACGGAATGCCTTATGAAGGAGCTGGAATTACATCAAAAGCTTTCGCAGCATACATTCCTTTTTCTAATGTTTTCCTAACGATTGCAGTAGTACTCTTCGCCGTATCGACAATGATATCTTGGTCATACTATGGCTTACAATCTTGGAAATATTTGTTTGGAAGAGGTAAAGCAGCTGACCTTGTATACAAATTGTTATTCTGTATTTTCGTAGTTATAGGTGCTTCTGCGAATATGAGTTCCATCTGGGCATTCTCAGATGCGATGATTTTCTCAATGGTCTTCCCGAATATGATCGGATTGTTTATCTTATTCCCAGTTGTGAAGAAACAATTGAATAGATACCTAGTCGCGATTGAAAAGGTGAAACTTAAATAATTAGGAGAAATTATTTTAAGAATTAAGAATAGCCAGAGATTTTCATCTCTGGCTATTCTCGTTTACCTCTGATCCATCTTTCGTGAAAGCTTCGCTTAATGCCACCCAAGAAGAGCGTTTTCTACGATCTTTCCAACCACCACGCCACCATTGCCCAATTCGAGAGATCCAATTTTTGTAATGAATGACCTTTACATTCCCATCTGATAAAATGATTACTTTGACTCCATCGACTACTTTAAAAACTTGGTCACCATTCTGAAGTGTATTTAATCCATCAATACAACCATAAATACTTTCTCCCGGCAACAAGGCAATGGGTGTTTTATGGTCAAGGATTTGTCCAGGACCATGAAGCTGTTTACATTCTGGCTTTATGAATGCTTTCGTAGTACTATTGTTAATGACAAATGGACTAGGGCAAGTTCCTCCTGCTTTTTTGATGCTTTCCCAAACACTATGAGCTAATGAAATTGGTTTTTGATAACCTGGGTTTTCTTCGGAATGTCCGACTAAAGGGGTGGCTAAAGCTTTAGGTAAAATAGGTGTTTTATTTGAAAATAATACATTTTTAAGTTGATACTCCTCAATTTTGAAATTAGGAAAGACAATCAGAATCTCTTTCTTGTTGTCCATGATTTCTCCTAGATATTTGCTGTTTGTAGTTATTAGGAAACTCAATTGTTTTTACTTTGTTTGGAGTTGATGTTAAATTAAAAAATAAAGATACAATCCCTTTTTTAATTCAAAGCTACAACGCTTTAGTAATAAAGAAAGCCCGTTCTTAATTAGAACAGGCTCCCTTAATTATTTCTTATTTCTATGATTATACTTCCATTCCAACACTCAAAAAAGCATTTAAAACACCATATAATTCTTCCGGTTTAAAGGGCTTGGTCACATATTCATCCATTCCAACCTCCATGGCCTTTTCTCTAAAATCCGATACTGCAGAAGCCGAAAGCGCTATGACTGGCAACTGAGAAATACGTTCCACTTTCGAAGCTCGAATGGCAGCTGTTGCCTCATAACCATCAAGAACAGGCATATCTAAATCCATCAAAGCTAATTCGTAATTGTTTTGTTGTATTTTATCTAATGCAATCTGACCATTCTCAGCGACGTCTACTTTTAGACCCCATTTTTTTAAGAATTTCATGGCCACCATAACATTGATTTTATTGTCTTCAACCAATAGAATGTGATTTCCATCAAATTGTACATCGCTCGGAACTGGGGTGTTAGGGTCAATGCCTTTTTTTATTGCTTTCTGTTGACCGATAGGCATTACCAAATCGAAAAAGAAGGTTGAACCTTTTCCTAGTTCACTTTCCAGTTGAATGGTACTATCTTGCAACTCAAGCATTCGCTTGGTGATGGATAGCCCTAGACCGGTACCACCAAATTTTCTGGTAGTAGCAGAATCGGCTTGAGAGAAACTTTGGAAAATAGTATCAAACTTGTCTGCTGGAATTCCGATTCCAGTGTCCTTAATTGCAAAACGAATGGTTGCAGTATTATTGTTTATCTCCAACAGGTTCAGATTGATGGATACCTTACCTTTATCTGTGAATTTAATAGCGTTTCCGGCAAGGTTCGTAATGATTTGACTAAGCCTAACGGAGTCGTTTACGATATATTCAGGTACATCGGGCGCAATATTAACCTCCAAAGGCAATTGCTTTTTCTCTGCTTGAACTTTCAAGGTGTTGCTAACATTATTGACCAATTGATGCAGGTTAAAATCTATCTTCTCAAAGTGTATTTCTCCAGCTTCTAATTTGGAATAATCTAATACATCATTAATTAAAGCCAACAAAAGATCAGCAGAAAATTTCAGTGTTTTCAAATTATCTTTTTGATCCTCACGAGGATTTTCATCCAGCATAATGTTGGTCAGACCGATAACTGCATTCATTGGAGTGCGAATTTCATGGCTCATTGTAGATAGGAATTTTGCCTTGATTTCGGCCTTCTCTTCTGCCAGTTCCTTTTCTTTGATCAGATGCAGGACTCGCTGCATATAATTCCTAATGGTATAAATAAATAGAAGAACTACTAGACAAGAGATCATAGTATTTTGCAGAAGACCTTCAAAAGCAGCTGATCTGAATTCACAAAAAGGACTATCTGCTTGAAGCACTGCGATGGTTTCTCCTTTATTATTTTTGATTGGTGTAAAGGCAGAAAGCCATTGTCCTCTTTTAGTTTGGTAACGATTTATTTTACCCCCAACAATATAATTAAGCTCTAGGTCCTCAGGGTAATCCTTGTAAATATTTCCATAAATAGAACTTTGAGAAGAGCTAACTCCAAAGCTAAATTGCTTTAATTGTTCATCAAAAGTGAGTAAGTAAATAGGACTTTCTAAGCCAGTTGTTTGATAAACCTCTTTTAATAAGGTATGAAATTCTTGATACAAAGGATCTGTAGTATCAATGTTTTCCTTGCTTTTGTATTTGCGGATCAACTTTTCGTAGGCATTACCATCTAACTGCAAAGACAGTGTTTTAACTACTGCAGCTAACTGATTCAGTTTATCCTCTTGTTTAAACTTTAGATGAAGACAATAAGAAGTGTATATAAAATAAGCAGAAAGGAAGAGCAAGCTACCAATGGTAACATAACTTATTCTTTTAGTTAAGTTATTTTCTGATTTCACAGCAATTTAGTTTATCAGACATAGGAATCCTATTTAGCTTGACGGGGCAGTCAATTTGATATGTTCAGGAAACTTTAATCTGGGGTTATAAAAAGTGCTGATTTGTTTGGTATACAAAGGATATGCGGATTCTATGCCAAGCTGTACTCCATTATCCTGTAGATAAATACTTTAGTGACGTCGATTTTGCAAATTTCAAGGTAATGGAATCTATAAATTCGGCCTCTTTAGGATGTCTGCTATGTGACATTTAAAAAAGAAGCATAGGAACTTTTGAGTGCATTTATGTTGTTAAATCAAATGTGAACTGATCATTTACAGGCTTGCTCAACTGTTAAATACCATGTTTAATTTAAACATAAACGTTATGTGAATAGAATGTAAATCTCTCGTAAAAAGTCAATTTGACCTTTGAAAATGTTGTTATAATAATCATTCGCAAAATAAATTATTAGTATATTTAAGAAATTAAAATCTTATGAGCATGAAATGGAGACGATTAAATGGGGATAGTATTGACCTCCCCATAAAGCAAGCAGTCGAAAAAACCTTGATTCGGGAAAAGGAATTGGGCCACAAAATTAAGGTCTGTATTGGTACAGATTCTCAAGTCCGTGGAGGCAAAATTGAATTCGCATCTGTGATAGTTTTTCTTAGAGAAAAAAAGGGAGGGTTCATGTTTATTCATAACTCTAGCTCTACCAGAGAAATGACTTTACGGGAAAGAATGATTCTAGAGGTAGGCAAGTCCGTTGAAGTGGCGTATGGACTATGCGATCTTTTGGATAAATACAATACAGACTTAGAAGTACACGCTGATATTAATACTGATCCACATTTCCAATCCAACGTTGCGCTTAAAGAAGCAATGGGTTATATCCTAGGAATGGGCTTCGTATTCAAAGCGAAACCTGATGCCTTTGCCAGCTCTAGTTGTGCGGACAAGGTGGTTTAATAAAACACTATCCTATAAGAAAAAAGGCCTGATCAGATTCTGATCGGGCCTTTTTCAATGGATTTTATTAGGCAAAATTACTGGGATAGTAATTCACATAGTTTATTAATGTATCGATACCTTATTTTACGCCTTCTTTAAATAAAAGGGTTATGATTTTTTTCTCTTGGTTTGGAAGTGCAAGTGCATTTATTATAAATTGCTCGTCTCCCTTCTTGAAACTTAAGGTTCGTCGGTCATCGTTTTGAGCTTGAGCAGGTTGTTTCATTGCAGTCCATCCCTGTTTTTTCATTGCCTCATCATAAGATTCTGCAATGCTATGTATGTCCTCTGTACTAGTCAGCATAATTTGATATTTCACATCATCGCCATTTTCAACTTTATTAACTTTTTCTACAGTTGCTTTTTCCCATACAGGAAGACCTGCATCGATGTAAAATTGAGGAAACTCCTTAGCAAGCTCTGTTACTCCCGAATTTCTTGGTGCATCTGCTTTTTTTGGTTTCGTAGAAGGAGCGGTCTCTGCAGTGTTTTTTGACTCTTCTGTAGCTGAAGCTGCCGTTGATTCTGCCTCTTGATTAGAGTTGCAGGATAGCATAAGACAAATTAATGGTAGTAAGATAAAAGTAAAATTTTTCATATTGAAGTTTAAAATGAAGGATTAAAGCTCAGGATTCTTAACCATTGGTAAAGCAAAGGTTGTTTCTAGAAAGCCTGAATTAGGCGTAATTATACAATTACCATCCCAATTAAAAAAGAATCAACTTAGATTTAATTGAAGCAAAATTAAAAGGGGAAGGGTACTTTTGCACAATAAACGAATATAAACTAGTCTGGTAAGTTTGATTTTAGCCCCCAAAATCTCATCACCGGACTTCTGTCACAAATGGCAAATGCACGATTGAAAATTTTTGATATTTTTTTAATCGAAATGTATTTATGTTTTACAGTTGATTAATTAAAATTTATTTAGCGTTAAATTATATAGTTATTATTTTAATGTGATACTGTTCTCCCGTGTTTTTTGAAGTAGTCGTATTGTTTTTTTATAATATAAAAGACAATACTAAAAGAAGTTGTTCGAAAAAGGAAGGCTCATCTGAGGTTTATGGCATCCCACTTATTTTTAATACTAATTGACTGTCAGTAAAATTGGTCTGATTTTGGCTTTTAGGTTGACTGTACTTCATGTACATTCCCTTCCCTTAGAATTTCACCATTTTTATCTTTTTAAATTTACGTTCTTATGACCAAATCAACACTACGTCTATTATCAACATCTCTTGTTTTTCTTTTTTGTATATCTATTATTAATGCACAAAAGGTAACCACCAATAGTTGTGCGAACAGTGCACAAGCTTGCGAAGGAACATTAGAATGGGATAATGGAAAAACATACGAAGGAACCATTGTAAACAACATGCCTGAAGGTAAAGGTAAAATGACCTGGAAAGACGGAAGTCGTTATTATGGTGATTTTAAAGGGGGTAATAGAAATGGCTATGGTGCTTATGCTTTTTCTAATGGTACTAAATACGAAGGAGACTGGAAGGACGATAAAATCGCTGATAAGGGAACACTGACTTACCCTAACGGAGATGAATACTATGGAGAGTTCAAAAACGGGAAGCGTTCCGGAATGGGAACCTTTATCACAGCTGCGGGAGAAATATATAACGGTCAGTGGAATGATGATATTGAAAATGGTTTCGGTACTTATACTTATACCGATGGAAGTTTCTTTCAAGGGAAATTGAATAAAGGAATCAGGGAAGGTGCAGGACAAGTCATCTGGCCGGAAGGCGATACTTTGACCGGAAACTGGAAGGATGGCGCTCTAAATGGAATCGCAACGCTTAAATTTGAAAATGAAGATATTTTGGCTACTAAGTGGAGAAATGGAAAGTTAGCTGTCAAAGCGACTTACACTACAGCAGAAGGCGAGGTCGTGAAAGGAAGTCTAAATAACTTGAGAGCAGATATCACTCAACTGAGCGGAGATGTTCCAGTGTTGGAAAACAACTTTAGCAAAAGCTTTATGGGCTTTGCACTGGAAATGAAGATCAATCAGTCTTTAGAATTATCAAAAGAATTCATGTTAGCAGCTTTAGATTTATCTACACCAGGAGAAGCAAAAAGAGATATGATCGCTCAAGAAATCAACTTGTTAGATGGAGCGATGAAAGAAAGAGGAATGGCAAAGATGAATGAAAACAAGCCGGAATAAAAGAAAATAAAAAAAACGAATACAACTATTCAAAACCCGAATCAGGAAACTGGTTCGGGTTTTTTGCTTTCCCCTCCTTCTTGCCCGTAAAATATCACCCAGGTGCTGAAATCTTCCGTGAAATCAACAAAGCGATGTTCTACACCTGCCGGCACAAATAAAAAATCTCCTGGACCAAATGGAGTAGTGGTGTCTCCGTTTATGAAAGTACCGGAGCCAGAGATAATAACATAGACTTCATCTTGTTTATGTGGCTCTTGCAAATCTACATTATCTGGTTTGTAGATCTCTACAGATAAAGTTCCATGTTCGAATAAGATTTTGAAAGGATGATTGGTTTTTGCCAAATCGGTGAGTGCTGATTGAGTTGTAATTCGCATTGGGGAGTAATTGAATAGTAAATAGTTTTATTAAAGTGGTTTTATGCGCGCGTTGCTGCTGTACTGGAGAATATAGCTATTGATTAGCTTATGATATATAATTTAGGTGGTGTGATCAGCCTAAATGCTTACCAAGAGATTTTGCAGAAAATGGTGTCTTCCTCCCGCAACACCTAAGCCCTAAAAGCCCGTCCCGACCTTGTGGAGGGAGGGAAATCTCATTTATTGAACATTATCTTACCAATAAAGAATCCCCTTACAATCAATGATCATAAGGGGATTCTTTATTATAAATTCCTTATTACCATTGTCTTACTGCAAATAAATGCGCTGGTAAGGAATAATAATTTCATTCTCTTCTAAGTCATTGATCTTCCGAAGTTGAGCAACACCGATGTTATATTTCTTGGAAATACTATAAACCGTATCATCCTCCGCGACAATATGGAAACGTCTTTTTGCTGCAGGTTGAGCGGCAACAGACTGTCCTCCAGTATTGATTCTGCCTTGAGCAGCATTGTATTCGCTAGGAATGGAGGCTACATTCTCATAAGAAGAAGTCGCGCCACAGTTACAATCCTGTGTTTTCAAAATCTGACCAGGGTAGATGTTGTCGTTCGGACCAAGGCCATTTAAATAGCGAAAACGATCAACGGTATACCCGTATTTTGAGGCCAATTGATAAAGCGTTTCTCCTCTTTTAACGGTGTGTTGTTTTGCTTTATAATCTGTGCTTACTTCACCACCCCCTTTGCTTGCTGCTTTTGTATAGATGGTCATACAAGGATAAATAGTCGTCCCATTCAAACCTGGGTTATATGCCCGAATTTGAGCGAGTGTTAAGCCATATAAGCGAGAGATACCATATAGTGTTTCTTCTCTTTGGACCACGTGTTTTCCATAGGAGGATACTGAATTGCAGTTGGTGCCGGAAGTATTCGTTCTTACTACATCTCTAGGAGGAGGAGGGGCTGTTGTAGTAGTAGTTGGAGGAGGTGGAGTGGTTGGCGTAGTAACAATGGTGCCTCCTACAGGTTCTCCTACTTTTCTTCCATTGATATAGGTGTTTCCCCCACATTCTGTGTTTGCTGGTTGACCAGTTGCGAAATCCATATAGATGCCTCTGTCCAGGTCTTTGTAGACCGAACAATTGAACGTAGAAGTTGGATTAGTTTTGTCTTTTTTAAATGGATTAGAACCTGTAGTAGAGCCATTATTTCCACTATTGGTATTGTTTTTTCCATTTTCCATATCCGCCATTGAAGGCTTTCTTGTTTTTCTGACAGGTAAGCTACTACTATGTCTATTAAAGCGACCATTAGAATAGAAGGAAGCATTTGATCCCGCTTTTGGATCCGCACAATAAGTTTCTATGTATTTCTGATAAGGTTTACCGTTAATTTTTACCAATCTTAGAACGGAATTCTGTGCGTCTGTTGCATTGAATCCATTCTTTTCTTCTACGATTCCTATTTCAGGAACGATAACATAAGAAGAAAAGGATCGTCCACCTCTTTCTCTTGTTTTATCAAAAAGGTAAGATTTAGGGCAAGAGTTAGAGACTAAGCCTTTGTAAACCACTTTAGACTCAGAACCATTGGTGGCTAAGTTAATGCCGTTTGCTGGTTGGTCAAAGTTGAAGGAAAACCGCGTATCTAAGGTAGAGTAGCCAGTGTTGGTCGGTTTGATTTGAGCATAAGTGGCAATACCAACTGGGGAGACATTATAGCCACGCCCGTCTTTTTTGACGATATACAACTGAGTTGCACCGTTGTTGATTTGTCGAACCATA
>CAZDTI010000316.1:0-10101 GCA_964508085.1 uncultured Saprospiraceae bacterium | reverse complement strand
AATCTAAGCCTGCTCCAATAGCACCCCATGCAATACCATATCTTGCCTTTGACAAGCAAGATAAAGGTCCTTTCAAGCCCTGTACGTTAGGAAGAACATTAGATTTTGGTACACGAACGTCTTCAAAGACTAGTTCTCCAGTGATAGAGGCACGTAGCGACCATTTCCCATGAATTTCAGGAGTTGAAAATCCTTTCATTCCACGTTCCACAATAACGCCACGGATAACGCCTTCTTCGTCTTTTGCCCAAACTACGGCTACATCTGCAACTGGCGAGTTGGTTATCCACATTTTGGCACCATTCAAGATATAACTGTCGCCATCGTCCTTTAGATTCGTAATCATACCTTTAGGATTTGACCCATGGTCTGGTTCTGTCAAACCAAAACAACCAATCAATTCCCCTTTCGCCATTTTCGGTAAGTACTTTCGTTTTTGCTCTTCAGAGCCAAAACGATAAATAGGGTACATCACCAATGATCCTTGAACAGAAGCCATAGAACGAATTCCAGAATCTCCTCTTTCTAATTCCTGCATTATGATCCCATATGCGATTTCATCCATTCCTCCACAACCATATTCGGCAGGGAGACTTGGACCAAAAGCACCAATCTCTGCAAGTCCTTTAAACAGGTGCTGTGGGCATTCTGCTCTTTCTGTATAGTCTTCGATAATTGGGCTTACTTCCTGCTTCACCCATTCGCGTACGGCGTCACGGGCTAAGAGGTGATCCTCATCTAATAATTCGTCAATGGCGTAGTAATCATGGCCTTGATACGGATCTTCTTTAGCTCTTCGTGGAGCTGCTTTGGTGTGGTTGTCGTTATTTTGCATAACAAAAATGATAATTTTCCTGAGTTAATTAAAAGGCTTCTTTGAGATAGTACTCGCGTTTCTAAATCAAAGCAATTTAAACAAGATATTGGTTGGTAGCCAATAAATGGTAGTAATTTATAAGTAAATTTCTTGCCACAAAAGTACATATTTCAAAACAACTGTTGAGTAAAGTAAATAGATAAGTGTGCTGTTTTATTACGAATAGCCGACTTGTTTGAGCACAAAGTTAATTCTTATGGTTTTTCCTTACATTTGGGTTGAAATTCAAGATCAATTATTATGGGCCAAATCGCATTGGAAGGACTTCAATTTTACGCATATCATGGCGTTTATCCAGAGGAGGAGTTGATTGGAAATCACTTTGAGGTAGATATCTATATCACCACCAATTTCCAACAAGCGGCGGAAGAAGACGATGTCAATCAGACGATTAATTACGAAACGGTCTTTCTGATTTGCCAATCTGCCATGCGGAATACGGTAAAACTAATAGAAACAGTTGCACAGAATATAATCAATGGATTAAAACGACAATTCAATAGTATTCAGGAAGTGTCGGTGCGTATTCGGAAAGCGAGCCCAATTCCTAATGCTAAATTTAGTAGTGTTTATATTGAAGAATCCGATAATTTTGTTCAGGGCTGCCCTAGATGTAGTCGTCCCTTCTTATGTTATAATGATGACAATTGTTGGTGCCAAGCGGTTTCTATTCATAGTACAACGAGAGAATCTTTAGCTGAGCAGTACCAGGGATGTCTTTGCAACAATTGTATGGCAGAATATGCAGGATAAGCATAGCAGGTAGATAGTGAATAACGATCCTTACGATTTTAACTTGGAAAAACACTGCTATATCAAAGACCTTTCGCTTTACTATGCCATTGAAATTCTCAATTGGAAAGTTCTAAATATGGTCTGAGCCATATACAAATTCTTAACTTTATTAGTTTCATAACATTTTATACCTCCTCCTACCACGTTACATTTTCTAGTTACTGCAGTCTAAATAGCAAGTCCGCAATAATTATATTCGGAAAATGGTATAGGAGTCTATATATCCTTTAATACACATTATTTTATCACGCAAATCTTAGATCCATGTTAAAAAGAATTCTGTTTTTACTCGTCGTTTTACAATTTACCGCATGTAAGGAATTACAAAATATCGCCGGCACAATGCTAGAAGACGGCGTTCTATCCAATGAACAAATTGGATCAGGCTTAAAAGAAGCGCTTAATGCAGGTATCAGCAAGGGCGTTCAAACGCTATCCGCTAAAGATGGCTATATGAAAAGTGCCTATAAGATCTTATTACCCGCGGAAGTACAGAAAGTAACTAAAAAATTAAAGAACGTTCCTGGCTTCAATCAAGTGGAAGATAAAATGCTTACACTTCTAAACCGAGCGGCAGAAGATGCAGCTACTGCAGCAAAACCTATTTTTGTTTCCGCCATTAAAAGTATGACTTTTTCAGACGCCATGAATATCTTGATGGGGGCGGATAACTCAGCTACTACCTACCTAAATAACACTACAAATAAACAGCTGTACAGTGCTTTCAATCCTAAAATTGTCAAATCTCTAGATAAAGTAAATGCGACAGACTACTGGAATAAAGCCGTTTCAGCTTATAACAAAATTCCTTTTGTAGAAAAACTAAATCCAAACTTAGATGACTATGTGACGAAGCAGGCACTTGTAGGATTATTCGGAATGGTTGCTAAAAAAGAAAAAGGAATTCGAACTAACATTTCGGAACGTAACACAGATTTATTACGAAAAGTATTTGCAAAGCAGGATAATAAATAGTCAACTTTTTTAGTAATTTTACCGGCTAGACAAATACCATAAAAGTGTAACAATTTATTTACGATACCTTATAAGGGGCCGTGATATAGTTGTTACACTTTTTTATTTCTTCAGGGCTTTAAAGGGGTTCAAAACATTTAGTCATTAACCATTTGTAGACATTTCCTCATCCATCCTACCAGTCAACTTTTGAATTATTTTAAACTCACTTAAGAATTCTCTTCCAATTACTCTAAAGACCGTATAAGCAGGAATGGCTAATACCATCCCTGTAATACCTCCGACTTGTGCTCCCATGAGAACAACAATAAAAATTTCCAGGGGATGTGCCAGAACGGAGTTAGAAAAAATATACGGCTGTAATAAGAAATTATCCAATAACTGCATGGCAGCAAAGACCATCGCTACATGTATTAATAAAGTAAAAAGATCAGGATAAAACTGTAATCCTACGTTAGAAGAGACAGTGACCAATATTCCAAAACCAGCGCCTATTATTGGGCCCAGATATGGTATAACGTTGATAAGTCCTGCGAAAAAACCGATCAATAATGCATTTTTTATTCCCAACAAGCCTAGTAAAACAGATACAAACACTGTGATAATCGTTATCTGTAATAGCACTCCTCCAAAGTACCTGGTTAACAATTTACTGATACTATCAATGGCATTTTTAACCGACTGATCGTATTCATTCGGTGCTATAGTCACCAAAAAATTAACGAATAACCCTTGCTCTTTTAAAAAGAAAAAAGTAATAAATACCACAGAAAAAATAGTAAATAATAAGTTTCCCGCGGCCCCAATAAGAGAGCCAAAGAAATTAGACACCTTAGAAGGCTGAAACCATTCCTGAAAGGTATCGCTGATTTGAGAGGTCGGCGATTCACCTGCTTCTACTAAACCAATCTCTGCTAACCAACTATTTAGTTGATTCAGTGGGACTTCCAGTGTACTAGAAATCTGAGTATAATTTACATTTGAGAGATTACGGGCCTGTTCCAAAATCAGCGGAACAAACAAACCGACCAATATAGTTGCTAGTAAAAAATAAAGTACTAAAGTTAAAATCGCAGCGATATTGGGGCCTGCCTGAAAACGACCGATTCTCAATTTTCGTTGAAAAAATCGCATTAACGGCTGTCCTATCATAGACAAGACCCATGCAATCAATACATAAGTTACAATACTACTGAAATAATAAAACAAGCCACTCAATATAAGTAGCGAAACCGCTATAGCTATGTATTGACTTCGTAATTTCATTGATAAACTGATTATTATCGAAACAGTAAAATTAAATACCGACCTTTGCTAACACTAGTAAACACGTTTATGGTCTGTCGAGCCTATAGTGCTTTTTCCAAAGTTTTCCAGATCACTTCAGCCACCACTTTATGCCCTTCTTCCGTTGGGTGAATTCCATCTTTTTGATTGAGACTTGCAACTCCTCCCACCCCATCCAATAGAAATGGAATCAGCAGTAAGTCATTTTTTTGAGCCAAATCCCTATACATTTTTCTAAAGGAGTTTCTAAAAACCTCTCCCATATTAGGAGGAGCCTCCATGCCTGCAAGTACGATAGGAATCTTTGGATATTTCTTTTTTACTTCATTTATAATCCCTTGTAGGTTTTTATGGGATGCAGCAGGATCAACTCCTCTTAAAGCATCATTTCCTCCTAATTCTAAGACAAAAACAGCAGGTTCATACTGTTCTAAGATCCAGTTGATTCTACCTAAGCCCCCTGCAGTCGTTTCTCCACTTACCCCGGAATTAATTGCTTTATAAGGCATCCCCAAGCTTTCCATTTTCTGACCGAGTAAGCCTACGAATGCGTCTTTTGGATCCACCCCCAAACCAGCAGTAAGGCTATTGCCAAAAAAAAGAACGACTTTCTTTTCAGTAGCCGTTGTTTCCTTAGCGACGTCTGCTGGTACAGTCGATGTTTTATTGATTTCAGCGGCCTTTTCTTTAGCAGGAATACTTGTAGATGTATTATTTTGACAAGAACTATAAAGAACAAAGAGAATCAGTAATAAGAAGTATTTGGAGTACATATTGTATGTTTTGCTCAAAGATAACCGCTGTCTTTGAAAATCGTAATGATTACAAGAGAAGAAAAAGAGATTTTTAGCGCTTCTTTTGCTAAAGAAATATTTTTTTTAGCTGTCTATTTAACGACAGAGGTCATTTTCAAAAGAAGGTCATAAGTTAATCTTCAAAAAAAACTTTCCAAAAATTAAAACCTTTACTAGATTATGAGGTATAATTACAGTAGTTATTACCGTTTTATGCCTATTGAGAATCTATATTTTAGACAATTTGATTTAATTTTAAGCGGCTAGCAGGCAGTAATTTAGTTATTTATCTCATGATACCACTTTAGAATTGATTTTGTATAGGTAAGATTGATTCCCTATTCTCATTTCTAAATTAGCTTATATTCAGACTCAACAGATATGACAGATCGTTCGTTATCTAAAAAAATAATACTTGCAGAAGATAATTTGGCTGATTATGAACTCACCAAACTAGCTTTTGAAGAGTTAGACTTCCCTGTAGAAATCATTCATATTGGTGATGGTCAGGAATTACTTAATTATTTCAAAGAAAATCCGCTTACTGATATTTGCCTGATGCTTTTGGATTTGAATATGCCTAAGGTCAACGGTATTGAGATTTTAAAAATGATGTACCATGACGAAGTATTGAGAAAGCTTCCTGTCATTGTCTTATCTTCTTCTCTTCATGAAACGGATGTACGCACCTGTTATGAATACGGTGCCAATGCCTATGTAAATAAGCCCATTGACATCAATGACTTTAATGATTTAATCAGTTCAATTGCTAATTTCTGGATAGGAATTAATCTAGGGCCTATTTATGAGGTAAGAACAGTGTCCTAAGCACAGATATGAATCATTTAATACGCTCCAACTTCTAGCTAACTTCTCTTCAAAAAGTCAATATTCCTTTTTAGCCCTTCGTATTTTGTTCGTTTCACCGCGGAACGACGGAATATTTCTTTAAACACTTCTTCTGTTATTTCCTCCCAATCTCTTTTTTTCATTTTTAATAAATCAGGATGCGGTTCAAAAGCCGGTTCTTCATGCTGTTTAGCAAAGCGGTTCCAAGGGCATACTTCCTGGCAAATATCACAACCAAAAATCCAGTTTTCTAGCTGCCCATTAAATGCCTCAGGAATAGTTTCTCGCAACTCTATTGTTAAATATGAAATACATTTACTTCCATCCATCCAATATCCCTCACTCGCTATGGCACCTGTTGGACAGGCATCAATACACTTCGTACAAGTCCCGCAATAATCCTTCATTGGACTATCATAAACCAATTCTAAATCAATGATTAACTCCGCGAGAAAAAAATAAGACCCTTGTTTCGGATGAATAAGTAATGTGTTTTTCCCAATCCAACCATTCCCACTACGCTTTGCCCAATCACGTTCTAAGACTGGCGCGGAATCGACAAAGCAGCGACCACTGACTTCGCCAATGTTCTCCCTAATAAAACGCAATAAATCTTTTAGGCGATGTTTGACTATAAAGTGATAATCTTCACCAAAAGCATAACTAGCAATTTTTGGTGCGCTTGCATCTTTTTGTACCTGCTCTGTATGGTAGTTAAACAATAAAGAGACAACTGTTTTTGCCCCTTCTACTAGCTTGGTTGGATCTACTCTTTTTTCGAAGTGATTGGCCATATAAGCCATCTTCCCGTGTGCACCCTGTTGTAGCCACTGCTCTAATCGTCGAGCTTCTTTATCCATATGCTCTGCTTTCGCAAATCCAATGAATGAGAAACCAAGTCTTTTAGCTTCTTCTCTGATTAGAAGCGTGTGTTGGTTTTTCTGATGCATACTTTACGTTTATCCTAACCTCATTGTTAAGACATTATTTGAAGTTTTGCAAATCGAAGCATAATTTTTCGCTCTGGGTTAGATACACTTTTGAAAAATATCGTAGCTACTTTAGAATCTTCATTTCCATCAATGGAGAGCACCTTTCCTTCTCCGAATCGTTGATGTAGTACTTTCATCCCCGTTTGAATAGAAGAGCTTGGGCTTGGTTTGAAATTAGCGATCTTTGCTGATGACATGGCACTTACTCTAGACATAGGTTTTCGGAAGTTACCACTAACCCCTGTTCGCACTCTTGCTGATGGAGGACTTTTAGATGGAACATGGCTGGAAAGAGAACCAGCACTCTCTAAATGTTCTATGGCTATTTCCGATAAGAATCGACTAGGTCTGTTTTGTTTTTGTTTGCCATATTGATACCTACTTTTCGTAAATGTCAGGGTTAGATATAATTCGGCCCTTGTGATGGCAACATAAAACAAACGACGCTCTTCGTCAATTGCTTCCATTTGTTCACTAGGCATTTGCCCTGCTTTCAAGGAGGGAAAAAGGTTTTCTTCCAAGCCAACTACGAAGACAGATTTAAACTCTAACCCTTTCGCTGCGTGAACAGACATTAGGGTAACTGTTTGTTTCTCATCCTTTTCTCCGTCCTGGTCAGTCATCAAAGAAATACTTTGCAGATAAGATTCTAATGATTTATCTTCTTCTTCAGCCACATCAGTCCCCATGCTCTCTCCATCCACAAAATTACTAATACCATTTAGTAAGTTTTCGATATTTTCCAAGCGACCTTTCCCTTCAATCGTTCTATCCGCTTTTATCTCGTCCAATAGACCTGATTTATTGGCTATATACATCGCTGCTTCGTAGGCATCTTTCTTCTCTATAATACTTTGAAAGTGACGAATTAGTTTTTGAAACTCCGCAAATCCATTTTTCGTTTTTGCGCCAACGGATACCATATTCATTGCATCCCACATACTCTTTCCAACCTCTGTTGCAGCAGCACTTAATTTATCTAACGAAGTTTTTCCGATTCCTCTCTTCGGGTAATTAATGATTCTCCGCAAGGCTTCTTCATCCTTAATATTAACGGAGAGGCGCAGGTAAGCAATAAGGTCTTTGATTTCCTTTCGTTGATAAAAAGAAAGCCCGCCGAAAACTTTGTACAATACATTTTGCCGACGTAACGATTCTTCAAAAACTCTAGACTGAGCATTTGTTCTATATAATATAGCGATCTCACTATTTTTAAGATGATAGCGCGATTTCTGTTCTACAATTGTTCCTGCTACTCTTCGCCCTTCTTCAATGTCATTCATGCATGGAACAATTTTTATTTTTTGTCCCTGCCCTTTATGTGACCAGATTGTTTTTTGAATCTGTTTTTTGTTCTTAGTAATGACTTCATTGGCTGCTTGAACAATGTGTTCTGTAGAACGATAATTCTGTTCTAGCTTAAAGGTCTTCAATTCCTTAAAGTCACTTTCAAAGTCAAGTATATTTTGAATAGTTGCCCCACGGAAAGCATAAATACTTTGAGCATCATCCCCTACTGCGCAAATATTGTTAGGACTCCCAGGATATTCTACCAACAATCTCAGTATCGCATACTGTAAAGAGTTCGTATCTTGAAACTCATCTACCAATACATACTTAAACTTTTTCTGATATTTTTCTCGGACTCCATCTTTATTGTCTTTAAGCAATTGGTACAATAGAAAAAGTAAATCGTCAAAATCCATTGCCCCAGATCTTCTACATCTCTTTGTATATCGTTCATAGATGTAAACCAGGTCTGGTATTTTCTTTTGTCTGTCTTGCTTAAGCCAATCTTCACTTAGCCGATAAACCGCAGGGTTCATCATATTACTTTTTGCAGAAGAAATTCTAGCTCTAACGGTGTTTGGATTATAGGCCTTCGGATCCAACCCCATCTCTTTGATGATATTGGTAATCAAGGATTTGCTATCCTGAGAATCATAAATAGTAAAACTTCTTGGGTAACCAATTTTATCTGCTTCTACTCTTAATATTTTACAGAACACGGAGTGAAAAGTACCTGCCCATAAACTTCCACCTCTATCTCCGACGACTTTACTAATACGCTCCTTCATTTCCCGAGCGGCCTTATTAGTAAAAGTCAAGGCGAGTATCTCCCAGGGGGCCGTTCCTTTTTCTATGAGGTGAGCAATCCTATAAGTTAGAACTCTTGTTTTTCCGGAACCAGGTCCTGCCACTACTAATACGGGACCGTCAGTTGTAGTTACCGCTGACCTTTGGATTTCGTTTAATTCATCTAGATATTCGTGCATTTATTCAACTTTTAACTGTTAACCTTAACTATAACTTCCCACTATCCTGGAATCGATAGGTAAATACTAAGCATTTGTTTTCTCTTCTGCTTCGAGTGCTTCCCAGTATTCTAGCGCTCTTCTGGTATGGGGTATACAAATCGATCCCCCTACTAAATTTGCAATGGCGAACACTTCGAAAGCTTCTTCCTTTGTTACACCTAGGTCATAACAAGTTCCAAGGTGATAGCTGATACAATCATCGCATCTCAGTACCATAGAGGCAATTAGTCCTAGTAGTTCTTTTGTCTTTTTTGGTAGTGCTCCGTCTTGATAAGCATTGGTGTCTAAATTAAAGAATCGTTTTATCACTTTGTTATCCTGTGCAAAGATCTTTTCATTCATCTTTTCACGGTAATCATTGAAGTCTTTTACTTTTGACATGGTTGTTATTTTATTATAATTATTCAGCGTAATTGTTTCTACAGAAGTAGATTTCTCAACTCGCTCCGCTCGTTCAAGATGACAGGAGTTAATCCATGTTCTTATGCTTAACTAAGCCTTTCCTCTATTTCGATAGGTCCAAACAGAGAACAACATTCGGAATGGGAAAATAACAGCAACCACCACGCTTCCTATTCCAAAAAGCATCATTTGTGTCCTGACAAAATTCGCCATGTTGTTTCTTTTATCCAGCGTCATATTTCCAAGGAAAGATTCTACACCTTGTTCGTCTAAAAAGGATTGAAAATAATGTACTTGACTAATGAGAAAAAACACAATTGGAATGCTTAGAAAGAACAACACGACTTTTAATTTTTGTTGTTTCGCTAAAAAAGTATGACGTAGTAAGAAAACATATCTTGTCAAAGTAATAAAGGTAACGATAAAGAGGACATTAGTCCACCAGAATGGATAGTTTGTAATTGTATTGTAAATTGGAAAAAGAACTGCGACAATTACTACAAAGGTGAAAATCCACCAGGTCAATTCTAATTTAAGCGAAAGATTTGCTTGATTACTCATAGATTACTTTTAGGCCTTGAAGGTACAGCTTTTCAGAGTAATTATAACCAAGCTTTAAGGGGAAACGTTTTGTAGAAATTACAGATAGAGTAAGTAGAAATATGGAATTATCTCAAATATAGTCTGAGTCTGACCTTTCGCTTTACGAGCTCTTGCTATGCTCAGGGCTGCACGCGGAGTTCGCAAAGCTTTATAAAAAAAAAGGTTCGCTGCAAATGAATGCAACGAACCAATTTATGTTGAGTTGGCGG
>CAZDTI010000315.1:0-10215 GCA_964508085.1 uncultured Saprospiraceae bacterium | reverse complement strand
ATCAATAAGTACAGCCCCTTTTACTTTTTTCTTGTTTTTGTTTGCAAACAATGTAGCATAGAAACCTCCAAAGGAATGACTAACAATGAATACCTCTTTTGAGTATCCTAACTTCTTTAGTCCACATTGCAAATCTTTGATTTCTTGTTTAAAACTAATACTTAGACTGTCTATTTCACTTTGACCGAGTCCGGCCCTGTCGTAGGTGATCAATGTTGCTCCTGTGGATTCGAGCAGTGGCTGTAACAAGGGCTCCCATACCGAACCATCGTCACCGTTCCCGGATTCGAAAAGGATTGGGATCCCTTTTCCTTTTATTATTTTAAAATGAAGATGATGGGTTCCAACATTAACTAAAGTATCTATTGTTTGAGATTGGACTTTGCCATGGCTGAATAACATTAAAAAGAGAGAGAGGATAGGTAATTTTATTATGACGTTTCTTTTCATTATTAAAATTCTATATGATTTTGGAAGTCCAAGGGATTTAGCAGCTGCCCTGGCAGTTTCATCAATTTATTTGTTCGCTTGAATAAAGACGAACCATATAGAAAATTGTTACAAGTATAATATTGGCAGATAAATTAGTGTTGGTGAATATTCTGTATGCTCATTGTTATACTTTTCAATACACTTTCACAAAAAGTGTTGTATCATTCTTTACCGAGTACCTTACTTCTTTGTATTTCTTTTTCTTCTTACCTAAATATTTCCAAGGCCCAAATTTCACTCCTTTTGCTTTTCTTGATGCATAAAGTTTCTTTAGCTTCCTCGCATCTCTCTTTGATATTTCTATGTTCCCATTTATCAGATCCGCATTTAAGACTCCCGCCCTTTTATCAAATTTCCCCTCCGCTATTTTATTTCCAAATTTGTCCCAGAACCTCCATAACCCAACTTCATATTCCCCAACCATGTTACCTTCTTCCTTCTTCTGGCCATTCTCATAAAATAAAACTACATGAAATTTATCAGCTCCTATCTTTTCTTTTTCGCTTTTTATTTCATTTCTTTTATAAAATTCGATTCGCTTTTTTAGACTTCCTGTTTCATCTTTAATCAATTGCAATTCCATGTCCCCATATTCATTGTAAAATTCTTCTAATTCGATCCGCCCTTCTTCGTTATAGTATTTCCAATCGCCAGATTTTTGTCCTTTATAGTAGGTCCCTTTTTCTTTTATCGATTCTTCTTCTGAATAATAGATCCAATTCCCCGTTTTATATCCATCCACATCATACTCCCCTTTGACTTTCAATGCTCCAGTTTCATAAAATTCTTTTAGTTCTTGAAAGGGCTTTCCTTCTCGGTAATTTGCATAGCTCGCTACCTTACCATTTTCATGGTAGTAAATCCCCCCCTCCCTTTTTTCGTTTTCGTAAATAGAACCTTCAGAACGAAGATCCCCATTTTCACTATAGTTCTTTTCGTAGAATATAAGTTTGTTTGCTACTCTTGTCTTTTTTGGATTTCCATTCTCATACTTTTCTATTATTGATTCTTGTTCTTCACAAGAACTCAGTCCTAAAACGACAGGTAGAAAAAGTATTGTTTTATTTTTCCATTGAGACATAAGTCCGGAGATTAACATCGCCCCCATCTTAATAAAAATCAACCCGCTACCGCCGCTTCTGCTGCACTCAATGCAGCCTCCCAAGTATCCATTGCAACTACAGCCTGGTCTAATTCTTCTTTAGCCGTGTTCATTTCCCGAGTAGCTGCTTCAGTTGCAGCAAGACATATTTTAATTTTATTCTGAGCATCAGCTAATGATTTTTCCAAAGAAGTTTCAAGAGATTCAAAAATTCGCGTCTGAGGAGGCAGCAAGGTATTCGACAATGGCGAAGCTGTATCAACCTCTCTTTTCAAAAGAGTAGAAATAGCTTGACTAATATAAACATTCGTTAGTTCCGTAGAATTATTGACTTGTGCAGAAGAACTAAGGGTATTAAGTGCTGCACTAAAAGCTTTAATCACAATGGCGACCACCATCTCTGCTTTTCTCGCGGCTTCAATTGCATCATTTACCAAATCAGCTGAAATTAATTTGTTAGAAGCTTTTCTTTTTTCAATGTATTCAGCTGTTAAAATAATTGCTTCAGCAGCTTTCAAAGTCTGAGCAACAACATCTTCCCAATCTTTAATTAATTTCTGGACATTGTAGAAAGCATCTACGGCAATCAGATTCGCCTCACCCCCAGTCTTATGTAGCCCATTTAAATCTGATTGAACTTGTAAAAATTGCCTCCAATATATTTCAGTCGTACCCAGCTCTGCTGCGGCCTCTGCGTACAAAACTGCAAAGGTATTGGCCTTTTCTACGAAAGACTGATATTTAGCTTCCGCTTTAGAAACAACGGTTTTTGCATCATTAACTTGACGGATGAGAAATTCAATTTTATTTGATTTTCTAGAGGTAACATCAAAGATTCGGATTTTTCTAGAGTTAGACATGTGTAATATTTTTTTAGAAAAAATGATCTGGTTTTCAAGCACTGGACTATACCAACTTACGGTTTTCGGACACCTTCCTTTAAGCATATGATGGAAACCTCCTCCAAGAAGCGGCCACTTGGAATACACCTCTACCACTCTATTTATAATTGAGGCAGGTCAAATATTTTTGCTTCTGAAAATGAAGAAAAAACGGGTTGAAATAATGGCAAGGCATCGACCTCTGTGGCTTTAATAACAGAATAAACTAAGGCTGTATACTTTTCTCCATTCACCAAAGGCTCACCATAATTATCTGTAAAATCTCCATTTTCATTTATGGCAACATATCTGTTTTCATTTGAATTGCCCCCCTTCAATTGACCTTTCTCTAATTCTTTCTTTTCTATGCTTAGGGCTACTGAATTAGCTTCCGCTTGGGGATCTTCTTCCTTCAAACGATGCAGTATTCTCTGATCGACTTTTTTCGCATTTAGGCTAAAAGCCTCTGGAATAGTATTTAACACATCCGAATCAAGGAAAAAATTACTCTTCTTTCTTTTGTTGAGTGTCATTATTATCTCCTGCTGAGCATTATAAACTCCTGCCTGATTTTCGTAGGTGATTTTTGTCGATTTCAAAACAGACTTTAGTTTTTCAATAACAATTTTACTTTCTCCTAAGTCAACTGCTCTGTTGTATTTCAATTCGGCGTTTAGGAATTCTTGTTCACTTAAGCGATATTTTTCATCCAAGTCAAACAACTTTTTTAATTCTGTTTCAATTTGAATATTTAAGGCAAATGCTTTTTCATCTTTTTGATTAAACAAAAGAACTCGGAAGTCCATTAATGGTGCTAACGAAATTCCGTTCAATAATAATTTATTGACGTTAAAACTGACTCGCATCGCATCAGCCTTGCCACCAATATCATTTGTATTAGAATTTGATTTATAGAAATAAAGTAGTGGAGTATCTGCTTTTGGTAAATCCATTAACAATGTAAATGGAAGCGAAGACAAAGAAAGAAACTCGCCTGAATTATTCATTAAATTTTGATACTCGTTATTATATTTGACATATACAAAAACTACATATGGAATTCCACGTCTTATCGCATTACCTTTGTAGTCTATAGCAATCCTAGGATTCATGTCGAAAGGATTAGATGGAATTGACGGTAAAAGCGCTCCCTTAGGGGCTTCAGAAGTCACGAATGGTATTTCGTATTTTTTCGATCCCAATTTATCAATTCTAAAATAATGGTTCGTTGCTTTTGCCGCTTGAATATCAAATGCTGCTGCATCATCTTTCTCCGTGAAAATAATATGATAGGCTTCAATGATTCTTTCAGTTATCAATTTTCCATTTTTCAATATTAAGCCCTCTTCCTCAAAGTGATTAAACGCAATAGAAAATTTTTCGCCCTTTTCTATTTCATCTTCTATATAGCGCAAATCATAATTTACTTCTTCATTCATAAAGGTCTCTGAAAATGTCATTGCCTTATTTTCTTCTAAGGCCGTTTTGTATCTACCAATGGCATCGTTTTCCGCTACGATATCAGCAGTAAGGCTTGCGGAATCTTCACTTATTTGAGCTTGCAAAGACTCAAAGTTTTTATCTAACATTTTGGTCAGGCTAATTATGTTTTTTTCCAGCGTTTTGGCTTGAGTCAGGGTTTCTGATGCTCTGGATTGTGCCGCTTCCATAGTGGTTTGTAAAGACTGAAGTATTGTATCCTCTGCTTTTTCTGCAGCAGCTGCCGTCATCGTTTGTGCCATGCTTGCCAGTTGCTGAATTTTGCTACCATAGTCCTTCGAAGATGCTACAGCAAGTATAGCAGCTACATCGGCGGAAAGATCTGTAAGGGCGTTGGCTGCAGTCTGTATATTAACTACTGCGGTGGAAGTTGCCGATTTCATTTCAAGTCCATCAGTAGCTGCTGCCGTAGCAGCTGTAACAATATTTCTACAAATTCCAGCTACTTTTGTAGCTTCCTTTAATTGAGTACCAACCGTTTCAGTTTTTTTCTGATTAGTTGCCAGTTTTAAGGCAGTTTTATCTCTAGCACCATGCGCATAATAAAGGTTTATTTTTGCACCTAATGCCTCGTTACCTTTTTTATTTGCTGTTGATTCTAATCGCGAATAAACGGTTTTAATCGCCTTTTGCAATTCTTCATTAAATACATTGCTCATTTCTTTAATTATTATCTTCTATTCGTTGGAGTAAATAAGCGACTTCCTGATTTGCATATCTATCAGTATTAGAACTTGTTTGGGTTCTCTTTCCAAAGAGGGCGTCTGCTTCATCAAAAAACAAAATCCAGTTTTCTTTTTCCGCCCGCTTAAAAACCTTAGCGAGGTTCTTCTCTGTTTCTCTAATGTTTTTATTGGATCGACAAGTTTAATCAGCCTCCAATTATAACCGTAGGCTCTCCGATGACAATGGTTCCACCATGAGCTGTTTCATCACCCATTCTTGAAGCGGGCATTCCTTCAATAATTACAGTGGCGGAGCCCATAACAATACTATCCGGTGGGCCAACGCAAACTAACATGTCTCCTATTCGCGCAGAGGGAAGTCCTCCGATAAGTACGGTTAAGGCACCCGGACCTACTATTGGTCCTCCTACATGAGGAATGGGAGGAAGTCCTGGAGTCACCATAGGGCATTCATGGAAGTCAGTAAGTCTTGCTGCTGGAGGCATAATGTTAATTTTAAATAACTTTAGAATAAGTTACTAGTCTCAAAAAAAAATTGGCTACCATTTAAGAATTTATAAGTACCATCGCTCCTGTAATAGACACCTCCGCAGAAGAACTAAATGAAGCAGAGGCATCTCCACTGGCAGAAAATTCTGTATCTGCGGTACAACTGATCGTCAGTCCTCTTAAGGAAATAGTACCGCCAGATGCCGTACCTGTTATTCCACTTGGTCCATCCATCGTAATTGATTCAGCGGCTGTTATTTTTATTGAAGAAGAACTATTCAATTCGATCCCCTCGGAGGATAGCTCTATGAAATTGCTATTCTGATCCGTCATTTTAATACTCTTTTCATCATCATTAAACACCAGTTGATTTTCATTCGGAGTAGTAATGGTAATGATCTTTTTTTCTTCATCGAAGGTGACCTTCATCTTCTCTCTACTCACAAAAGCTTTAATATTATTTTTTTCGTCCGGTGTTTCAGGGGCTGCCCGACCGCTACTATACATCGAACCTAAAATCACTGGATAACGTGGGTCATCATTAAAAAAGCCAACAACGACTTCATCACCTACTTCTGGATAGAAAAAGGCTCCAGAATCTGAAGTAGCATAAAATGTAGCCAGTCTAGCCCAAACACCCTCATCACTTGATTGGATAAGCGGTAAGGAAATCAAAACTCGGAACTCACTATCCGGATCTTTGTTGATTTTTTTCACCTTCCCAATTTGCAAGCCTTGCATTCCCGGTAGAAGCCCGGAAGATAGCGGTGCTTCTTGTTTTACTGTTGAAGCAAACCATTCTGGCGAGAGGCCTAATTTTGCTGTTGTTATCCAGTTGCCCTCTTTTATTTCATGAATAACTCCAGAGATAAATCCTTTTCCATTAAACCTTGCCCCTAAGCCTTTAAGGTCGATGAGCGTACCTGGCTTGGCCAAGGCACTCCCCTGAAATTTTACCGTTCCCCTTACTTTTGCATATTTTGATTTTGTGGTTTTTGCCTTTGCCCAACTAGACAACATATTCGCTTCCAAAGGACCTGCTGTTTGTAAATCATAAGAACTCAATCCAATGACTTCTGACAGCTTGTTACTAGTTATATTCCCAATATCCAAATTATTAATAGTAGCCTCGCCAGAGCTGATAGCCTGAGCCTTAGGATCCCAAGCATTTGACTTCACCGATTTTATTTGGGTTTGTGCATCTATCTCCGCATCAAATTCAAAAATATCCTGTCCGTAAGTCAACTCTAGAGGTTCTTTTGTTTCCTCATCTGGATTTTTTATTACAACTTTCCCATCTTCTACAATGGTTACCATTCCGTTTATGTCTGCTCTACAAAGCATAAAATCCCAGTCGGAGCTATAATACTGAATTACTTCTTTCAACTGATTTGAAGTAGCAGCCACCTCTGATGTAAGACCATTGTTATACACTAATTTCGATATAATGTCGCTGTCTTTCAGATCTTTAAAATAAGCGTTCTTCCGCCCTACCGTCATTTTTACAGCCTCCGCCTTACATAACACGACTAATACAGGCCCCTCATTACGAGAGATGCGAACACCGTGTTTTACAATAATCCCTTTAAATACCGAAGTATTATTATTTTCATATCCAGCTAGTACTTCAATTTTATTCCCCGGAACAAAAGTATCAGAATCACTAACTGGAAAATCTTCTTTTGAGGCAGACCCATCTGATATTTCTATTTCACAATAAGGAATCTTATTTATAGAAGAGTCTACATAAGCCGACAATACTTGATAGCTGTCCTTTATTGGACTCCCTTGAGACTTAATACTTAAAGTAACAAGGTCGGAGGATGACGGTATAATTCGTGATGCAGGCATAAAATGTTTAAATTAAAGGAGGAGAAGTAATTTTCATTTTCGATTTAAGCGGTTATAATTTGTGTACGGATTATCAGTGCCTTACATTAAAGGTATCCATTAATTTTCAGCACTAGGAAGCCGTCTTGACGGTTAGCCCCTCATGTGCAATTTCAATAGTATCAATAGCCACTTCGTTACCATCAGGTTTTAAATCCGTAGCTGTAATTTTAGTTGGCCATGCATTTTTAAGGGTCCAGGTAACTGCTACCTTTCCTTTTTCATCCAACAGTTTGATAACTACAGTTTGTCGCTGAATGGTATTCATTTTTATCTGGTCATACCAAGTCCAAAAGTCATTGTCATTAGTAAAAACACCCCGCTTCATGGTCACATTTCCATACTTGGCAATACCCGGCATTTCCTCTGTAGCGAACACTCCACTTTTGGGCCCTCTATATTCAATGACTTGGGACTCAACATCCATACCTGATACTTCCTGGAAAACAATATTCTTTTGGTAATTACCCCAATCTACCGAAAATCTAAATTTGGGTAATGGCCAAGCGTTCCCTTGATTCGTTCCTTTATCTGCCATGATTCATCAATTTTTATTTAGGATTTAGCCAACTCCTGCTCCATGGTTAACACTATAAATTCCGCTGGATGCGAAACAGCTAACAATACAGAAACTTTCATATAGCCATCCAGTACGTCTTGAGCAGTCATCGTAGATCCTAAACCTATCCTTACAGAAAATGCATCCTCAGCCTTCGCCCCCTGCAAAGCACCTTCTCGCCATACTCCTGTTAGAAAATTTTCTATCATACTTTGAACAGAAACCCAAGTCGTTTGTGTATTAGGAGAGAATACATAATCCCTTAAAGCTAGTTTGATGGATTGTTCAATCATCGTTACAGTCCTTCTAACATTAATGTAACGCCAATCCTGACTATTGCCATCAAGCGTTCTGGCTCCCCAAACCAGTACACCTTGTCCAGTAAAATATCGAATGGCATTAATTGATTTACCACTAACAGCATCCACGTTCAAAGTTTCTTGTTCTTGATTATCGATCCTCAATGCCAGGTCCGTTACGCCTACAGGTGTCACGTTTGCTGGAGCTTTCCAAACACCTTCAGTAGCATCCACATTTGCATAAACTCCTGCCATAATTCCACTTGGAGGCATGGTATTTATTTTCTCCTGAACGATAGTCAAAATGTGTTGATACATTTTACTGGAGGCAATTAATGCAGCATTGTTTTCAGGAACAGACAGGTTATTCCCTTCACTGATTTCCTTCAAGATGGTTGCTGCTTTATCGTTGGGAGCAGAAGCCGGATTGAGTATTGGATCAAGCACACTAACATCTCCTGCATTAATATTTTTATAACTAAGCTTATTTATCGACACTACTGTCGTTTTCAAAAATGGATAATAAGTCACGCCATATTTCAGTGAGTTATTACCGGTATTATTTCGGAAGTTTTGAATGTCATCAGGCCAAGATATTGGATCAGGTTCCCGACCTCCTATTACATCGAAAATTGCAACAGCGGTTTGCATTTTACCACATTGAAGTAAGGTATCTTCCATTAACGATCCATTCTCCGCTAAACTTAACAAAGTAGCTTCAGGAAAAATATACATGGTCACCTCTGGCACTTTTTCTAGAGAAGCTAGCCCTTTTTGCAAATCAGTAAAAATCACATTTGGGTTGACAATTTGGTCCCCAGGATTAATCGGTGAACCACTTGCTTTACCATAGGTCCCTACAGAGACGATATAGGCTTGACTCCCACCATTTTCAAAAAACAGTTTTACACTATTATACAAGTAATAGATGGTATTGGGATCAGGTTCAATTGTATAAATTTCTCCATTCAACGTATAAGATTCTCCTTTTGATGGTTTTTCTTTTTCCTTAGTTATGTAATACGAAGGATTGTATTGCGACGGAGATTCAGGTGTCGTAGGATCAGCAGGATAGGCAAATATCGTCATAAATTCTGCCATTGAATTTACAGCTGTTGGCTTCATGCTGTATGATTTCCCTTCATACTCAGCTTTCGGTGTATACCCGATAAATGCAGGAATTGCGGTAGCGACTTGTACCGCAGAGTTAGGAAAGGCGTTTACTTCATTTACGTAAACACCGGGATTTTTATTATTTGAATTCATATTGGTTTAATTGGTTTATATATACACATAAATAGCGGCATAAATAGCAGTGCTTGTAGACTCTTCTTTTTGAAAACCGTTTGCATTTGCATTAGGCAGATGTGCTATTTTTGTTTCAGCAGCCACTCGAACATTGTCTTTAGAAGCAAGCACTAATTTCATATCGATGTCAGAAACTTCCTTTAATGAAATACGGTTATCTCCTGAATCAAATAGGATAGCAGGTGATCCGTTGATTAAAGTTGTGGAAACTCCTTCATTAAACAATTCTGCCCCTTTACCATCTAATCGTAGTTCCTTTCCAGTCTCTTCCTCTTGATTGTTTATAACAAAATACTTCCATGGAATAGCTCTGGATTCAAACTGTACTACATATTCAATAGGCCAGGCCTGCGGTTCTTTTGTTATTTCGCTTAATTTTAATTGAACAATAGCTAGCTCATTAGTCACAGCTTCAGCTTGCTCAAAAGCCTTATCCAGCACTATTGACCCTGTAGTTTCTCCATTGGAGGCATCCGTCGAAAAAATATACTTACCTAATTCATCAATAGGGAATTCGGTAAAGTTGACAAATCGATTATCTTCAGGAGAAATGGAAAACTGTAATTGAAAATCCAAGTCTTCTGCATTTAAATCAGAGCTGTTAAAAGAATCAGGAGCCAATACATATCCAATATTTTCTTTTTGTTCGAAGAACATACCTGAGGATTTCAGAAACTGCTTTGTCTCTTCATTTGGATAAATTCGCGTGTTTTGACACTTCCCGTTCTTAAAGTATTCGTGAAGCAACTCGATCTTAATCAATACTTGAAACTTTGTCATTATGATGCTGGTTTTGTTGGGTTATCCACTCCACTAATTATTGGATTCACCCCAGTAATTTGATCACTTTGAAATGAAAGCATACGAACCTTAAAAAGTACAGATGGTAAATATCTACTTCCTAGCGCCGTCCATAAATTCTGCATTTCAGCATAGTCCAATTTTATCAATTCAAAGCTGAGCTTGTCGATTTTCGGATCCAGCCCTGGTGAATTTTCAGGAGTAAAAA
>CAZDTI010000314.1:0-10227 GCA_964508085.1 uncultured Saprospiraceae bacterium | reverse complement strand
CCAACTCTAAGATGTGCAAATCCGTGATATTCTACATATCGAAAATTACGCATTCCAACAGATAAAGTAAGGAGAACATTTTGAGCAATCCAGACATAAGTAGCTAATCGGAGGTTTCTATTTTTGGTATAGAAATTTAGATTTTCACGAAAGTAGAACACGATCAAGGCTGATGCCAAGAGTATAGAAACGATTAGTAAATAAGTACCTTCATGGACAAAGGATTTTAAAGGATAATCTGGAGATTTCTCAAAATTTATCCAGACGAAATTGAGGTCAACCAAATTTACAAACAATAGTAATACATTGAGCATAACCATAACGAGGAACGCCATCCGGTATTCTGTTTTGAGTAATAAACTTTTAGGACTGGTTTCATAGGTAATCCCTTTTCGTCGGCGAACCAATGTTGTGGTAAATGCATTGTTGGAATTGACGAGGCTTTTAGATAATGGATTCCATAAAGCTCCGGCGACAAGGAAGATTCCGATAAGGAAAAAGAATATGCTTCCGAATGAAATATTTTCAATAGGAATAGTGCCAAACCAATTAAAAGCCTGATCTGAATATTGAGCAAAAAAGGGATTGGCTCTTCTATAGATAAGGAAAAAAACAAAGACGATGATGGATGGAATTACAGCAATTTTTAGGAAGCCTTTTGCTTTTTTCCAAGTTTGAAAAAAAGCTTCGGACTGTATTTGTGTACTAGATATTGATTTAGGGAGGTGAATGATGTTTTGCAAGTATTGTGCAATTCCATACAAGTAAAAACTCAGTTCCTTTTGATGAATAAAACCAATCATCCCGGCAAGAGAAAACCAAAATATAACCTTGCTTATTGCCGAATTATTTATCACCACACTAAGGGCCACCAAAAAAGTACAAACTAATGTGAACTTTGCATATTTAGATAAAGACTTATCCTTATTCAGGAAGAGACATGTTCCTGTAATGAAAGTATAAAATATCAATATGTTGAGTCCAAGTCTCTCCTGCCAAAATAGAAAATGAAATAAAATGCTGCCCGCTATTACTAGTAAAGTGTCTATTTTTTGTTGCATTGTTTTCGTTTTAAAAGTACTTTGAAATACAAAGTAAATAGATTTATTTTGCAATTCCAAATATTTGTGTGTCAATAAGGCTGTATCGACACCTTTAAAAAGTTGAGATGATTGTGGTTGGATTATTCAAGCGATAGCACTGGAGGAAATAGGGCGGCAACCCAGCTTTAGCACTTCGCTTTAATAGTGAAGATACAAAATATTAGAAAGAAGAAGTTTTACTGAGGAGCTAGATGTCATTATTTAGGGATGAGCAATGAGATTCTCACTCCTTCATCACCCGCCCAATCGTCTCCAAAATCCCCTCAGCTTCCGCATAACCTCTTCCCACCAAAAAATATTCCTCTCCCTTTTTTAAAACCAAACTAGGAAAAGAATTAACCCCCATTTGACCAGCCACTTCAAAATCGGTAGCCGTTGCTTTTTTCATTTCTTCGGATAGAAATAGTTTTTCAAAAGTAGCTTTGTCCATGCCAAGAGATCCAGCAATGTCGGAGTAGGTTGTTGTTAGGGCGGTGTTGTTATTGTCTTTGTAAAAAGATTGTTGAACAGCCTTGAAAAAAGCAAGTGCTTTCCCTTCGTCCATTTTTCGAGCAGTAACTACGGCGCGGCAAGCGGGCTCCGTATCATAAATAAAATCGGACTGTTTCAAGATGTCATAACTAAAGGGCTGACCAGTTCGTTCGTTTATTTCTACCCAGTGTTCTTTTAGAAATTCACTGAGTTCTGACATCTTTTGTGTACCGTAGGGACGTAGGCCACCCATGATCATTTGAAAGCCAACTCCCTCTGGGAGTTTGTCTTTTATCTCCGTGATTTCAGGTCCGAAGCCATAGCACCAAGAGCACATGGGATCGCCAATATAGATGAGGGTATTTTGTTCTTCGAAAGGAGTTGTAGTAGACATGGTAAGAAGGAAGCTTAGTAATAGGAGTAATCTGGTCATGGGGTAAAGATATTGAAAATTAGGATTAGAGAGGGTGAAATATACCTCTATTGTCCTTTGAGAAACCTTTGTCTCTACCTGTAATGAATATCTATATAAAAAAGACGAATGTATTTTCTTTCTGATTTTATATAAAAGAATTCTTGGTCAATAGCTTTCATTCCATTTTTGTCCGCATTTTCAATTCAAAAAAACCTTGGCTTCATTGACGGCTTTTATAGATCGCTCTATTCTAATGAGTTCGATCAAGTTTATTAAGAATTTAAGTCGGATCGAATTGTTTCGACTGCATCCATTTTGGGTGTATCCTTTTTCTAGTTTTAACAGGAAGAGCCATTATTTATAATGTTTTTTCTATATTTGATTTGGAAGTTATTAACAGCTATTTTTTAAACTTAAACTATTCATCTCAAAAATTATCTAAAACACCAGATTATGAAAAAAATCTATCACTCATTTTTAATTCTTTTCGCGCTGTTGATGATTCAGCCAAATGCTTTTGCCCAAGGTCCCGACCTTTATGGCTATACTTATAAAACTTCCGATGATGTCGATGGTCCAACACCCGATTGGATTGATATTTCTACAGTAGGCACTGAAGTCAGCGGCTTAGCGGATGACAATTCCGTTGCTTTCGTTCCAATGGGAATGGACTTTCACTACTATTGGTCGGACTACAATCAAATAAAAATTGGCTCTAATGGTTGGTTGAGTTTCGACAATGTATCCAACATTAGTCACTGTTTTCCTCCTCTTCCTGCGGCTGGAGGAAATGGAGACAATCTGGTCTGCCCTATGATGGGAGATATAAACTTTGCCGGAACAGATAATCCAGGTCGTGTGTATTACCACAATGATGGTGATGGAAAATTCATTGTTTCCTATGTTGACGCTCCTTTTTGGGTGAATGCAAATCCAGCATATATAGGTAGTAATACCTTTCAGGCTATTTTTGATAGTGCAGATTCCTCCATTACTTTTAACTACGCAACTATGGATGCTATGTTGGCAAACGATGTAGCAGGATGCTCCACAGATGTAGCCGTTGGAATAGAAAACTTAACCGGAGATATTGGTTTGATGGTGATTAGTGATGCCATTCCTCCGAGCAATTCAGCTACTAAGTTTTATTATCCAGATGTGGTGACTTTTTCTGTACAAGATTTAGCGTCAAGCTGGGTTCAAAACGAAAAAAGCACTGGAAACTTTTATCTGCCTTATGATGAAATTAATTTTACAGCGAATATTTCTAACACTGGTAATACAGATATAAGCTCAGAAACAACTGCTGAGCTTAATTTACGAGATGCAGCCTTCGATGTAGTACATTCTTCTGCACAAACCTTTGCGAGCTTGGCCACAGGGGAATCTACTGAGCTTAACTTTGAAAGTTTTACAAACTTACCGGCAGGAGAATATGGGGCAGTTGTGGAAACAAATAATTCAGATGATATTAATCCGGGTAACAATATCAACTATGCGGAATTGGTGGTACTGGATACTGCTGCTGCTCAGTTAGTCTTCAGTTATGCAAATGAAGGAGCGTTTAGTGGAAGTATCAGTTGGGGAACTGGCGGTGGTGCAGGGGTATATATGAAACCTCCACAGTATCCAACTGACATTGAGGCCGTAGAAGTTTTCGTTACCTCTAATGGTGCTAATGATGAATTTGTAATTGAAATCCTAGACGATAATGGTTTAAATGGAGGACCTGGTGATGTACTGGCCACTCAAACTATTGGAGCCAACGCTTACACTGCCAATGATTGGGTTTCTATACTATTGGATGATGTCGTTAGTATTACTGATGGCGGTTTTTATGTCGGTTGGCAAGAGGGAACTACAGGAGGTGACGTTGCATTAGGAACTCAAAATACTGCACCATTTTCCAGACAGACTTACGAAATTTTGTCCAACGAATGGGCATCGTACCGAGAAAATAATATTAGGGAAGCTTTGATTCGTGTACTCGCTATTAATAATTATTCAATCCCCTCCGGAACAAATACTCCATTATTGGATACTAAGGTCAATGTCTTTCCCAATCCTGCAGAAAATTTGTTAAACATAGACAACAAAAGCGATTGGACTTTACAACATTTCGCAGTATACAATGCTCTCGGAGAAGTGGTTATGGATAAAATAGTTGATGTGCAATCTAATCAGCGTCTAACAGTAAATTTACAACCGTTAAGCTCTGGTGTTTATTACGTGAAAATGAAAGCTGGAGATGCTTGGTTGAGTCGTAAGGTCACTGTTGTAAAGTAATAAAAGCAGATAAAGAGATTAGCTGTGGTGTATTATCCAGTCTGTTTCTCTTATTCTCAAACGAAAAAAGAGTCTCTGAAAACCTCAGAGACTCTTTTTTTATTTAAGTATCGGCTACTGTACTTCACCGGACTAAGGCTTTTAGCGCCTTGGCGATTTCTATTTCCTATTGTAAAAAGTATATCTGCTAAGATTATCTAACAAATATTTTACAATGAGAATCTAAAAGTCACCAAGGGCACTAAACACCTGGCGGATTTTCTATCTAGAACCTATCCGCCGGTAAACTAGTTAAGTGCATCCTTACAATCGCTCCCACTTCTAAGGCGATTTAATTTCTTTTTTGGGGTTATTGATGCGTTTCGGGTGTATAACTGTGTGGGAGCAGATAAAGTTCCCTAGTGATTGAAGATTTAAAGGAAAAATCAGTACCTTAATTAGCGTTTTTTCCGTTTAGTGCTAGCTAAGAGCAGAGCAAAGTCTAATGAATTAAGAATCAATTTAAAAACCAATGGATCAAATTAAAACACTTAAGAGTCATATTGCGGCAGGTAAAACGAAAAGGACTTTTGATTTACTGATCAAGTATATGGATGAAAATGGCTTTGAAAAGCAAAAAGGAAGTCTGTTGTTCTACAACAAAATCAGATTGTTACTAAGTCGATTCAATGTTATTATCGAAGAGGCGAATTTAGGGGTTATTACACAGGAAGTTGAAAGAACTAGTAAAACAAGAATTAATTATGATCTGATGAACCTTTTGGATGAAATTCCCAATCTGAATTCCAAGAGTCAGGCATCAAAAAAGACTTATAATCCCATCAGCTCCTCGACGGACAATACTTTAAATGATGAAGAACGATTATGGGCTAACGTGAAAAGGAAAAGGAGTGTTTTCTACTATGAAACCTACTGAAACCTTTATCCTAAAGGTAAATATGTAACTACCGCAGATAAGAAAATAGCAGCGTTTAGAAAAACAGAAAGAGAGGAATATGAGGAAGCTAAGGAATTGAAGGAAAAAGATGTTGAAAGAACGAAGCAGAAGGAAACTGAAAAAATGAGTAAGAAGTTGGGGGGATTAGTTATTTTCTTATTTATAGTTGGTATTGGAGGTACTTTTTTAATGACAGGAGATATAAAAGCAACTATATGGGCTTTTCTCGCTGTCTCTATGTTGGCAATGATTATTGTGAGTGTTATAGACTCGGATTAGAGGTTCAACCAATAAGTCAACTTTGCCACAATCCCCCGATTTCGGCTCGCCCAAGGGTCGGCAGGATCCGTATCATAATTATCCGAATAAACAATAAAGAAATCCGATGCCGGAGCAAAACGCCATTGGTATCGAGTATTGATGCTGACATTGTTTAGCTGGTTGTTGTATTGTGCAAAGACACTTAAGAAATGTTTACGTGTAAATGTAATATCAATTCTCGGTCCGATGAGCCATAGGTTAGCGGTTTCAAACGGATCATCCAAATTGATGTAATTGTAATTGGTGTTGACAGAAACAGAACCATAAGGTAGAAAACGATAACTAATCGAAGATTGAAACCCAGCTCGAGTACCTCCGAAAAATTTACCGATAAGTGGACGAAAATTCCAAAAGACAGTCTTACGTCTATCTGAATTATACCTTAACGTAAGAATAGTGTTACGAAATTTATACCCTGCATTGAAGAAGACGGAATCTTCTTGAATTCTGGTAGGATCAAAATCATCTAACAACGTTGCCTCCGTATAATTGATGTTCGCTCGGAAATTGGTATTGTTGGAAAAACGGGTGCTCCAGGAAAGTCTGCTATTGAATTCTTCCAAACCGAAGTCACTAATAACTTCACTATCATCCCGCCCCAATTTATAAATGAAGTTGACATCAGCCCCAAGCGTATGTATACTGACTTTATCGGTCTCCGGAAAAAAGCGGATATCCACTTCAGGGCTGATTAAATAATTGTCTTTTCGAGGAGTGAAACCAGTCTCGGCATTGAATCCATTGCCTGTCATCATTTGTACAAACTCTAGGCGGTAGCGTTTCCGATTATACTCAATACGGGCGAGGTGCGCAAGACTGTTTTTGTTGTCGCCTGGCGAAAAAACATTCATAACATTGGCCTTCCCTGTCCAGTAATTGTCTTTGGATTTTAAACGATACTCTAAGCCCACAACTCGATTGAACTCATTATAAGTGTTCCCAAAATCACTATAGTTAAAAGCCTGCTTATTCACAACAATGGCCGCGATGCTGGAACGGTCAAATACGTTTTGCTCAACTGCCAAAATAGAGTAATTAAAACTGGGCAAATCGTTTTCTTCTTGCGAAGCCGTTTGCATGGAAATGAGCCCTATTCGTAATCTATCATTAATTTTTCCGGTCAAACGAGCGCCGCCATAAATGGTATTTTGTACGTTATTCCCGGTAATGGTATCCAAGGAAATTCCGATCCGTCTAGAAAAAAAGGGATTAATTCTTCCAGTACCAAATCCACCAAAGAGGTCCGCGTTTTCGAGGAAGAATTGTCTTCTTTCCGGAAAGAAAATTTCAAAGCGATCTAAGTTGGTTACTTGCTGATCGACTTCTACTTGTGAAAAGTCGGGATTTATAGTTAAATCAAGATTCATACTAGATGAAATAGAAATTTTTGCATCTCCTCCAACATTAAACCTACGTTTTGCATTGTTTTGGTCAGTGTCTTCAAAATCTCTTGTTAGTCCGCCACTGACATAAGGGATAAGAGAGACGTTTTTGCCTGGTTTGTCCAGTGGTTTTTCCCAAACCATATCACCCATGTATTTCATATCCATCAGAATGTATTCCCTTGGAATGTTGACCCAGGAGCTGATTTCATTACATTGAGTATCATTCCTGTAGGAGTTAAATCGCCACTGTGCTGCGCCCTCTTTGAAGCGTAGGATTTTTAAAGGTATGGCCAATTCACAAATCCAATAGTTTTCATATTGTTCGCTTTCTCCAAACCATTTATTATCCCAGGAACTGTCAAAATCGGCATTGGATTTTCCGCCATTAGAGATCAATGCTTCACGTCTTGCCCCATAAGGATTCATACCAAAGAGATAGCAATTGTTTTTATCATTATAGGTATCAAAGAGGAAACTAATGTTATCTGTAGCTCCAAAGCCATAGTCACGTTTTAGTGATTGTACTAAGAATTGGTCGGCAGGGGTATAACACTTGGCGGCGATGTAAAGATTGTTGGCATCATAGGCCATAAGAATCTCGGTCTCTCCGCAGGCAGCCACTGTATCAAGTGGAAAATATTGAGTGAATTGAGAGAGTTGCTCTGCTTTTTTCCAGGTGGCTTCGTTGAGCTGTCCGTCAAGGTCTATCTTTTCAGTTGTTAGGGCCAAATGAAATTTAGGAGGGGCCTGGTTGGGGATGATTTGGTTGCCCAATTGCGCAAAGGTGGATAGGGCGGAGAATAGGAGAGAGAGTATCAGAAATTGTCTTTGCATAGTGTGACTGGCAAGATCAGTTATAAAGGGCGATTAATTTTGGCGCGAAGGTACGAAAAATTGAATTGTGAAATTTCTATCATCAACTTTCTAACTAGATGATTTAACTTGAAAAGTATCACCAATAAAAACAAGAGCCTTTCTTGTTAAAGAAAAGCTCTTGTCTTTATTTCGTCTTTCACAGACTTATAGGATCACTATCGAATGATAGAAATTCTCTTAGCCGTAAATTTATCGTTAGCCGTAATTTTCATTACGTACATACCTACGTCCAAACTAGAGCCATTAAAAGTAATATTGAATAGACCAGATTGCTTTTGGTATTCTTTCGCCATTACCAGTTTACCATTAGTATCCATTACTTCAATTAAGACGTCTGAGGTTTGTGTCATATTCATACTAACCGTAGTCGTATTTGAGAATGGATTAGGATAGATGTTGGTTACATTACCTAAATCTATATCATGAGTACTTGATGCGAGTCCATTCGCAACAGCCTCCGCAATAGTTACTGATTCAGAATTATTAACACTGCCATCAGGATTAGTAATGATAGAAACGACATGCATTTTATCTTCATTAAAGTCTTCAGGAATAGTGTAGGTAAAAGTAAAAATCTCAAATCCTCCGGTTGCTAATGTTTCGGTGAAGCTATCTTCCATTCCTTCGAAAGGAGCGAGAATAGCTCTTGCAACGTGATCATAATCGATATCGGTTACTGGATCTGGAAGTTCTCTCCAGTTTACTCCATTTATGTCAACCAAATCTATATTGTTAGTCTGGCTGCTATAGTAATTTACTTGCGCCCAGTTTGATCCAGTTCCAGAAACATCATCTTCTGTAAGTGCAATGTTAATTTTATGACCGGTAGAGATTTCATCTATAGCATTTACAGTAAGTGTAATTTGTAATTCTCTTGTTGCAGGGTCCCATGCAGCTCCATTTAATAAGGTAGCAACAACAGGGATTTGCGCCTGTTCTAGAACAGCAGGTTCCATAGTTCCAAATCCTGGATCTATCCAATCCGTACGATCAGCCTTAGCACTAGGGAAATTGTCATTCCCGAATCCAGGACTATAAACTTCATCTTCCATTGGGTCGTTAGTATGCACTGCAATTCCAACAAAGTTGTCCGGATACTTCGATGCAAGCCTATCCATAGCAACGGTTCCTCTTGGACACCATCCACACCAACTTCCAGTTGCTTCCTCTACCAGTACTTTTTTATGTGGAGCAGGAGCTACTGCATTAATTCGGCGAGACTCTCCATCATTACATACATCTTCATCGTCAAATGTTCCGCCATTCACAGACATAATTTCTATTGAGACATCCGTATCTCCTTCTGGCATTGAGAAGTTATCATCAATCGAAAAAGTCATAGATTCACCTGAGGCCAAGTTCAGGTTGTCCATAGAAACAGGAGTTGCTGTTCCGGCAATATTTGCTTCAACAGAAAATTCCGTAATCATAGAAGAACCTACATTAGTAAAAGTACCTTCGATAGCTGTTGTCGTTCCAACTAAACCTTTATCTTCAGAAAGCTTCAAAGAAGCTTTTGCATCATTGACAATTACTGGGGCTACAAGTTCATATTCGTAGGAAAAGTCATCTACAAAGAATTCATCACCTCCTCTAGGGAAAATATCAATTGACGCAATACCATCACTGACATTTGCAAAAGACCCTACACAATCACCATCAACAAAAACCTGCCACTTGTTTGCATCTAAATTTGTAATCATTCGGAAGTTAAACCAAGTATCCATAGGGTAGGAGAAGGTCATAACAGTTTCATTAGCACCATCTGTTATGCTTCCTGCACCATCTGCATCGAAAATTGCATTCATCGCCCAGGTAACACCGATAGTTTCCTCTTGTTGATAGTTAAAATAGCCACCCGTTATAACCTTCATATTCATGCTCACATCTAAATTACCGGTATCAAATTTTTCTCCTGTGAAGAATAAAACAACATCTTCAGGGCCACCATTACCGGTTGCTGGTCCAAGCTTAATAGAGTTATTGCCACTGGCAGAGTCTTCATCTGAAACGGTCACGTCGTCAGCACCTGCTCCAACGTTTCCACTCCAAGTGGTCCATTCGGTAGCCGATGTTCCCAGCCAGTCACCAGCGTTATAAGATTCAAAATCGTCGCTAAAAGATGCTTGCCCGAAAGAGGCGAAAGACATCAATAGACAACCAATAACTGGAAGTATAATTTTTTTCATAATCTAAGATTTTAATAAATTTTGGTTAATTAATATTTAATTGTTAAAGCTCTTGAAGTCTTAAAGGGGGAATGATAATGATACTGCCTTTGTCCAAATAGAATGTTTGTTAATGACGGTTGATGGAACGCTGCTGCTATATGAAGGGGTTGATAAAAAGAGCAGAAACCGTTTGCGTTAAATTGTAACTCCTCTTTCTTGCGATAAAAGTAAAGAAAAGATTACTCCTATACTAAGTTTTTTC
>CAZDTI010000313.1:0-10273 GCA_964508085.1 uncultured Saprospiraceae bacterium | reverse complement strand
TTTTGAAATTTATTATCAGTAGCCATGATATGGTGTTTTAATTTTTGATAATTGTATGGCGGCGTTCCGCCTTTAGTGTGTTTTTTAACCGCAAAGGACGCTAAGAGCGCAAAGGGTTTCACAAAGGTTTAAAAGGACTCTGTATTCTCTGTGGCCTCTGTGTGATTTTATAAACGCGTTGTGCTCACGTAAAAAACTCTGCGTTTCTGCTGCCCCATTCGACAAGCCCGCCCGTTCCGGTACGGACTGGCTCAGGGCAGGCTTCTGCGTGATTTTAAAATGCGTTTGCACCACATCCGTTTTATACGAGTCGGCTAAAGATATGTTCTCTAGAAGTCCAACCAATATGACATATTTCGCGAATACTAAAACTCGCTCTTAAAATGAAACTCCATCTTTGGAAAATTCTCCTGAGCCATTTGCAACATCCACTTAGACTCCGCTAGAAAGACATCTTTGCCATCTTTATCCTTGGCCATATCTCTTTTTCGTTTATCTAAAAACTCCTTATAAGCCTCTTCATCTTCGCTACTAATCCAACAAGCTTTATGTAAAGCAATTGGGTCGTAACTACAAGAAGCGCCGTATTCATGCTCCAAACGATATTGGATAACATCGAACTGTAGCGCTCCTACCGTGCCGATTATTTTTCGACCATTCAAATCTCTGGTGAAAAGCTGCGCGACTCCTTCGTCCATTAACTGGCGTAAACCTTTGTCAAGCTGTTTTGCTTTGAGCGGGTTTGCATTGTTGACATAACGGAACTGTTCCGGCGAGAAACTTGGAATCCCTACAAAGTGAAGTTTCTCCCCTTCTGTAAGCGAATCTCCTATTTTAAAGTTCCCTGAATCGTAAAGGCCGACGATATCCCCTGGGTAGGCTTCATCTACGATGGACTTTTTCTCTGCCATGAAAGCTGTTGGGTTGGAGAATTTTATTTTCTTAGCGTTGCGTACGTGAAGGTAGTTTGTGTTTCTTTGGAACTTACCTGAACAGATGCGAAGGAAGGCAATTCTATCTCGGTGTTTTGGATCCATATTGGCATGAATCTTAAAAATAAAGCCAGAGAATTTATCTTCGTCTGGATTTACGATTCGTTCTTCTGTGATTCGTGGCAATGGAGTCGGTGCTATTTCCACAAAACAATCCAACAACTCTTTCACACCAAAGTTATTAATCGCCGAACCAAAAAACACTGGGCTCAATTTTCCGTCAAGGTATTCCTGACGATCAAATTCCGGATATACTTCTTCAATCAAATGAACCTCAGAGCGCAATTCTGCCGCTGGCTTTTCATCGATCATTTTTTCCAGTTCCGGATTCGCCAAATCGGTGAAAGCTATCGTATCGTCACTCGTTTGTTTACCATGTGCGGAAAAAAGATTTAGGTGCTTTTCATAACGATTGTAAACGCCTTTAAAACGCTGTCCCATTCCTATTGGCCAACTAAGTGGTGTGACGGTCAGGCCCAACTTCTGTTCCACTTCATCCAAAAGATCAAAGCCATCAAGACCTTCTCTATCTAATTTATTGATAAAAACAATGATAGGTGTATTTCGCATTCTGCAAACTTCAACGAGTCGTTCCGTCTGCGCCTCCACTCCCTTTGCGACATCGATCACTACAATTACGCTATCCACCGCTGTCAGGGTTCGGTAAGTATCTTCTGCGAAATCTTTGTGACCAGGAGTATCTAGGATATTCACCTTCATACCTCGGTAGTCAAATGCCATTACGGAAGTGGCTACGGAGATTCCTCTCTGTCGCTCTATTTCCATAAAGTCAGATGTCGCAGATCGTTTGATCTTATTCGACTTGACGGCACCCGCAGTTTGAATGGCTCCACCAAATAGCAGTAGCTTTTCCGTAAGCGTAGTTTTACCTGCATCTGGGTGAGAGACGATTCCAAAGGTCCGGCGTTTGCTTATTTCGTTCGTTATACTCATAATTCCTTTTTAAAACGGGGCAAAGGTAAGAAGTTATTTCAACTTCGATTCCCTCTATATGCGATTTCAACCTCAAAGGCAACTTCAACTTCAACCTCAAAGCGCTCAATTCGCAGGATTCACGAATTGAGCGCTTTGAAGTTCTGGTTTTCTGAACTCCGCGAAATGGTATTAGCGCAGTGCAAGAGTTCGAAAAGCCTTTCTGAGAACAGGTATCAGTATATGATTTGGCTTTATGATATGCTTTGACTTGCTCTAAATAAAATTCGCCTGTAGATTTTCAAAAATCTACAGGCGAACTCTTACCGGAACTAGATTCTCCTACTTTAGCGTAGCTCTCGTCCCTAAGAATAACGACATCGTATGAATCCGGTCATTGTTAGGTCCTAAGCCTCTTTTGTACAAGGAATGCTGATATGTTGGCTGGAAGAAAACAGACCATCGTGGCGTAACATATCTCTCCATTCCGAAACCAAGGTTTGCTGTAAAGAAAAGGTTCTTTTTGAAGCTTCCACCTTCGAAAGCGCCGCTATATGGATCTTCCACCTCCTCTTCCTGAGTTAATTTTGCAGCTACTATTCTTGGATCAACAGGAACTCGACTACCACTGGCGGATTCGCTTTTGACATCGAAATTATTGATGGTTGCTAATTTTGCAGAAGCACCTAACAAGGTATACCACTGCCATTTTCCTTTATTATCAAAGGTATAAGTAAGGTTTGCTGGTATACTTAGAATATTCAGTTGTGCAGCCTGAAGTCCTTCTTTTACATAACCTCTAGCTAAACTCCCGACGACTTCTTCGTTCTTTCTTGGCTCATAATTTTTAGAAGAATAACTAATTCCAGTTGCAAAACCTAATTTTTTCCTATGTACACTAAAACTAAGACCTCCAGTGTATCCAGCCGTCAGTTGGTCATAGGAATCAGAACTAAAGTAAGCATCAAAAGGAGTCATTACTAAGTTGAAATCAACTGAAGCTAACATTCCTAATTTGAAGGCCCAAGGTTTTTTTAGCGTACACCATTTACAATCTCGAATAGATGGACTCTCAATTTTGAAAGCTTCAACTTCTGAAGATTCTAAAGTCAATAAACCTAGAATAGATTTATCAAAAAGTAAGGCTGCTTGTTCTAAGGCCTCTTTCTTTTGAGTTAGCACTTCGTTGTCCGCAGTTTCTATTCCTGCTAATTGAGCTTCAGAAATGCTGGTTCCCCCATATTGCTCTTTTCGAAGCGGCGGTAATACGTTTGTAGTGTTTCGGTATTCAGAAGTGATTTTTTTATTACTCCCTTTTTCTAATACTAAATTTGCATCTGTATTGTTAGAATTGCCAGAATCATTTTGAGCTAGCGGCTTCAAATTTTCTTTTTTAGCAATATCTGCCATTAAAGCAGCTTCAGAAGTCTTTCCATTTTCAATCGTTTTTGCTTTTCTAACTGAAAACACTTCGTCTTCAGAAACGATAGGTTTCAATTCCTCTGTTTTTTCAATGTTCGTCTGATTAGCAGCCATGTTTTGCTCAGCAGTGTTAGAAGAACTATTCCCTGGATAAAACTGTAGCAGTGTCAGAATCAGCAATAGCATGAGCGATACTTCTGCGACCTTGTATTTATATAAATGATGTTGGATAGAAAATTCTTTATTAATGCGTTGAAGCATCAACTCCCAGTGGTTGGGATTATAAGGTACTTGATAATTATTGAGGTTTTCGTAAAGAAGTCCATCTAATTCTAAATCGTCTAATGCTGCTTCGGAAAGGTCTGCATCTGCCTCGATTTTACTTTCCATTAGTGACCAAAAACCTGGATCGTATGCTGCTTTCCCACCTTCTAACTTTGCTTTTATCATCGCATCAAAAGGATCAGCGCCTAAGTCTGCGTCGGCAGCCATCTTTCCCTCCAGTGCTTCCCATCCTTCAGGCGCTCCGGCTTCGTTGAAGTTTTCCAACTTCCCCCTTATGTTGTCATCAAATAATTCGTCGAAACTATTGTCCATGCTTGATCTGTTTTGCGGCGAGGAGTTCTTTCAGTTTGATTCTCGCCTTGACTAGGTTTGATCGAGAGGTGCTCTCGGTTATTCCCAGCTGATCGGCTATCTCTTTGTGAGCGTATCCTTCTATTACGTATAAATTAAAAACGGTTCGGTATGCAGGGGACAAAACTTGTACCGCTGCTAAAATTTCTTTTTCTGTGCATTGACTAACGACGTCAGCATCTGCGGAGCTAACACCGTACGCTTGATCCAAATCCTCTGTTCTACGTCGGACATTTTTGCGATAAAAATCAATGGAAGTATTTACCATAATACGTCGAATCCAGGCAGAAATGCTGGTTCCCGGTTGGTATTTACTAATGTTTTTAAACACTTTGATGAACCCTTCGTGGAGAATATCCAGTGCATCCTCCCGGTTAGAGGAGTAGCGAAGACAAACCCCCATCATCTGACCATAATGATCTTCGTACAACTTCTTCTGAGCCCAACGCTCCTTGGCAATGCAAGCAGTGATGAAGTCCTTTTCCTCGTGCTGTAAGTTTAAGGCGATATCCATCAGGTAAAATTTTCGTGATCAAATCTTGGTTCAAGGTCAGATTTGCTCGGAATGTCTTTTACTAAACGTGCGAACATTCCGTTTTGCTGCGTAATCTTGAACCAAGTAATACAACTCAAACGCTTCATTACCAGCATTCTATATGTTTTTAATATAAAAGTCGGTGATTTAGCGGGTTTTCTCTAGTGAATGTTAGTGACTAAGGTACATATTTTAGGGTAAGAGAATCCGCAAGGAGGTGACATTTTTTGGAATTTAACCTTCCTAGGTTCGCTGCGCTTGCACGGAATAACAAAATTTCGGTCAGCTGTTTCCCCAAAATAATTCATCGAATGTCCTCAAAACCATCCAGTAAACTTTATTGCTGAACAGAATTCTTTTCTCAGATGAATTTTTTAGTGTCAGAGTCATCTGATGACTTTGAGACCTACGGTTGGGAGACATCTATGCCTCAGAATAGGCATTGAATTGCTCTGCTCATAAAGCCAAAGAAGAGATGTGTCCCAACTTAGATATTAGTAGAGGATGCATCGCTTAGGTCGCTCTAATGTGTTTTCCAACCTTTTTTGCAACGTTTTAATTTTTAATCTGCATAAGAATAAGTATAGGACATATCGAACGCAGAACGAACTAAAACTTAAAGCAATGAGATATCATAGTCTTTCTATCCTTCCAAGGACTTTTCTATCTGCCCAAAAAGGCCGTCTTCCATCAATGGCAATGACACAAAACTCGTAATAAAATCTAATTCAGAATCTTGGCTTGTCATAAAAAATCGTTCAGCAATAAAAAGAAATACATCCGCCTTCAAAAAAAACATTAACTACTAAAGCTATTTATTATGAAAACGAAAATCCTACTTTTCATCTTTATTTCTACCGGACAATTACTCTCCGCTCAAACCTTTATAGAAATCTTACCAACTCCTCCTTTTGATGCTATTACCCAAGGTTCTATTGCTTTTTCAGATGTTGATGGAGACAACGATCAAGATGTACTTTTTACAGGATTGGCTGGATCTGTTGATAACAGTATAGGAATAGCGAAACTGTATATCAACGACGGGCTAGGCAATTTTATAGAAAGAATGGGAACTTCTTTTGAAGGCGTTGGGGAAGCGACTATTGCTTTTTCGGATGTTGACGGGGACAATGATCAGGATGTGTTAATCATTGGGCAAACAGCTTCTGTTAATATGGCATCTAAACTATATATAAATGATGGATTAGGGAATTTTGTTGAATTGATCGGAACTCCATTTGAGAATGTAGGGAAAGGTTCTATTGCTTTTTCGGATATTGATGGAGACAACGATCAGGATGTGCTCATTACAGGGCAAAACGACGCTGGATCTAATCTATCGAAACTATACACTAATAATGGACTGGGTAGCTTTACGGAGGTTATAGGTGCTCCATTTGATGGCGTTACAGCAAGCTCTATTGCTTTTTCGGATGTTGATGGAGACAACGATCAGGATATACTGATTACAGGGCTTATCGATTTTAACAATTCAATATCCAAACTGTACTCTAACGATGGAGCAGGGAACTATACTGAAATGATGAATACACCATTTGACCCAGTTTTTTTAAGTTCTGTTGCTTTTTCAGATATTGACGGGGACGACGATCAAGATGTATTGATTACGGGGCTTATTGATTTTAGCACTTCAATATCCAAACTGTATTCCAACGATGGAATAGGGAATTATACTGAAATGATGAATACACCATTTGACCCTCTTGAGGTAGGTTCTGTTGCTTTCTCTGATATTGACGGGGATAACGACCAAGATGTGTTTATTACTGGGTTTTCTAACTCTTCAAATCTTGTAATATCCAAACTGTACACCAATGATGGATTAGGGAATTATACTGAAATGATGAATACACCATTTGACCCTCTTAGAATAGGTTCTGTTGCTTTCTCTGATATTGACGGGGACGACGATCAAGATTTGCTCATTACAGGACGAAATAGTTTAGATATTCGAGTATCGAAACTGTACAGGAATGAGGGAATGGCGTCTTCAGTTGAAGATTTAGTCAATACGTTAAGCTTTGAGTTTATGCTTTATCCCAATCCCACAAAAGCTAATATTATAAATGTACGCTATGACTCAAAAAGTGATGGTTTAGTAAATGTTAATATTTATGACTTGGAGGGGAAGTTATTAAAACGGCACCAAGAGTATGTAAGAATAGGAGAGTTGAATTTTTCGATAGATGTTTCCTCTTTTAGTAAAGGCAGTTATATTATTCAATTAGAGGATGGCTTAAGAAAGGGCGTGCGTAAATTTAAGATTCAATAAAGAATAGAGTTGTAAGCAGTTAAGATATAAAAGGGTGCTCCGTCATTTATAATGGGTGAGGGTGTTCCCTTAATTCGCGTCCCTCACCTTTATTCACCATCTACCTACCCTTATCCATCTACTAAGCATTTGATCCAGAGTCGAAGTCCACAGAATCTTGAAATGCTCCAATAACGCACAAGTTCCTCCAAAGATCAATTGCTATATCAGCACCACTAGAATTATCTACAACCTACTTGTTGAATCTCCCATTCAAACTCATGCACCTGCTCAAACAAAGAAATCGAAGCAAACAATAAAATCATCTTTTTCATAGCAATCATATTTAAAATAAATTTACAAAAACGCCCTCACACAATCTTTTTCACAATCAATTAAAAAACAACCAACAAATTGTTTAATTGTTCCTTCGTAATTTTGTAACTTTGCCTTCCCAGAAAGGTAAACCCATTAAAAATATATAAAGAAACACGACATCTAAATATCACATGAGTAAGAAAAACGGAATCTCTAAAAAAACGATGAAAGAACTCAGGACCATCACTCCGATGGTCAGCGGAAATGGAACAACTGCCGATAATATGGTCTCCCTTTCCGGAATGTATCAGGAATATTTTCTCGACTATGCCTCTTATGTAATTCTCGAAAGAGCGGTACCTTATATTGAGGATGGCCTCAAACCGGTACAGCGACGGATATTGCACGCCATGAAAGAAATGGATGATGGACGATACCACAAGGTGGCGAATATCATTGGACAGACCATGCAGTATCACCCGCATGGAGATGCTGCGATTGGTGGTGCGCTGGTGAAGTTGGGACAAAAAAACCTATTGATCGACTGCCAGGGAAACTGGGGGGACGTGCGAACGGGAGACAGCTCGGCAGCGCCACGTTATATAGAAGCACGATTGACGAAATTTGCACTTGAAGTTGGTTTTAACGGTCAGACGACAGAGTGGCAATTGTCTTACGACGGTCGTAAGCAGGAGCCGATTAATCTGCCGATGAAATTTCCTTTGTTACTTTCTCAGGGCGTGGAAGGAATTGCGGTTGGTTTGTCCACCAAAATTTTGCCACACAATTTTATTGAGTTGATCAAAGCTTCGATCAAAATACTGGAAGGCAAGAAACCAAAAATCTACCCTGACTTTGAGAATGGCGGAATGATTGATGTGACGGATTACAATCATGGTAAGCGTGGTGGTAAAGTGAAGGTTCGTGGACGTATAGAAATCGTGGATAAAAATACATTGGCCGTTCGAGAATTACCATATGGAGTTACAACAGGTGGCTTGATTGACAGCATCATCAAAGCGAATACAAAGGGTAAGATTAAAATCAAAAAAGTAACCGATAACACGGCGAAGGATGTGGAGGTTTTGATCGACTTGGTTTCTGGTACTTCTCCGGATGTGACCATGGATGCGCTTTATGCCTTCACGGACTGTGAGGTTTCGATTTCTCCAAATGCTTGTGTAATTATTGACAGCAAGCCACACTTCTTGGGGGTTGAGGACATCTTGCAGGTTTGTACCGAAAATACACGTTTGTTGTTGAAGATGGAGTTGGAGATTCGGCTCAACGAATTGGAGGAAAAATGGCACTTCGCTAGTTTGGAAAAAATCTTTATTGAAAATAGAATATACCGTGACATTGAGGAATGTGAAAGCTGGGAAGAGGTGATTGAAGCCATTGATGTTGGATTGCAAAAGTATGTTGTTGGGCCAAGTGAGAAAGCTAAAAAGTCAGATAAGCGTCTTCGCTTGTTGCGCGATATTACGGAAGAGGACATTGTTCGCTTGACGGAGATTAGAATTAAGCGGATTTCTAAATTTAATTCTTTCAAAGCGGATGAGTTGATCAATAAGATCAATGAGGAATTGAAGCAAGTGAAATATGACCTTAAACACTTGACAGAATATGCAATTGCTTATTTTGAAAACTTGCTCAAAAAATACAGTAAAGGACAAGAGCGGAAAACAAAAATCACAACGCTAGATACCATTAAGGCAACTCAGGTTGTTGCCAACAACGCTAAGTTGTATGTCAATTACAAAGATGGATTTATCGGTACCGGACTGAAAAAAGACGAGTTCCTTTCTGACTGTTCTGATATTGATAATGTCATTGCTTTCTGCAAAGATGGTAGCTGTAAGGTGGTAAAAATCGCGGATAAGGTCTTCATGGGCAAAAACATCATTCATTGTGCAGTATGGAAGAAAGGAGATGAACGAACGACTTACAATATGATTTATGTAGATGCGAAAAGCGGAAAATCTTATGCTAAACGGTTTAATGTAACAGGGGTTACACGTGATCGGGTTTATGACTTGACTAAAAAAGCAAAAGGTTCTAAAGTTCATTATTTCACGGCCAATCAAAACGGGGAATCAGAAACGGTTTCTGTTTTATTGTCACAAGGTTGTAAGGCCAAGAAGAAGAATTTTGAATTTGACTTCGAAGATTTAGCGATTAAAGGTCGTGGCTCTGCGGGTAATATTGTAACGAAATATCCGGTTCGTAAAGTCACACAATTATCTGTTGGTTCTTCTTCTCTTGGCGCTATCAAGCTATGGATGGACAAAGTCAGCGGCCGATTGAATACGGAAGAACGTGGCCTCTTTTTAGGTGACTTTGACAGTGGCGATCAGATCATTGCATTGTACAAAGACGGAAGCTATGAGGTTCTTGACTTTGACGTCAATAAAAAATTCCCACACGATGAAATTCTTCACGTTGGAAAGATGAGCGACAACCTTGTCATCAGCGCCGTTTATTTTGATGGCAACAAAGGCTGGACGATGGTAAAACGTTTTATGATCGAAACGTCTAAGAACGGACAGCGATTTAACTTCTTGACGGAGCACAGCAGATCTAAATTGTTCTTTGTTTCTGTTCACGCAAATCCAATGATCTTATATGATGTGAAGCCTAAGGGTCAAAAAGAGAAAGACGAATTTGAGTTGAGTCTTAAAGATTTTATTGATGTAAAAGGTTGGAAGTCGCTTGGTAATAAGTTGGAAGACGTTCGTATTACGAATGTTAGGAATATCACGCAGAAGCCTAAGGAAGGGAGTTCGTTGAAGCCGGGGGATACTATTGAGTTTTAGACTTTCTTTCTAGATTTATAAAAAATAAACCAGGGATACTTCGGAAACGTTGTGTTCCTGTTTTTATTTAACTTTAGGGCTTTATGAACCACAAAGGACACAAAGAGCACAAAGTCTCCACAAAGTTCTTTCATCCTATTTTTAGGGAATACTTTGTGTACTTCGTGCCTTTTGTGGTCAAATCAACATGAAACAATGACCACTAAAGATTACAAAGAAATATCAGACTCGCTCCCCAAACAACCTGGGGTTTATCGCTTTATCGACAAGGAAGATACGATTCTTTACATCGGGAAGGCGAAGCATTTGAAGAAACGATTGGCTTCTTATTTTGGTGATAAAAAACACA
>CAZDTI010000312.1:0-10277 GCA_964508085.1 uncultured Saprospiraceae bacterium | reverse complement strand
GACTTCGTACCGAATCTTGCAATGGCTTTTCCAGTTGGATGCACTCTGATTTCTGCGCTATCAAACATTTTAATACCTAAAATGTCAAAATCTTTTGATGGACCAGCGCCTACCACTTCTGTGAAAGTAGAAATTCCAATTCCTAAGAATTTTTTACCTTCTTTCCGCATTTCAATTTGTTCCTTTCTCAAGTCATCATAACCGATGGCATCCATCGCCAATTGAAGGCCTGCATGATAATCACCACTATCATAAGACCAACCCGTAGGTGACGCCCAAGGGAAATCTTCCTTTTTAATAAAGTTTTCCATTCTAAGCTGCGCTGGATCTTTACCAACTTCTTTGGCAAACATATCCGTCATACGTTCAATGGCATGTACCGCTTCTGTTACTCTAAAAGAACAACGATACGCCACGCCTCCTGGAGGTTTGTTGGTATAAACGGCATCCGCTTCCATGTAAGCTGCACCATAATCGTAGGAACCCGTTCCTATAGAAAAAAGTCCAGTTGGAAATTTGGATGGATTCGCTGAGGCATCTGTGTAACCATGATCGGCCAAAACCTTGAAACGAGTCGCTTGGATTTTACCGTCTTTCGTACCAGCCATTTCCGCCGTAATATGATAATCACGAGCGAAGGAATCCGCTTGTAAGTTTTCACTTCTATCTTCAATCCATTTGACAGGTGCTCCCGTCAAAAAGGAAACAGCAATGGCAATAACATAACCTGGATAGACCGGTACTTTACCACCGAAACCACCTCCAATATCAGGAGAGATTACCCGGATTTTTTCTTCGGTTAGCCCGACATGTCCTGCGACCAAAGCAATCACGGTACGTATGGCGTGAGGTGCTTGAGTGGTCATATACATTGTGAGATGGTTCTCTACCTTATCATAGGAGGCAACGCAACCACAGGTTTCGATAGAGGCCACGTGGATTCTAGGAATATGCATTTGTTGTTTCACAACTACATCTGCATTATCAAAAACGTTTGCTGTTTTTTCTTTATCCCCCACTTCCCAATGCCATATGTGGTTATCTGTTTTACCTTCCTGATCGCTTCTCAAAACAGGTGCATCTTCATCTAATGCTTTGAAAGGATCCATCACTGGGTCCATTTGTTCATACTCCACCATGACCGCTTCTTTACCATCACGAGCAAGATATCTACTCGTTGCGATGACAGCAGCTACCTCCTGTGCCTGATACATAACGGTATCTGTTGGCAATACCATTTGTGTATCTGACATTAGCGTTGGCATCCAGTGCAGGTTGTATTTTTCCAAATCTTTTCCAGTAACCACGGCTACTACACCTGGTATAGCTAATGCTGCTGAGGCATCAATATTTTTTATTTTAGCATAAGCATAAGGACTTCGTACAATGTCCATATATAGCATGCCCGGTAATTTGACATCATCTACATAATTGCCTTTACCTTGGATAAATCGAGCATCTTCCTTTCTTTTCTTGGAATGCCCCATTCCTCCGATTTCTTTGGATGTTTTACATTTTATCATGAAAAATTGATTTTCTTTTGTTGATTAATTTTTACTTACTAAACAAACTTTGGCTCTGTGGAAGGAAGCTCTTTTCCTTGCATTTTTGCAGAGGTCCATTGTATGGCTGAAACTATATTGTTATAGCCCGTACAACGGCAAAGGTTACCCGAAATCCCCCATCTGATTTCTTCTTCCGTTGGGTTAGGGTTTTTATCTAATAATTCGATAGCTCTCATCATCATCCCTGGTGTACAAAATCCACAGTGTAAGGCGTGATTAAGATGAAAACCTTCTTGTATTGGATGCAATCCTTCGGCGGTTGCTAATCCTTCTACGGTTGCGATTTCTTTACCTACTGCCTGAACAGCTAATATGGTACAAGCCTTTGCCGATCTACCATCAATAAGAATGGTACAAGCTCCACAAGAGGAGGTATCACATCCGATATGCGTTCCTGTCAAGGATGCATTCTCTCTAATCGCGTGAACCAATAACATACGAGGTTCTACTTCCATTGTATGCTCAGCCCCATTAATTTTTAAAGTTATGTTCTTTTTCATTTTCTTCTTATTTACTTTATTATTTGTATCCTAATTTATTGAGTACCTTCTGTAAGGTGTCGGCTTTGAGATCATCTACATGTGCATCTATTCCGATAGACTTAGCGTATTCAACTAATGCTGGTTCTAACATTTTTTTAATCTCTGCAGCAGATTTCATTGTGGCTCTTGAGATTGCCTTATGGAGCATACGTTTTGTTATTACTTTCACCAGATGCCTTTTGTATTCTTCATTTCCACGAAGATCTTCTGATGGGCTACAATCTTCCGAAGCATATTGAGCAGCTTGTGCAATAACCGCTTCTGATAAATCTGAACCAATCAATACCTCTTCTGATCGTTTTGCTCTTAATGGAAGTGAAGAAACATTGGTCAAACCAATACCTGCTTTGATGCATTTACCATGCTCATCTACTTGAACCATTACCGCAACACCTGCAGTAGCATAATCCCCAACTTTACGTTCTGCCTTATGATAAGCGGAGCCGTAATTGCCTGTCGCTGCCGGAAGTCTTATTTCTGTTAATACCTCTCCGTGTTCAACAGCAGTGGTATAAAAGCCATGAAAGAAATCATCGATCCCAACTGTTCGTTTACCTTCTTTTCCAGTTATTTCTATTTCTGCACCTAATGCTATCATCACAGCGGGGTGGTCATTAGCAGCATCACCGTGAGCTAAATTCCCTCCAAGCGTTCCGAAGTTTCTAACTTGCGGGTCTGCAATCAGCTTGGTAGCGTCTATGAAAATTTGGTACTTCTGATGAATAAGATCAGAGTCTTCCATGTCTACCTCTTTAGTCAAGGCACCAATTTTCAAATGCCCGTTTTCTTCTTTGATGTAGGAAAGTCCGGGTATGTTGTTAATATCAATGAGATGTGTAGGAGAAGCAAATCTCAGTTTCATCATTGGTATGAGACTATGTCCTCCAGAGAGAATTTTAGCCTCGTCTCCATATTCGTGGAGTAGGTTAATCGCCTCGTCTAAAGTAGTTGGGGCGTCGTAATTAAAATTTTCTGCAATCATGTTTTAATATTATGAGTGAATTTTTATTAATATTTTACTGTTTTTTTGAGGCCCTCTGCATCAGGTGAATAGTCCTTTGATCCATTTCCTGTAGAAATATCGAAAGCTGGCATTGACCCACACGCCAAATAGCAGTAGAAAAGTACCTATGTAATAATGATTGATGTTGAAGGTATAAAATTGGCAAGCTAGCATAAGCAAACTACCCGTACCGACAAGGGTAGCAGCAATAAGTGTTCTTTTTCCTCTGTAGTTTAAGATGATTAATAGGAAGGTCAATACTGCCAGACCTAAGGGTAAGAAAGAAGTCCAGTCAGGAGATTGCATGTATAGTTTAGTTCCACTACACATCGTAATGGCACTAGAGTAGGCTAAGATGCAATAAGGACATTTGGGTAATATGGCTATGATAACACCCGTAAAAAGAGGAGAAATTGATTTTTTCTCCCTTTTAGCTTTCTTTACTGCACATCCACATTGGTTGGACTTGATGCCTTCTACTTGCATAGAGTAATTAAATAATTCGTTTAAATGGTTTTATTTAGAATTTAAATTCTAAATATTGACATAAAAGTGGTAAAAAAAGATGTAACCACAAAATTTTATGAGGTCAAAACGATAATTTTAATATTTAGAAAAGCTATTTTTCAAGAATAATCAGTGCGCAAAAGCCCTCCGAGTGATTAAAAATTAGGAAATAACCGCCATAAACCGTAGATGATTTTCAAATATTAAAATAATGTAATGCAAAAAAAGGCAATTATGTTTAAAACGATGAGAAAAATATGAAGAATGGATCTGACTCTGACCTCCTACGACCATATCTAGTAAAGTAATATGCAGATCTGGAAAAGTCAGAGTCAATGTCTTTTTTGATCTTACAGGGAATTCGTCATCACGCACTCAAAGGATTTTGCGTTAAGCGATACCAGAAAAATGATAATAAGCAGCACAGGCACCTTCAGAAGAAACCATCGGGGCACCAATCGGGTTAACGGGCGTACATTGTTTTCCAAAGAGCGGGCAATCAATTGGTTTTTTTGCACCTTTTAAAACTTCTCCAGCGATACACTGCGTTTCTTCAGAGATATTGGAGGATTTTAGTTTAAATTTTTTAACCGCATCAAAAGCCGCCATTTCTTCCTTTATCTGCCAGCCGCTGTTGGGCAAGGTTCCAATCCCCCTCCATTCTTTATCGCATACTTCGAAAACTTTAGCAATGGTTTGCTGAGCAATAGGATTACCATCTACAGGAACAACTCGGCTGTATTGGTTTTCTAATTTGGCCTCTTTATTTTCTAATTGTTGGATAATCATTAAAATACCTTGCAGTAAATCTACGGGTTCAAAACCTGTTACTACAATTGGAATCTGATAAGACTGCGCAATGACCTGATAGGCTTCTAATCCCATCACGGAGCAAACATGCCCAGCTCCTAACAATCCATCTACGTGAGTATTTTCTTCTTCAAGAATAGCCTGCATAGCTGGAGGTACTAAGACATGGGAAGTCAAAATGGAGTAATTTTTCAAACCGTACAATTGGGCATGAACCACAGAGAGCGCATTGGCGGGGGCAGTGGTTTCAAAACCTACAGCAAAGAAAACCACCTCTTTTTCGGGATGCTCTCTCGCCAGTTGGACGGCATCCATTGGAGAATAAAGAAAGCGAATATCTCCACCAGCTGCTTTAGCATCGAGTAAGCTTTTGCTGGATCCAGGTACTCTTAACATATCTCCAAAGGAACAGAGAATGGTGTCTTTTTGGTGAGCCAACTCAACCGCTTGATCAATCGTGCTCATTGGAGTGACACAAACCGGACAACCTGGACCATGTATCATTTGTATCCCTGGTGGCAGTAAATTAATGATACCGTTTTTGACTAAACTATGTGTTTGACCACCACAGAATTCCATAATACGCCATTCCTTAGAAGTGATTTTTTGAATCTTCTTTAAGTAAGCTTTCGATAGCTCAGGGTCTCGATATTCCTCTAGAAATTTCATAAATAAAGGATTAAAGGGTAAGGAATGAAATATTTGATTTACAATGCTAAGGGGGCTGTTCTACCTCTGTGTCATTTCCTAGCGCAGCCCTTAAATCCCTAAATGGAAATCTACCCGCTGACACACTTTATTGAACACTGTCCATTAAGGCAATAAGTCCTCTAATCCGCCGTAGCGTTCTAAATACGAGAAGGTTCTTAAAGCCTCTTTTTCATTCACCAAATTGATGGCAACACCGGCATGCACCAATACATAATCTCCTTCTTTAGCTTTGGGAATCATATCTAAATATACGTCCTTGATGATGTTACCAAAAGTGACTTTGGCCTTTCGGACCAGTTCTTCTGAAACACTGATACTTTTTATTCGACCTGGAATAGCTAGGCACATAATATTGTATTTTTAAATGATTACTTGTCTTATTTCTTTATTAGAACTACTCTTCTTAAAGTTGATTGTACAGCGCAAACAGGCATCAAAAGAACGGGCTACTAAGCCAATTTCCACTGGATTTTCAATGTCTTTTATTGTTAAGCCTGTTAATGCCTTACCCAAAGGAGCACATTTTTTTTCAGTAGCCCCAACATTGATATTGGCAATGGTGGGCGCAAGTATCTGATAGCGTTTAATGTTTCCTTTTTCCAATTCTACCAGATGTGCTAATGCGCCTCTTGGCGCCTCTGCCATTCCAAAACCAATTCCATCTTTTAGTATCGTTGGCTTATAGAAGTCTCCTTTTTCATCTATTTCATCTAAGCTTTTTTCGATAAAATCAGTTAAAACCATTATTTCGTGGAAACGGGCAAAAGCTCTAATAAAAACACTCGAGCCTTTTTGTAAAAAAACATCTTTTACTAAAGCATGATTGGAAGCTGTCGTTTCTTTTTTATTCCCTTTAGCCAGCAATAACATTCTAGCAAGAGATCCAACTTCATAAGAAGGCATAGTTCCTAACAACTCTTCTACATTCTGACTGGAAGTATTGTTTAATGCGGTGATAAAGGCATCTGCTTTGATGTTTTGGTACTTCGTTTTGTTAAAAATACCAGATGGGAATTTAGTAGATTTTTGATAATGGTTTGGACTAATAGTCAGCGTGCTATTTTCATCCCAGAAAGCACCAAAACTTAGTAAAGGGGCTTTCCCTCCTCCTATTTCATCTAAACCGTATTCCATACAAGTTCGGAAAAACAACCCCAAGTCACCATCTTGATGTTCTTTTTTTTCATAGAACCATGCTAATAATTCTTTCCAGGAAGTCACTTGAAGGTAACTTTCTAAAGAGCCATTTAACAAAATAGGTTCTAACCATTTTTCCTTAAAATCTTGAATGATTGCTTTCGATGTTGCTATCCCTTTTGAGTTGAGGGCAGTCGAAACTCCTCCAGGAACAATAAATTCTGCGTGGGGCCATTGACCCGCTATGGACGAATAAAAAGAAATGGGATAAGTCGCCCCAATTAAACCCTGCCGAAAAGAACTCCCTTTAAAAGCACGAAATCTGTTAACGACCGTTTGATGTAATGGATAACCTTGGAAGGAGGGGGCTGCCAAGTCAGGAGCGAAAGAAGTATAGAACCACTTTATAGAATTTTGCACGATCTCCGCAGCATGAATAATTGAGCGAACAATATGCGCATTTGGAGGAACTACCGCCTCTGCTAAATGCTCTAAAGCCATTGTGGCTGCTTGCTGATGAGCACCACCACAAAATCCATAAACTCTAGAAGTAATATCGATGCTTGAAAGGGCAGGTTGACCGATCAATAAATCTTTATAGCCATGGAATATAGAGGAACTAAACAATGCTTTAGTAATGGTCTTATTCCTATTGATATAGACATCAGCTATTAACTCTTTTTCTATTTGTGATGTAACCATTAGCTATTTTAAATACTAATTTGTATATTTTTTTCTTCAAATTCTGACCAACCAGTTGGACTAAGATAAGGTTGTATTTCTGACCAAACATAAGCTTGGAATTTAGCTAATGAACTGTTCGTTTTTCCCTCTGTTAATTGTTGAATCAACCAATTATCTATAATTCTTCTAATCTTCAAAGCCACCAATTGAGGCTTTTGTCCCTTCCAATCTATGACTCCTCTAGCCTGATAAAGTGCTAATAAAATATCTAACTGCTCTTGTTGATTCTGAAAATATTCTTGATACCTTGTTTTAACTTCGGGAGACATTCTTACCAACTCTAATTGGTCAATATACAAAAAGCGAAATTGCTGCTGCAACTGATAAGTCTCTTTAAGGAAGGTGTCAAAATTTTCAAAAATAGGCGTTAAATGAATATCTGCCAATAAAAAATCTTGTTGTTTTCTCCAATTTTCATATAAGAAATTAAACAACTCTATCTTATGCTGAAAATGGTACGCCATATTCCCTACACTCATATTGGCAGTATCCGCAATCTGCTGTAAACGCACATTAAAATAGCCCAATTCATTGAAGTTGGAAAGAGCTGCTTTTAATATTCGTTGTTTAGTATCTTTCGCCAAATTAGATGAAATTTATTTATTATTTCGAAAATAAAATTAGAATATATTTTCTAATATTTCTAGTTTTTGTTCCTTTTATTAGAAAATAATTACTAAACAGAAACACTTACTATAACTTTAAATTTGTTAATTTTAATAGAGATTATGCATAGCAATTTCCTATAGGAAGGATTTTTTGAAGAAGGGGAGGTTTGGCTAGCAGCTCATCTATAGGGTATAGGGAACTTACCCCTTGGAAACTACCGATAAAATAGTAAGCGATAAATTTCTCCCTTTTTAAATAAATCTTTTCCTCTTGGTAATTGTAAAAAAGCATCTGCATCTACTAAATTCGCCAAGTCGCCAGAGCCATTACCCGAAACCGGTGTTGCTAAAATTTGCCCCGTTTCATTATAAGTCACTTTTACCTGTAAGAAATATGTTAAATCAGGTTTAAAAGTGGTGTCTTCTGTTAAGATTCCATGTGGCTGAGTATCGTTCAGTAAACCTAAACTAAGATTCAACCAACTAATAAAATAGCGATGCGTACATAAAAAAGAAGATACTGGATTGCCTGGCAAGGCAAAGACTAAAGTGCCACCGGGTGCTTTACCAAACCAAAAAGGCTTTCCTGGCCGTTGTGCTATCCTGTGAAACAATTTTTCGACGCCTAATGCGGACAAAGCATCTGGCAGAAAATCATACTTCCCTTTCGAAACTCCTCCACTTAAAATGACTACTTCATATTTTTCAATTATTCCTTTTAAATCCTTTTGAATCACTTCCATGTCATCATTGATATGATGGCAATCCGCACTAATTTTATACTTGGCTAAGGTTGCTCTCAGGCGATGCACATTTGATTTCCTGATTTGATGCGGTAATGGCTTTTGATTAATTTCTACTAATTCATCTCCAGTTGAAATGATAATTACTTTCGGTAAACGAGCAACTTTCAGATACGATTTTCCTACTGTTGCCGCTACCCCTACCTCGGCAGGAGAAATCATGCTATTACTCGCTACGACCAAAGCTTCTCTTTGTCTGTCTTCGCCCTTTCGATGAATACTTTCCCCTCTTGCCAGATTGTCGACCTGAATCGTTGCTTGATCATTTTCGATGACCACATCCTCATAACGAATTACGGTATCTACATTCTTTGGCAAAACAGCACCTGTCATTACCTCTAAACAATCGCCTTCTTTTTTGAGTGACATTTGAGGACTACCTGCCGGTGCAGTTCCTTCAATTGTATAGGTTCGCTTTCCTTCTGCGTAATATTTATGCTGAATCGCAATACCGTCCATAGTTATCCGATTATAAGGCGGCATTTCTCGGTCGGTGAAAATATCTTCTTTTAAAACTCGATCAATAGACTCTGCCAGTGGAATTTCTATGGTTCCATAGTCTTTTTTATTTTCAATAATTATTTCTAAAGCTTTTTCTACGCTTATCATAGTAGGTTTTGTATAAGATTTTTAGATTACTCTCTTTCATAAATAGTCCCTTCACGCAACCTTAAAAACTGTCCATTTCGATTTCTAAAATGAGCAACGATTTCAGCGGCGGCAGAGAGTGCAATTTCTTCAGGAGTTTCCGCTCCAATATCCAAACCAATTGGACTATGCAAAAAGTGTAGATTATCTATATCAAAAGAAATTTGATGCTCCTCCTCCAGTTCTTTTTTCATTTTGAGCGTCCGTTTTTTGGGACCAAGCATTCCTATATAAGGAGGATTTTTTTCCAAAAACACTTTGAGCACTTGTAAGTCCCATTTGTAATCGTGAGACATCAAAACGATAACGGTATAATCATCTATTTCCAGCTCCTGAACTTGGTCGTAATGAATGACTTGCTTAGCCAGTTTGAAAATAGATTTATTGAGTTTTCGTTGTAAACCAACCACATGTATTTCCCAACCTAATTCGTTAGCAATTCCTGAAAATGCATTTACGTCATAGTTATCACCAACTAAAACGATTTTCAACTCAGGTCGTATAAATTCAATTAAAACTTCAAGCCTTCCATTTGGGGATTCAAAATTGAACACTTTTGATTTTTTACGCTCAAGAACAAGCCCTGTCTTTTCTTCGAGAGCTGTTTCCCGTATTTCCAATTTTTGAGAAAACTCAGCCTTATTGGAACCTTTACCAAAGAGACCAAAGATTGCTTCATTTTGTTTATTCAGGACTTGATAAAATATAGAGGGCTTCCTACTTTGATGTATAGCAATCAATTGTTCTATTGGATTCGATTTGTCTTCTGGGTCAATAGGCGTAAACAAAACTTCAATTCGTCCATTACACCCCAGACCAACACCTATTTGGTGGTCATCATCTTCCAGAGTATCGTACACAACTATAGAAGGTTTCTTGTTCATAATCGCTATTCGGGCACGCTTCAATGCATCTCCTTCCAAGCAGCCCCCACTAATTCCTCCAATCCATACACCTGAACTGCGAACAAGCATCCGAGCACCAATTCTTCTATAGGCAGATTCTTCGACACTAACCACCGTGGCCAAAGCCACCTGTTCCTTTGTCCAATCAATTTGATGATAAGTGGATATAATATTTCTGATTTCCTTCATTTTCTATCATTTCGTTTTTAGCAAAGATTTCAGCTACAAGCGTATATTATTCAATCAAGGGTATGAACCTCAGGGCAAGCCCTGAACCCTTTTTTTCGGGGCAAG